>NZ_CP035417.1:1427140-1740354 GCF_004123675.1 Leisingera sp. NJS204 | reverse complement strand
CGAGGCTGAAAGCAAAACAGGCGCCGATCAGGCCGGTCCAGACGGCGAAAATATAGATGATGGCCGACGACATACTGACACCATCGCGCGCCGCGGGATGGGTGGAGGCTTCGGGCCACAACAGCGGCAGCGCCAGCAGCAATGCGCCCAGAACCGGCAGCAGGCGGGCAATATCCATCAGCCTGCGGCGGCGGTAGGTCTGGCGTTCCGCGCGGGTGCCTGTTTGCTCTTCGGCGCCGCTACCCTGTGTCATCCCTGCATTATTCCTGGCCGGCCTGGGCGTGCAGGTCGCGCACCGCCGTCAGTACCTCGGCATTGGAGAAGGGTTTGGTCATAAACCGGGTCACGCCCGCCTTTTCCGCCATTTCCCGGTCGCGCATCTGGCCCCGGGCGGTCAGCATCAGCACCGGCAGTGCGCCCATGCCACCCTCGCTGCGCAGCTCGCGCACAATCTCCAGACCGCTTTTGCCCGGCAGCATAAGGTCCAGAATCACCAGATCGGGATTGGCATCGCGGATCACCTCCACCGCGGTGGCACCATCGGTATGCGCATCCACGCTCCAGCCGTCCCGTATCAGCAGAAACCGGATGGCCTCGGTGATATTCGGCTCGTCTTCGATCAGAACAACATGCCTGCCCATCAGCAGAATTTCCTCCCGGCGCCACCTGCCGGCCAGGCCGGTCCGCAGACGCATTCATTTTTGTGCAGATTAGCCCCGCGGCCGTGTCACTGTCAAAACTCTTCCTTCAGAATCGATGGCTCGCGCCGCGCCGGACAGCCCTGGCGCGGGCAGATCCTGCAACTGGCGCCAACCGGCTGCGGATCCCGTGCATCTTTGGCGCCGGGCAGGATCAGCATAACCGCCCTGTACATAGGATCCGCGCCAAAATCCTGCATCTCCTGCGGCCAGGCCACCGCCATGCAGTCAAAAGCCGCCGCATTGCGCCCCTGCTGCAGAACATTGCGCCGCACCGGGATATTCGGGTGCACAAGCGCAGTGTACAGCGGCCACAGCGGGCAGGACGACCCGAAACGCGGCATCGAAAACCCGGTCACAGGCTTGCGGAACAAAAGCGTGCCTGAGGCATCGCAGACCACCAGCCCGGCCTCCTGCCCCAGAACCTCCTCCGGCAGCGCCGCCAGACGGCGCAGCACAGCAGGGAGCCCGCACTTAAAGCGGCGCGCGATCGCCACCGGAGCAACCCCACCCGCCTGGATTTCCTGCTCCATCGCCTGCAGCGGCATTGCCAAGGCATCCGCCCGGTATTGCGCCAAGGCCGCCTGTGCCAGGCTGCGGGCCGCCGGGCTTGTCAAAGCAGGGGCGGTCTGGACCAGCTGTCCGGGTCCAGCGGAGCCATCCTCAAGTGCAGGAAAATGAAACCCGTTTTCCTGAAAAAAGACCTCGGCCTCCTCTTGCGGCATACCGCGGCGGTCGTCGCTGGTGTCGCCCTCGTCCAGAAAATTCACCAGTGCCCGGCTGCTCTCGGACAGGCGCAGGGAATCTTCGTTGAGGTTCTTGTGGAACCGGTCGCGCCACTCCGGCTCCAGTTCGCCGGTTTCCGCCAGGATCGACGCGGTAGAGCGGATCGCCGCAGCAGTCGACAGCACCTCATGCACCGAGGCCGCCAGATTGGGATCATGGGTCAGCCGGTCTGACAGGGTTTCCACCATGCGCTCCAGCGTGGCGATGCGGCGATGGCCGGTTGCCAGTACCTCGGCCCAGCCGGGAAACCGGCCGGCAAATTCATCGACCCGGTCCAGCTCGGCCACCGGAACCCCGCTGTCCGCCGCCGCCTCGCGCAGGGTAGAGATCAGAGCCGCTTCGGCCCCCTCGCTCAGCATCGACGGCTCCACCCCCAGCACCCCAGCGAGATCAACCAGCAGCTTACCGCCGATTCTGCGCCGGTTATGTTCGATCAGGTTGAGGTAGGAGGCCGAGATCCCCGCCTCCCGCGCCAATTCGGCCTGACGCATCCCCAGGATCAGCCTGCGTTCGCGGATCCGGCTGCCGGTCAGGGTATCGCGTGCCATTATGCGTGGCCTCCCAAAACACTGTCAATTCAACGGCTTTCTGCATTGCAATATAATACAATTTACAGAACATCACTGAATACTGTTCAGTTATTTACAGAATTTTCAAGCAATAAAAGGGATTTATTGCCTGGCTTTACATAGCGCGCTCATACTGATTTTGCACGAAACGTGCTGGTGCTGCGCAGAAGTGAGGAGCTGCAAGGCACTAATCATATTAGGGAGGAATACATGTCTGAATTTGACGCATCGCGCCGCAGAGTCTTAAAGACCGGCGCAATCGCAGGCGCCGGTATGGCGCTGCCAACGATCTTTACCGCCTCTTCCGCCGCGGCCTTTACCAATGAACCGACCGGCGGCACCGTGACCCTGGGCTTCAATGTGCCCCAGACCGGCCCCTACGCCGACGAAGGCGCCGACGAGCTGCGCGCCTATGAGCTGGCGGTCGAGCATCTGAACGGCGGCGGCGACGGCGGCATGATGAACACCTTCAGCTCCAAGGCGCTGCAGGGGAACGGCATCCTGGGCAAGAAGGTGGAATATGTCACCGGCGACACCCAGACCAAATCCGATGCCGCACGCGCCTCGGCCAAATCGATGATCGAAAAAGACGGCGCGGTGATGATCACCGGCGGCTCCTCCTCGGGTGTTGCCATCGCCGTGCAGGGGCTCTGCCAGGAGGCAGGTGTGATCTTCATGGCCGGCCTGACGCACTCAAACGACACCACCGGCAAGGACAAGAAGGCCAACGGTTTCCGCCATTTCTTCAATGGCTACATGTCGGGTGCCGCGCTGGCGCCGGTGCTGAAGAACCTGTATGGCACCGACCGCACCGCCTATCATCTGACCGCAGACTACACCTGGGGCTGGACCCAGGAAGAATCGATTGCAGCCGCGACCGAGGCCCTGGGCTGGAACACGGTGAACAAGGTCCGCACGCCGCTGGCCGCGACCGACTTCTCCTCCTACATCGCGCCGGTGCTGAATTCCGGCGCCGACGTTCTGGTGCTGAACCACTACGGCGGCAACATGGTGAACTCGCTGACCAACGCGGTGCAGTTCGGCCTGCGCGACAAGGTGGTGAACGGCAAGAACTTCGAAATCGTGGTGCCGCTCTACTCCCGCCTGATGGCCAAGGGTGCAGGCGAGAACGTGAAGGGCATTCACGGCTCGACCAACTGGCACTGGACGCTGCAGGATGAAGGCTCCAAAGCGTTCGTCAAATCCTTCGGCACCAAATACGGCTTCCCGCCGAGCCAGGCCGCGCACACCACCTATTGCCAGACGCTGCTTTATGCGGATGCGGTTGAACGTGCGGGCACCTTCAACCCCTGCGGCGTTGCCGAAGCGCTGGAAGGGTTTGAATTCGACGGACTGGGCAATGGCAAGACATTGTACCGCGCCGAAGACCACCAGTGCTTCAAAGACGTGCTGGTTGTGCGCGGCAAGGAAAACCCGACCTCGGAATTCGACCTTCTGGAAGTGGTCGAAGTCACCCCGCGCGCGCAGGTGGAATACGCACCGGATCACCCGATGTTCGCGGGCGGTCAGCTGGGTTCCTGCAACCCGGGCGCCTGAGCCTGATGGTTCTGGCCGGGCGCGTTGCGCCCGGCCCTTCGTTTCACCGGCTATCTGACGCGTGCCGTCAGCACAGGGGTCTCAGGCCGCTGAACAGCCGGAGACCCTCTCTTCCACCCAGACTAACCGGGGGCGGGACCCATGGACGCAATCCTATTGCAAATCTTGAACGGGCTGGACAAAGGCTCGGCCTATGCGCTGATCGCGCTGGGTTTGACACTTATCTTCGGCACGCTTGGCGTGGTGAACTTTGCCCATGGGGCCCTGTTCATGATCGGCGCCTTCTGCGCAGTTACCGTGCAACGTTTTCTGAACCTCAGCTTTGAAACCGTCGACGAGACCCAGACCGACTTTCTGGGCAACCCGCTGAAAGTGAAAACCCCTTACGTCGAGGCCTGGTTCGGCCCCGAGTTCGGCGGCTCCATCATCGACTGGGCGGTGCCGCTGGCGATCCTCTTTGCCATCCCGATCATGATCGGCGTCGGCTATGTGATGGAACGCGGGCTGATTAAGCATTTCTACAAGCGCCCCCATGCCGACCAGATCCTGGTGACCTTCGGCCTTGCCATCGTGCTGCAGGAAGTCATCAAGTATTTTTATGGCGCCAACCCGATCCAGACACCGGCCCCGGACGCGCTGAACGGCGTGATGAACCTGGGCGCCGTCATCGGCATGGACATCATCTATCCGGTCTGGCGTGTGGTCTATTTCTTCTTTGCTGTGCTGATCATCGGCGGCATCTTCAGCTTCCTGCAATTCACCACCTTCGGCATGGTGGTGCGGGCCGGCATGGCCGACCGAGAAACCGTGGGCCTTTTGGGCATCAACATCGACCGCCGCTTTACCATCATGTTCGGCATCGCCGCCGCTGTCGCGGGCCTGGCCGGTGTTATGTACACGCCGATCAACTCGCCCAACTACCATATGGGCATGGACTTCCTGGTGCTCAGCTTTGTGGTGGTGGTTGTCGGCGGCATGGGTTCGCTGCCCGGCGCGGTGCTGGCAGGTTTCCTGCTGGGTGTTCTTGAGAGCTTTGCCTCAATGAACGAGATCAAATCCCTGATCCCCGGCATCGACCAGATCATCATCTATGTGGTCGCAATCATCATTCTGCTGACCCGTCCACGGGGCCTGATGGGCCGCAAAGGCGTGATGGAGGACTAAGACATGTTCGGACTGGATAAAAAAGACACCTCTATGCTGATCATCGTCGCCTGCCTGACGCTGTTCGCCCCCTTCATCCTGAACCCCTTCCCCACCGGCAGCGCCATGGCGCAGTTCAACGCGGGCTATCCTGACCTGATGCAGCGCTTTGTGATCTTCGGGATCTTCGCCATCGGATTTAATATCCTCTTTGGCCTCACCGGCTATCTGTCATTCGGCCATGCGGCTTTCCTCGGCGCCGGCTCCTACTCGGCCGTCTGGATGTTCAAGCTGGTAGGCATGAACGTAATCCCGGCAATCTTGCTGTCAGTGATTGTCGCAGGCCTGTTTGCCCTGCTGATCGGTTTTGTCAGCTTGCGCCGCTCCGGCATCTACTTCTCGATCCTGACGCTGGCCTTTGCGCAGATGTCCTTTAACCTTGCCTATTCAGTGCTGACCCCGATCACCAATGGCGAGACCGGTCTGCAGCTGACACTGGAAGACCCGCGCATCCTGGGTGTCTCCGCCACGGCTGACGGCTCAATCCCGGTGACCAGCCTGTTCGGCCTGGAGATGCGGTCAACGTTTGAGCTGGCGGCCGGCCCCTGGGCCTTTCAGTTCAACGCAGGCTATTACCTGTGCGCTCTGATCCTGCTGGCGGCGTTCTACCTGTCGATCCGTATCTTCCGCTCGCCCTTCGGCATGATGCTGCGGGCGGTGAAGTCGAACCAGCAGCGGATGAACTACACCGGCCTCAACACCCGGCCCTACACCCTGGCGGCTTTTGTGATCTCCGGCATGTATGCGGGTCTTGCAGGCGGGCTGATGGCCTCGATGGACCCCTTGGCAGGTGCTGAGCGGATGCAGTGGACTGCTTCGGGCGAGGTCGTGCTGATGACCATCCTCGGCGGTGCCGGCACGCTGATCGGCCCGGTGCTGGGCGCCGGCTTCATCAAATACTTCGAGAACATCTTCTCGAAAATCAACGACAACGTGCTGCACACATGGTTCAGCTTTATGCCCGACGGGATGGAGGACGCGGTTGTGTTCATGGTCCACCCCTTCATCGGCAAGGGCTGGCACCTGACGCTGGGCATCCTGTTCATGCTGGTGGTGATCTTCCTCCCCGGCGGCCTGGTTGAGGGCGGTCAGCGGATCAAGGGCTGGCTCAGCCGCCGCAAGGCCAAGGACAGTAACGCCTCTGGCAAAACCAACCCCGCGGAATAAGGAGACAACACAATGGGTATCCTTGAAGTCAAAGACGTGGGGAAACGGTTCGGCGGCCTGCAGGCCCTGTCCGAGGTGAACCTCAGCGTTAAGGAAAACTCGGTCCATGCGATCATCGGACCAAACGGCGCGGGCAAGTCCACGCTGCTGAACTGCCTGGTGGGCAAGCTGATTCCCGACACCGGTTCCGTCATGTTCGACGGCCAGTCGGTGCTGGGCCGCGCGCCTTACGAGATCAACCAGATGGGCATTTCCCGCGTGTTCCAGACGCCCGAAATCTTTGGCGATCTGACGGTGCTGGAAAACATGATGATCCCCTGCTTTGCCAAACGGGACGGCGCGTTTGAGTTGAACGCCCTGTCCGCCGTGCTGAAACAGAAGGACATTCTCCAAAAGGCCGAGCATATGCTGGAAGAGATGAACATGGCGGACAAGCGGCACATGCACGCCGCCGCCATGTCCCGCGGCGACAAGCGGCGGCTGGAGATCGGCATGTGCCTTAGCCAAGAACCCCGCCTGCTGCTGCTGGATGAGCCGACCGCAGGCATGGCACGGGCGGACACCAACAACACCATCGACCTGTTGAAGCAGATCTCGGACGAGCGCGACATCACCATCGCCATCATCGAACACGACATGCATGTGGTGTTCAGCCTCGCCAACCGGATCACCGTGCTGGCCCAGGGCACCCCGCTTGTCGAGGACGATCCGCAAAACATCCGCGGCAACCCCAAGGTGCGCGAAGCGTATCTGGGCGAAAGCGCGTAAAGGAGAAACACCATGAATGTAAAACCCGATTTCTCCAAAAGCGCCAATGCGGCCACCACCGCCCCGGCCTTCCTGTCGGTCTGGGATGTCCATGCTTACTACGGCGAGAGCTATATCGTGCAGGGCATCAGCTTTAACGTCCACGAGGGTGAGATCCTGGCACTGCTGGGCCGCAATGGCGCCGGCAAAACCTCCACCCTTCGCTCAATCGCGCGTACCGGATCTCCCATGGTGACCCGCGGTGAAATCTGGCTGGACCATAAACCGCTGCACAAGATGGAATCCTATGAGGCCGCATCCGTGGGCCTGGGCCTGGTGCCTGAGGACCGCCGCATCATCCCCGGCCTGACGGTTGAGGAAAACCTGCAACTGGCGCAGATAGCGCCGCCCGTCGGCTGGTCGCTGGAGCGTCTTTACGACTTGTTCCCGCGCCTTGGCGAACGCCGCAAGCAGGAGGGCGTGACCCTCTCGGGCGGCGAGCAGCAGATGCTGGCGATTGCCCGCGCGCTGGCGCGTGACATCAAAGTGCTGCTGCTGGACGAACCCTACGAGGGCCTTGCCCCGGTAATCGTCGACGAGATTGAAAAGACCCTCATCCACATCAAGGAACAGGGCATGACAACAATCATTGTCGAGCAGAATGCGGTCCGCGCCCTGGAACTGGCGGACCGTGCGGTGATCCTGGATACCGGCGGCATCGTCTTTGACGGAACCGCCGCAGAGGTTCTGGAAAACGAAGAGCTGCGCGCCGAATACCTGGCAATCTGAGACGCATCTCAAAACAATCTCCGCCCCGCCGCGCTCCGGCGCCGGGTGATTGAGGCCGGACCTTGTCAGGTCTGGCCTCTCCTTTTTGCAGCAATCCCTCCCGGCCCCTGATTTGAACTGTAAACCGTGGTTATACGCCGCGGTTTTCTGCACCAATCAGACCCCGCTCCTATTCTGCCTGACCGCAGTGACCCCGATGTGGCTGTCACTGCTCGCGCCTCTCCAGCGCGGCAGCATCGCAGAAAGGACAACATCATGCGCAATCCCATCAAACTCCTGGCCCTCGCCCTCGCCCTGCCGGCAGCAGCGGCCATGGCGTCAGAAACCGCTCCCAGCCCGGATACCGAAGCCAAGATCCGCGACCTGCTGACCGGTCAAGGATATGAGGTCACCGAAATCGAAGCCGAAGACGGTTTGTTCGAGGCCGAAGCCACCAAGAACGGCAAAGCATACGAGTTCCACCTGAATGATCAGATCGAAGTCGTGAAGATCGAGGAAGACAGCGAAGACGATTGATCCTGCCAATTTGAACGGCTCCGGGTGCATTTCAGAAACCCCGGAGCCGGAAGGATACAACATGAAGAACTTATACATCTGGGATCCTGTGGTCCGGCTGGTTCATTGGCTTCTTGCCGCGGGTTTTGCTGCCAACGCGCTGTTTACCGACCCCGATGGAACTCTTCATCAAACCATCGGATACTTCATCGCCGCGTTGCTTGGTATCCGTTTGCTCTGGGGATTGATTGGCAGCCGTTACGCCCGTTTTTCAAGCTTCAGGCCCGACCTTGGCGCTGCTGCCGGCCATCTGGCGGACATCGCGGCAGGGCGCAGGAATTGTCACAAGGGGCATTCTCCCCTGGGTGCGCTGATGATCTGCAACCTGTTGCTGACACTGCTGGGCATTGCGCTGACCGGCTGGCTTTTGACAGTGCCGCTGTTGATCAGCGCAGGCTGGCCGGAGGAGCTGCACGAAGTCCTTGTCACCTGGGCGGAAGTCTCGGTCCTGCTGCATGCGGGTGCGGTCCTGTTTGAGACCCGCCGCACCAAAGTCAGGCTGGCCCGCGCCATGATCACCGGTTACAAGAACCTGCCAGACAGATCAGCGGGGAGATAACGATGCGCCAAAACCGGCAAGACCCGGCCCGGCCCTGGATCCTGATTGCTGTCATCGCCGTGCAAGCCCTGTGCGCGGCGGTGTTTCTGGGCGACATGGCTGCTGACCTCGGCGGGCTGGAAGGCGCAGAGGCAGATCCGGGCGAAGGCCCGCATGCCTATATCGAAGGGCTGGCAGCAATTGCCCTGGTGGCCGCGATCGTGATCGAGACCCGCATCCTGATGCGGCTGATGCGGCGCAAGGCGCATCTGGAGGACAGCCTGAGCGCAGCCCAGGCCGCAGTGCAGGACGTCATCAATGCGGAATTTGCCAACTGGGCTCTGACTCCGGCCGAGCTGGACGTGGCGGCCTTTTTGGTAAAGGGCATGTCCACGGCTGAAATCGCCGCCCTGCGCGGCAGCGCCGCAGGCACCGTCAAGGCGCAGCTGAATGCAATCTACCTCAAATCCGGCACCGGCAACCGGGCGGAGCTGATGAGCCTTTTGATCGACACCATGATGGGACAGCGCCAGTCGGCCGCGGGCCAGGACCCTGCCGCCCGCTCCGCCTGAACCCGCAGTCAAAGCAGCTTGCGCAGCTCGGTTTTCAGCACCTTGCCATAGTTGTTCTTGGGCAGCGCTTCGATGCGCAGGTATGCCTTGGGGCGTTTGAACCGGGCGATCCGGCTGCTGCAGAGGTCATCCAGCGCGGCTTCTGCCGCCTCCCCCACAACAAAGGCCACCACTTCCTCGCCCCAATCCGCATGGGGCCGGCCCACGACTGAGACCTCGCGCACGTCAGGGTGCAGCAACAGTACTTCCTCCACCTCGCGCGGATAGACGTTGGAACCGCCGGTGATGATCATGTCCTTGGAGCGGTCCTGCAGGGTGAGATAGCCGTCGGTGTCCAAAACCCCCATATCGCCGGTCATCAGCCAGCCATTGACCAGTGTTCTGGCGGTGGCCTCCGGGTTGTTCCAATAGCCCGGCATAACCGCATCGCCGCGCACCATGATCTCGCCGTGGCTGCCGGCGGGCAGGAAATCCCCCTCCGGCGTGCCGATCCGCACCTCAACCACGCTTTGCGCCCTGCCGACACTGGCCAGCCGCTTACGCCAGCGCGGATGCGCGCGGTCCTGCACGGCATGCCGCGGCAGCGCGGTGATCGCCATCGGGCATTCGCCCTGGCCGTAGACCTGCACAAAGACCGGGCCGAAATGCTCCACCGCCTCCACAATGTCGGCCGTATACATTGGCCCGCCTGCGTAAATCACTGTGCGCAACCCCTCGCCCTTGCGGCCCAGCCGCTTGGCTTCCGAAGTCATCCTTGTGACCATCGTCGGCGCTGCAAACATATGGACGCGCCCGAAATGCGCTGCCAGGTCAAAGATCTCCGCCTCGTCAAAGCCGCCCGACACCGGGCAGACATGCGCTGCCCCCGCGAGAACATGCTGAATTGCATAAATCCCCGCCCCATGGCTCATCGGTGCCGCATAAAGCGCCTGATCTTCAGCGCTGACCTGATCCACATCGGCGAAATAGGCGATTGCCATGGTCATCAGCATCCGGTGGGTGATCATCACCCCCTTGGGCCGCCCGGTGGTGCCAGAGGTGTAGAACAGCCAGGCCAGATCTTCGGGGGCACGGAAAACAGGTTCAGCCACAGGCTGCGCTTCCAGGGCAGCGGCATAGTCCGGCCCCGTGATGTCCACACAGCGCACAACCGCCTCTGTTGCTGCAACAGCCTCCGTCAGCCCGGGCGAGGTAAACACCAGCCCCGCACCGGAGTTTTGCAGGATATACTCCGCCTCCTTGCCGTGCAGCTTGGCATTGACCGGCACCGCCGCCGCCCCCGCATACCAAATGCCGTAAAGCGTGATCAGATAGTCCGGGCAATTCTTCATGAATATGCCGACCCGGTCCCCCGGCTGCACACCCTGCATCTGCAGCCAGCCGGCCACCGACGCCGCGCGGGTGTGAAAGCCTGAGTAGTCCGCAATCTGCTCCTGTCCCAGAAACAACGCAGGCCGCGCCGCCTCTGCCGCTGCCATGCGCTGCAACCACACTGCAATGTTCATCCGCTGTTCCCTCCGGCTTGCCCGTCGGCGTGCATCGCGGCACGCAAACACCCCCTTCAATTCCGCAGAAAGGCCGGGGTAGAAACACCATATGAGCGATCTTGCCTTTGACCATGCCCCTGTGGGCCTTGCCGTGCTGGAACGCCGCGTCATCACGCGGTGCAACCTGCAGTTTGCCTCCACCTTCGGCGGAATTCCCGGTGAATATACCGGCATGCCGATTTCAGGGCTGTACCCCAGCCAGGAGGATTTCAACCGTATCGGCACCCTGCTGCAACAGCCCGAGGCGCAAAGCGGCAGTTACAGCGACGAGCGTATCATGCGCCGCCGCGCAGGCGCATTGTTCTGGTGCCGGGTGCGCGGCCGCTCGGTCACGCCGCAGGCGCCGTTTCAGACCGGCATCTGGTCCTTTGCAGATATATCCGAGGACCGCCCGGTGGTCTCGCTTACCCCGCGCGAACGCGAAGTGGCGATCCTCACCTGCAAGGGGCTGTCGGCCAAGGAAATCGGCCAGCAGCTTGATCTGTCCTACCGCACAGTGGAAAGCCACCGGGCGCATCTGCTGCAAAAATTCGCCGCCCGCAAGCTGCCGGAACTGGTGGCCAAACTGACGGGCATGCCGCTATGAGACAAAATACAGTCCGGCAATTGCAAATCCGATTATCTGCCTCCATGTTACAGCCCGGATCGACGGTGCTTTCCTTGCGGTAATCCTTGCCCTATAAGCGCCCTAATTTCCGGCCCGCCTGCCCTGGCGGGCCTGTCGGAATTGGCTGAGGACAATATGACAAACAAATCTCACGAAGCTGACGTGGCATTCATCAAGGCGCTGGCGGAATTGCTGCGCGAAAACGATCTGACCGAACTGCAGGTCAAGCGGGACTACGGCGACGACGACAGCCTGAATGTGCGTGTCTCCCGCCAGACCGCCATGGCCGCGCCGGTGCAGGTTGCGATGCCTGCCGCCGCTGCTCCGGTTGCAGCCGCTGCCCCTGCCGCCGCCGCAGCCCCCGCAGCCGCCAGCGAAGATCCGGCCAGCCACCCCGGCGCCGTGACATCGCCGATGGTCGGCACCGTCTATCTGCAGGCCGAACCCGGCTCGCCCGCCTTTATCTCTGTTGGCCAGCAGGTCAGCGAAGGCGACACCCTGCTGATCGTCGAGGCCATGAAAACCATGAACCACATTCCGGCGCCGAAATCGGGCACCGTGAAGCGCATTCTGGTTGAAGACGGCGCCGCCGTTGAATTCGGAACCCCCCTGGCCATCATCGAGTAAGGATCTGGCATGTTTGACAAGATCCTGATTGCCAACCGCGGCGAGATCGCCCTGCGCGTGATCCGTGCCTGCCGGGAAATGGGCATCAAGTCGGTTGCGGTGCATTCCACTGCGGATGCCGACGCAATGCACGTGCGCATGGCCGATGAATCGGTCTGCATCGGGCCGCCGTCCGGCACCCAAAGCTATCTGTCGATCCCGGCCATCATCTCGGCTGCCGAGATCACCGGCGCCCAGGCGATTCATCCAGGCTACGGCTTCCTGTCGGAAAACGCCAACTTTGTGCAGATCATCGAAGACCACGGGCTGACCTTCATCGGCCCCTCGGCTGCGCATATCCGCACCATGGGCGACAAGATCACCGCCAAGGAAACCGCTCAGAACCTTGGTATTCCGGTTGTTCCGGGGTCCGAGGGCGGCGTGCCCGATATTGCCGCGGCAAAAAAAGCCGCCGCAGATATGGGCTATCCGGTGATCATCAAGGCCACCGCCGGCGGCGGCGGCCGCGGCATGAAAGTGGCCCTGAACGAAATAGAGCTGGCGACCGCCTTCTCCACTGCCCGTTCGGAAGCCAAGGCTGCCTTTGGCAATGACGAAGTCTATATGGAGAAGTACCTCCAGAAACCGCGTCACATCGAAGTACAGGTCTTTGGCGACGGCAAAGGCGTCGGCGTTCACCTGGCCGAGCGCGACTGCTCGCTGCAGCGCCGCCACCAGAAGGTGTTCGAGGAGGCCCCCGGCCCCTGCATCACCCCGGAAGAACGCGCCCGCATCGGCAAAATCTGCGCCGACGCCATTGGCAAGATGGGCTATTCCGGCGCCGGTACCGTTGAATTCCTCTATGAAGACGGCGAGTTCTATTTCATCGAGATGAACACCCGCCTGCAGGTGGAGCACCCGGTGACCGAAGCCATCTTCGGTGTCGATCTGGTACGCGAACAGATCCGGGTGGCCGAAGGCCTGCCGATGTCCTTTACCCAGGGCGATCTGGAAATCAACGGCCACGCCATCGAGGTCCGGATCAACGCCGAGAAACTGCCGAATTTTTCGCCCTGCCCGGGCAAGATCACCCAGTACCACGCCCCCGGCGGATTGGGGGTGCGGATGGATTCGGCGCTCTATGACGGCTACTCGATCCCGCCCTATTACGACTCGCTCATTGGCAAGCTGATCGTGCACGGCCGCGACCGGACCGAGGCGCTGGCGCGCCTGAACCGGGCTCTGGGCGAGCTGATCATCGACGGCATCGACACCACCGTGCCGCTGTTCCATGCGCTGCTGCAGGAACAGGATATCCACACCGGCGACTACGGCATTCACTGGCTGGAACGCTGGCTGGAAGAAAACCAGCCCGGATAACTTCAGAGGGGCGCGCCACTGGCTGCGCCCCGTTTTACATTTGCCTGCCTTTTCCCGTTATACTGGCCAGCACCATGAGCTTAACTGCGGACCTATTGCTGCACGCCTATTCTGCCGGTGTTTTTCCGATGGCCGAACACCGCGACGACCCCGAGATTTTCTGGGTCGATCCCAAGCGGCGTGGCATTCTACCGCTGGATGGCTTCCGCATCTCCCGCTCGCTGGCCAAACGGATCCGCAACGGCGGATTTGAGATCACCGTGAACCGGGATTTCGGCGGCGTCGTAGACGGCTGCGCCGACCGGGCCGAGACCTGGATCAACGGGGAAATCCGCGACCGCTACCTGGATCTGCACCTGATGGGCAACGCCCATTCGCTTGAAGTCTGGCAGGACGGCATCCTGGCCGGCGGCACTTATGGCGTCTCTCTGGGCGGCGCCTTTTTTGGCGAAAGCATGTTCTCGCGCCGCCGGGATGCCTCCAAAGTGGCGCTGGCCTATCTGACTGACAGGCTGCGGCAGGCGGGCTACAGGCTGTGCGACACGCAATTCCTGACTGCGCATCTTGCCTCGCTTGGCGGAATTGAGGTTACCCGCGCGCGTTACCGGGCCCTATTGCGTGAGGCCCTGAAAACGGATGCGGATTTTGCCCGGCCAGCTGTGCCCGCACCTCAGCTGCTGCTGCAGCGCATGACCCAGACATCATAGCGGTTGTGGTCCAGCGCGTTGAGTGCCGGGCTGGACGCCACCATCCAGCCCTGGAAATGCATCGCACCATCGTCGGGGTCCCGCACGGTCAGATAGGCAAAGGCATCCCCGGTCGGGTTCTCCGCCGGATAGCGGCAGTCCGACACGGTCACCAGCAAGCCGAACATTTCCGAACTGCCGCCGATCGCCACTTCCGCATCCATGGTATGGCCGTTGACCTTGTCCAGCGCCCTTAGCACCGCAGCACTGCCCTGCGCCGCCGGCTGCTCCTGGCCCCAGGCCGGCATGGCCAGCGCACAAGCCATTACTGCCGCGGCAAAGCGCATCAAGAATCGCCCTCGCCGCCGCCGGCGACAAATTTGACCAGCAGCGAAATCAGGCTGACCGCACCCTGCGTATCCTCGATCTCATCGCCTGCTTCAAAAGCAAAGGGCGAACCGCCGGGCATGATCTCAACAAAGTTACCGCCCAGCAGCCCTTCGGAAGAGATCACCACCGCGCTGTCATCCGGGATTTCGATGCCTTCATTAACAGAGAACATAGTATCTGCGCGGAAGGTTTCCGGGTTCAGGCCGACGCCGGTCACGGTGCCGATCTTGACCCCGGCCAGCCGAACGTCGGTGCCAACGCTGACCCCTTCCAGCGAGCGGAAAGACGCGTTCAAGTCATAGGTCGCGCCGCCGCGCGACAGGCCGGCCGCCTGGCCGGCATAGACGGCAAAAGCAACAGCGGCAGCCAGCACGACGCCGCCGGCAAAAACTTCGGTAGGATTGTGGGACATGAAATCAGCCTTCTGGCAGATGTTTTATTCGGGCACCCAGGCCTCATAATCGCGGCGTTCCTTGGGTTCGCCGCCTGCGCGGATCGACCCGGCCGGCGCATAGGCCATCATGGTGCCGGTCAGGTTTTCCTGATGCGGCTTTTCCCAGGCCTTGTGCTTCAAAGGCTTCTCGCTGGGCAGCTCGTCAAAAGTGCGGTGCAGCCAGCCGTGCCAGTCGGGGCTGACGCGCGAGGCTTCAACTTCCCCGTTGAACATCACCCAGCGCTTGCTGTCATCGGCATTGCGGTAGAACACATTGCCCTGATCATCCTCACCCACCTTGATGCCCTTGCGGGCGGTGAACATCCGGGTGTTCAGGGTGGCGCCGTTCCACCATGTCACAGCGCTCAGAAGTGTGTTCAGGATTCCCATCGGTGCCTCCGGATTTATCCGTTTCTGATATGGCCCAATTTCCCGCCAAGGTCCAGTGGCTTGCGCCCCTCTGGACGGGTCACGGCGGGAATTGGCAGTTTTGCCTTAGGCGCGTTTCCCGCACCTGACAGGATCAGCCTGCCGCTGGGGCCAGCGCCGTCACTTCGATCTCGATGCGGTACTTGGGATCGATCAGGTTGCACTCGATCATTGTTGCCGCAGGCGGGTTGGCGCCAAAGACCTCTGCCAGAACCGGCCAGCAGGGTTCGAACTCCGCCGCATCCGGCAGGTAATAGTTCACCCGCACCACATCGGCAAAGCCAGCGCCCGCCTTCTGCAAGGCTCCGCCAATGGTTTCAAGCGCAGATTTGCACTGTGCCACCACATCATCGCCCTGCCCGACGGTGCCTGCCACATGCACGAAGCCGCCAGCCGCAACAGCGCGGCAATAGCCGATCTTAGCCTCAAACTCACCGCCTGAAGAAATACGTTTGATCACTGCCCTGCTCCTTCCTCTTGCCCGAAATATCCCGGGGGCGCAGCGGCCCGCCGCTGCGGGGGCAGCGCCCCCATCCAACCGGCCCCCAAACAGCAAACGGCGCGGATAATACCGCGCCGTTTGATCTATTGACTAGCCATTCAACCGGCCGAGGCCGGCTCTTTCTCGGCGTCCGCGTGGATCATCAGCGGCTGCGCATCCGAGGTCACCGCCTCCTCGTTGACAACCACCTTGGTCACGCTGTCCATGCCCGGCAGATCGAACATGGTATCCAGCAGGATATCCTCCATGATCGACCGCAGCCCGCGGGCACCGGTCTTGCGTTCGATTGCTTTCTTGGCAATCGCGCTCAGCGCCTCGTCGGTGAAGTCCAGTTCGGTGTCTTCAAGCTCGAAGAGGCGCTGATACTGTTTGACCAGAGCGTTCTTGGGTTGGGTCAGGATGATGACCAGCGCGTCCTCGTCCAGGTCTTCCAGCGTTGCCAAGACCGGCAGACGGCCGACAAATTCAGGGATCAGCCCGAATTTCAGCAGATCTTCCGGCTCCAGTTCCTGGAACACTTCGCCGACACCGCGGTCATCGTTGTCGCGCACATCCGCGCCAAAGCCCATCGCAGACCCCTTGCCGCGGGCCGAGATGATCTTGTCCAGCCCGGCAAAAGCACCGCCGCAGATGAACAGGATATTGGTGGTGTCCACCTGCAGGAATTCCTGCTGCGGATGCTTGCGCCCGCCCTGCGGCGGCACCGAGGCAACGGTGCCTTCCATCAGTTTCAACAGCGCCTGCTGCACGCCCTCGCCCGATACGTCGCGGGTGATCGAGGGGTTTTCAGACTTGCGGGTGATCTTGTCGACCTCGTCGATATAGACGATGCCGCGCTGCGCGCGCTCGACGTTGTACTCGGACGACTGCAGCAGCTTCAGGATGATGTTCTCGACATCCTCGCCCACATAACCGGCCTCAGTAAGCGTGGTCGCATCCGCCATGGTAAAGGGCACATCCAGGATCCGCGCCAGCGTCTGCGCCAGCAAGGTCTTGCCGCAACCCGTGGGGCCGATCAGCAGGATGTTGGATTTCGCCAGTTCAATGTCCGACCCGGCCTTTTGGGCGTGGTTCAAACGTTTGTAGTGATTGTGCACCGCAACCGACAGCACCCGCTTGGCGGTGGCCTGACCGATCACATAGTCATCCAGAACCTGGCAGATGTCCTTGGGAGTCGGCACCCCGTCGGTGGCCTTCAGCCCGGAAGCCTTGGTTTCTTCACGGATGATATCCATGCACAGTTCAACGCATTCATCGCAAATGAACACGGTGGGGCCTGCGATCAGCTTGCGCACTTCATGCTGGCTCTTGCCGCAGAAGCTGCAATAGAGGGTGTTTTTGCTGTCGCCGCCTGAATTCGTCGCCATGGTCTACCTTTCAGTCCGCCCGGTCCGCTGCTCCCGCACTGCGGGGCTACTCAACTTTCTGCCAGCTTAAGCGAGTGCTTAGGCCGCCACAATGTGAAAGTGCGCCCCATTTCAAACACGGGGCACACGGCTGTTCACAACGCCAGGCGTTACGCCTGCTCTTCGTCGCCCTTGGCGCGGTTTTCGACGATCTCATCGATCAGGCCGAACTCTTTGGCTTCTTCCGGCGCCATGAAATTGTCCCGCTCCAGCGCGTCGACAATCTTGTCGTATTCCTGGCCGGTGTGCTTGACGTAGATCTCGTTCAGGCGCTTCTTCAGCTTCAGGGTTTCTTCGGCGTGGATCATGATATCGGTCGCCTGGCCCTGGAACCCGCCGGAAGGCTGGTGCACCATCACCCGGGAATTGGGCAGGCTGAACCGCATGCCTTTTTCGCCGGCGGTCAGCAGCAGCGACCCCATCGAGGCCGCCTGGCCGATCACCAGGGTCGAAACCTTGGGTTTGATGTACTGCATGGTGTCATAGATCGACAGGCCGCTCGTCACCACGCCGCCGGGGCTGTTGATGTACATCGAGATTTCCTTGGACGGGTTTTCCGCCTCAAGATGCAGCAGCTGCGCCACGATCAGCGAACTCATCCCGTCATGCACCGGACCATTCAGAAAGATGATCCGCTCCTTCAGCAGGCGGGAAAAAATGTCATAGGCCCGCTCGCCCCGGCTGGTCTGCTCCACCACCATCGGGACCAGGGTATTCATGTATGTTTCTCTGGGATCAATCATTTCGACCTGCCTGCGTTGTTTATGTCCGGCACCATACCCGACAGTGTGTTACCTGAGTCTTAGTATCGCCACTTTTGAGCTGCAAGGGGCGGCGGCCATTTTACGGTGCCGCAAAGCTGCATACAGTGTCGCAATCCGCTGGAACGCTGTCGCTATTCTCGGGCTGCGGCGCCCGGCAGCACCTTAGGAAACAAACTCAAGTCCGAATTCCACCCGGGGAGGCCAAATCCCGGGTGCCGTGCTGGGGTTCCGCCATGGCTGATGACAGTTTCGTTCAGAAAGGCGCCGCCGCCAATCTCGCCGTTCCCTTCGAAGGCGAGCCGCAGGATTTTTACTTCCTGCTGCTGCCCAAGGCAACAATGCTGCCGGTGGCCGCCGCCATCGAACCTTTGCGCATTGCCAATCAGGTGACCGGCACCCGGCTGTACCGCTGGTACATCATGACCGAAGACGGCCAGCCGCTGCATTGCTCCAACGGTATGGTGATCACGCCGGACACACCGCTGCAGCCGCTGCCCTCGGATTCGCTGGGCTTTGTCTGCGCCGGTGTGGAGCCGCAAAATACAGCCAGCGAGATCACCCTGAACTGGCTGCGCCGCGAAAGCCGCTTTGGCCGCTCCATCGGGGGCATCTGCACTGGTGCCTTTGCCCTGGCCCAGGCCGGGCTGATCAAGAACCACAAATTCACGCTGCACTGGGAAAACCAGCCGGGTTTCCTGGAAAGCTACCCGAATCTGGACCCGTCCCCCAATATCTTTGAAATCTCCGGCCCGCTGATGACCTGCGGCGGCGGCAATGCGGCCACCGACATGATGCTGCACCTGATCGAGGAACGCCACGGCAAGCAGCTGGCGATCATTGTCGCTGACATGTGCCTGCATGTGCGCTCCGGCGGTCAGGCGGCACCGCAGAAATCGAACTATGCGGTGGCCATAGGCAGCCGCAACCAACGCCTGTTGAACGCGCTGCAGCTGATGCAGGAATCGATTGAGGAGCCGTTGTCGATCGGCGAACTTTGCGACCGGCTCGACATCTCCCGCCGCCAGCTGGAGCGGCTGTTCTCGCGCTACCTGAACCAAAGCCCGATGCATGTCTATTTCGACATGCGCCTCAGCCACGCCTTTGCACTGATGAACGAAACCTCGATGAGTGTTACCGAAATTGCCCTGGCCTCGGGTTTCAACTCGGCCACGCATTTCTCACGCCAGTTCAAACGCAAATTCGGCGCCTCCCCGCATTTCTTCCGCAAGGGCTGGAGCTGATACCCGAATTCCGGCGGCCTGTCGTGCCCGGCCACCGGCCAGCGCTGCGGCTTTCTGCACCGCACGGCTCAATTTCCCGGCTCAGCTGTCTGCCGGTGATCATCTCCCCTGGCCCGGCACTTACAACCCCGCACCTTCTGGTCCGTTTGTGAGGGTTAGCGCAATACGCCTAAAATTTGCCGAATTCCCCCTGTAATTGACAACACGCCTGAGAGATTTGGCTTTAGGACAAAAACTCAACAAGGGATTAACGCTGCCGCACTCCTGCAACCGGGTTACCGGTATTTTTCCAGGGCAAGACCGCGCCAAGTCGTTCATTGAACACAACTTTCGAATTCAGCACAGCCGGGCGCAGAACTAAGGCGCCAAAGCACCATTTTGGATTTTCGCATGACGCATTCTCCGCACCTTCATCTGCCGCATATACAGGAAATGGATACCGGCAGACTCCGGGCGTTCCGTATCTCTGCCTGTGTGGCGCTGCCGCTTTTGCTTGCCGTGTCCGCCGGAAATCTGCTGGATCCGATTATCCGGTTTGACGATTACCCCGCTCTGCTGGCCAGGCCCGATGGGTTCTGGCCGAAAACCCTTCATGAAGGGCGATGGCTGAATTACCTGTGGCATCTGCGCGGAATTGTAACACCGCCCTGGCTGAACTTCGCCTTGTTCCAGGTGCTGTGGGCGTTGACTGCAGCCGCCATTGCAGCCACGTCAACCAAAGACAATGACCGTGCCTGGTTCACTATTGCCCTCACCCTGGCCCTGCTGCCGGCCCCGCCTGTCTTTTTGATGGCAGGCTGGTCCAGCACCGTCATTCCGGGATTTGCAGTGCTGGCGCTCTACGGGTTTCTTGCGCTCACCCTGCGTCAAGCCACGCTGCGGCTGCTGTTGCCGCCGTTTACCCTGCTGGCCTTTACCGCCTACACAACCTTTCCGCTCATCCTGTTTGCGATCTGCCTGATCAGCACGCAGCAGCGCTCTTTTCGTGACCTTGCGGGGCTGGTGGTCTTGTTCGGGCTCAGCTTTGCGGGCGCGGTGCTGGCGGTCTATACGTTGAACTGGCAGGTGCATGGAGTGTTCGGCATCCCGCTGGCTCCGGCGCGCAGCCCGGACCCGGCGCATGACCTGGCCGGGTTCTGGTCCCATCTGCCGCAGCTGCGGGCGACGGTTTCAGTTCTCCTGGACAAGCTGAGCTTTCAGTCCGCCCCGGTTCTGCTGTTTCACGCCGGCATGCTGACAGCGGCCACTGCCGTGCTGCTGCGCCGGCAGCCGATGGAGACCCTGTACATCTGGGTTGCCTTATGGGCGGGCATGGCACTGATGACCCTTCAGGTTCTCAAGCTTGGGGTGACCATTCCGGCCCGCGCCTTTCATTTCACCTGGATCATCTATGCTGTGATGATAGTCAGGGCAGCACAGGAGCTGAGCCGCAAGCCTGGCCTGCCGGGCCGGCTGGCGCGCAATGCTGTGCTGCTGGTTGCCGCCAGTTATCTTGTGCAGACTGCCGTGCAATTCACCCGCTTTCGCGACTGGCAAGTTGAAACCCGCGCAATGGCTGCTGCCATCGCAGTCAGCCCAAGGCCGGTATTTATCACCGGAGATATTCTGAATTACCCCTCTGCCGCCAAAGCCGGCCTGCACATGTCCAGCAGTCTTGCAAACCGTCTTGAACTGCTGACTGGGCGCGCTGTCATCCTTTGCCAGGCGGCCCCTCAGACCTGCGCGGATCTGCCCGAAAGCCTGCGCCGGCCTGCCGCAGAACGAACACCGAAGGCCCGGCTTGAAGACATCACGGGTGCAATGGTCCTGGTGTTCCCGCCTCTCCCATAAGGGGACCGGCTGCCGGGCACATGCCGGGCACTAAAAAAGGGGCGCTAGCGGCGCCCCTCTCTGCTGCAGCCTTTAGGGCCGCTGTTACTGCGAATAGGATTGCAAATAGGCGATCACGGCTTCGATCTCGCTCTCTTTCTTCAGTCCGGCAAAGGACATCTTGGTGCCTTTCATGTATTTTCGGGGCTTGGCCAGAAAGGCCGACAGCTCGGCCTCATCCCAAACCAGCCCGCCATCAGCCGCGGACTTCATCGCCTTGGAGTAGCGGAACCCTTCCACATGGCCGGCCGGGGCGCCAATGATACCGTTCAGAACGGGCCCGGTCTTCGGCTTGGCACCGTCCCCGACCTGATGGCAGGCTTTGCACTTCTTAAAGGTCTTCTCGCCCTTGGCGACCAGTTCTGGATCCGGAACTGCCGTAACTTCAACAGCGTCTTTCATCACTGGCTGCGCGGCGGCCTCCGGCAGTGGCGCAGTTTCTTCAGGTGTATTGGCGCTGTCCTCATCCGGTGTCACATCCAGCACCAAGGCCCGCATGGTGATCTTCACGCTGTCCTTGCAATTTTCCATGCAAGGTTCCGGGTTCCAGAAGTGCTTTTCTGCCTCCAACCTGTCATCCGGAATGAAGCCGCCGGCATTCGGCAGCTCAACATCCTTAAACGTTTCATTCGACAGCACGAACTCATCATCCACCAGATCGTTGGAATAAAGAATGTATGCCACAATGGCATAGACTTCATCCGCACTCAGCGATTGCGCATCGCCAAAGGGCATCGAACGGTTCACATAATCCCAGGTGGTAGACAGATACGGCCAGTAGCTGCCGACTGTTTTCAACGGATCGTCATGGTCCAGTGTATCCTGCCCGCCCGCCAGCTTGGGCCAGTTGCCGACGCCTTCGGCAAAATCGCCATGGCAGACGGCGCATTTCCCGGCAAAGACTTCCTCGCCGGTGAACACATCGCCTGACCCTTCCGGCAGGCCGGTGCCGTCAGGGGCAACGTCCAGATCCCAGGCCGCGATTTCCTCCGGCATGGCAGGACGGCCCAGGCCAAACCCCTCTGCATAAACCGGAACCGCCAAAGCCGCTGCAACGGCTGTTGCTGTGATAAACTTAGGAAACTTCGACATTTTCCGCCTCCCCGTTTGCCTTGACCCACCAGGTCTGGATGGCGTTGTTGTGATAGATCGAATTCAGCCCCCGCACTTCGCGCAGCTGCGCCTTAGTCGGCTGCACATAGCCCGAGGAATCCCTGGCCCGGCTCTGCAACAGCAGTTCCGACCCGTCCCAGTTTGTATCCAGATAGAACCGCGTCAGCGCCCTGTCGGTGCCGGGTGCGGCCAGCCGTGCCTCAGCCCAGGTCTTGCCGCCGTCAACCGACACGTCCACGCCGGTAACCGCCCCGCGCCCGGACCAGGCCAGACCGGTGATCACCAGCGGTCCCGTGCCATGTTTGATCGGCGCTTGCGGGCTGGGGCTGGTGACAACTGATTTTGCATCCATCTCCCACGTCCACTTGCGGCTGACACCATCAGCCAGCGTGTCGGTGTATTTCGAGGTCTCCTCGCGGCTTTCAATCGCCTGATCCGTCACTTCGATCCGGCGCAGCCATTTGATCCACATGTTGCCTTCCCAGCCCGGCACCACCAGACGCACCGGATAGCCATGCTCCTTGCGCAGCGCCTCGCCATTGGCTTTGAAGGCGACCAGCACGTCATCCATCGCCTTTTCCAGCGGGATTGAACGCCCGTTTGAGGACGCATCCGCGCCTTCCACATAGACCCATTTGCCCTCTGGCTTAACCCCCGCTTCCTCCAGCAATGTCCGCAGAGACACGCCGGAATACTCCATGTTGTGGATCATGCCATGGGTGAACTGCGCGCCGTTCAGCTGGGCGCCGGCCCACTCCATGCCGGAATTCGCCGCGCATTCGCAGAAATACACGCGGTTTTCCCGCGGGAACCGCTCCAGATCCGCGTAAGTGAACACCAGCGGCGTATCGACCAGCCCGTTGATCATCAACCGGTAATCTTCTTTGCGCAGTTCGATGGCGCCTGAATGATGCCGCTCAAACGCACAGCCCTGCGGCGTGATCGTGCCATCCAGCGCGTGGATCGGCGTGAAGTTGATCGAGCTGATGGTATCCGCCGTCAGCCATTCCACATTGCGGCGCACCACATCGCTTTCATACTGGATCGGCAGGCCATAGGGCGTGGCATCAACCCCCTCGCCCAAGCCAGAAGCCCACTCCTGCACCTCGGTAATCAGCGGATCGGGGGTTGCGGCCCGAGCAGCCCCTGCTGCCACCGCGCCTGCCCCGGCAGCCGCTGCCCCGGTCAGGAACTGGCGGCGCGAGGGCGCCAGGCTCTTGGCATCATCACTCATGTCTCTTTGCCTCCTTACATAGATAAATTCACGTTCGTGAATTCAACTGCGCAAATTTTTTTGTCTTAACCCCGCCGGGGCGGGTTTTATCTGCCCCTGCCGGGGCGGGCGCTGTTAAGCGCCAGCCACCTGCACCGAGGTATTCGGGTTCAAGCTCACGGTGCCCAGCTTGCGGATATGGTCCTCGACCACATCCCAGATCATCGGCCCCTCGGTGCCCTCGTTCACACTGGCCCAGCCGGCCACCACATAAGACTTTGCCGGATCAATCGCCTCGCCATTCTTCAGCAGAGTCATATCCGTGATCCGCTCGCCCTGCGGCTTGGTGATGTCGATGCGGTAGCCCATGCCGCCGATCCGCACCATGTCGCCGCCCTGCTGATAGTAGGGATCGGGGTTGAAGATGTTATCGGCCACATCCTCAAGAATCACCTTGATGAACTCGCCGGTCATCTCGGACCGGTAGGCCGCGCCATAAGACATCGAGGTCACGTTCCAGATATCCTCGCGGGTGATGTCGTCGCCCGGCACCAGCGACGGCCCCCAGCGCACACCGGGCGACATGGCGATATCCGCCTCCCGCTCGCTCAGCAGCGCGTCGCAGATCAGGTCGTCCCAGGTGCCGTTGAAATTGCCGCGGCGATACAGCAGCGTATCGGTCTTGCCGATCACCTCCGCCAGCTGCGCTTTGAAGGGCGCGCGTTCCGCATCAATCAGCTGCGCCACCGCCGGGTCCGGAGCAATCACGTCGGAAAACACCGGGATCAGCTTGTGCCGCAACCCCATCAGCTGGCCGTCCCGCACATCCAGATCGACGCGGGAGACGAATTTGCCGTTGGAACCAGAGGCAATGATATGGGTCTTGCCCACCAGTACCGGCTCGGGCAACGCGTCATGGGTATGCCCCGACAGGATCACGTCGATGCCCTGCACCTTGCCTGCCATTTTCTTGTCGACGTCAAAACCGTTGTGGCTGAGGACCACCACCAGATCGGCTCCGGCAGCGCGGACCTCATCCACCATAGCCTGCATGTTCTCGTCACGGATACCGAATGAATACTCCGGGAACATC
Source organism: Leisingera sp. NJS204 (assembly GCF_004123675.1). Lineage (NCBI taxonomy): Bacteria > Pseudomonadati > Pseudomonadota > Alphaproteobacteria > Rhodobacterales > Roseobacteraceae > Leisingera > Leisingera sp. NJS204. The sequence continues at coordinate 1,715,894 of NZ_CP035417.1, read as the reverse complement.
CAGCCCGGATTGGCAATCGGCATATAGGGGAAGGCCTGGCCGATTACCGCCACCTTGGCGCCGCCGCGTTCAAAGAACTTGTAAGGTTTGAACAGCTCGGCCGGCTCGTCCCATTCGGCGTCAAAAATGTTCTGGCCAAGGGCGGCAAAGGGCAGCCCCTCGACAATCTCATTGACCCGCTCGCTGCCCAGCGTGAATTCCCAGTGAAAGGTCATCGCATCCGGCTTCAACGCGTTCATCACGTTGACCATGTCCTGGCCGGCCGTGTGATGGCAGGTGTAGGAGCCGTGCCAGGTGTCGCCGCCGTCAAACAGCAACGCATCGGGGCGGTCGGCGCGGATCGCTTTGATGATCGTCGCCATCCGGTCCAGCCCGCCAACCCGGCCATAGCCCTGCGCCAGCGACGAGAAATCATCATAAGTCAGCGCATAGGCGGAAGGGCTGCCGTCCGCGATTCCATAAGCCTTGCGGAAATCGGTGCCGGTGATATGCGGCACGTGGCCCTTGTTGGCGCCAACACCCAGATTGACCGACGGCTCGCGGAAATGGATCGGCTTCAATTGCCCATGAATATCGGTCACATGGATCAGGCTGATGTTGCCAAAACTGTCGAACTGCAACAGTTGCTCCTGGCTCAGCGATTGCTGCGCAGCCAGCCGCGCCCAATTGCCAAAGCCTGACGCCCCCACCATGGCCGATGCCGCCATGGAAACCTGCAGAAAATCGCGGCGCGAAATCATGAGTACCGGTATCCTGTTTGCTCACGCTATATATTCACGTGAATGAATGTTTCAAAAGAGAGACGCCCCGCTCCTGACCGCAGGAACGGGGCGCAAAGATCAGTTGCGGACAGAAGGCGCTTCGACCGACAGCCCGTTGCCGCGCGAGGCGACATACAACTCCAGCGCCACAAATTCCGCGGAACCGGGTTTGTAGGTCTCGGCGCGGGTGTCACGGATGCAGCCCTTGAAACGCGCATGTGCCGTGTTCAGCTTGGTGTTCTTCAAGCGGTACACCGGAAAGCCGTTGATCTGGCCCTGACTCAGATGATCGGCGCGGATCATGTTGCCATAATTGTCTTCGTGGCAATTGGCGCAAGACAGCTCCAGCTGGCCGGTGCGGGTGTAATACATCTCTTTGCCCTGTTCCCAGGTGGACTGGGCCGGGCCGTCGATCGCCACATTCACCGGCATCCCGCGCGACTGCACGGAAATCAGCGCTTCCATCGCCGCCATCTTGCCGCCGGAGTATTTCCACTTCTCGGCGCCCATCTGGTTTTCGCGGCAATCGTTGATCTGCATGTTCAGGGTGCGGACCTCGCCGGCGGCTTCGTTCCACTTCGGGTAAACCGCGCGAACGCCAGCCATGCTTTCCTCGGCATCATCGTGGCAGGACGCACAGGACTTGCCTTCGGACCCCTCGACGGTGCTCCAGGTGTCAATCGCCTGATCGACAAAGATCATCGCCGGGTTCTCGAAATCATCCATCTGCAGCGACTGGGTTTCATCCTTGCGGAAGTGCCAGCCCGACATCACCTCATCCATCGCATCCGCGATATGCGCAGGCGCTGCGGTCTTAGTGACCATCTCGATCTCTTCGTTGACCACCAGCGTGTCGTCGTCGGGGCCTGCGCTCGCGGCCATCGGCAGCGCCAGCACGGCGGCAATTGCTGTGATTGCCTTCTTGTTCATTCCCTGTCCTCCCTTGGGTGCCTGTCCTGCCCGGCCGTGCCGGACAGAACGCGTGCCTGAAGATCCGGAACGGATCAGCCGATGGCGATGGTCTTCTTGGTGTCGTAGACCGAACCGTCGTCGTCATACCAGGTGAAGACAAATTCACCGGCTTCCGGGACGACAGCGTCGAATTCGAAATACGGATTGGTCGAGATCGCAGGCTCCATCGCCACGTCCAGCACCGTCTCGCCGTTGAATTCGCAGGTGAAGCGGTTGATGATCGAACGCGGGATCAGGTTGCCTTCCTTGTCCTTGCGCTGGCCGCTTTCCATCTTGTGGCTGATCAGGGTCTTGATGGTGACCGCCTCGCCGGCGGCAGCTTTTTTCGGGACCTTGACGCGGGGTTTAACACCGGATGCCATGTCTTTAATTCTCCTTAAGAATTCCGTTCAGGGAGCGGGCAGCCTCAGCCGCCGCAGCCGCCGATGGTCACTTTGACGGTGGCGCTGGCCTTGGTGAATGTGCCGTCGGCCATCTTGGCAATCGCAACCACATCCTGGGTACCCGCCAGGCGGATCCGGGTCGAGGCCGACTGCGCCGCCGCACCGGGGCCGAAATTGAACGTCGCCACACCCGGTTCCGGGTTGCCGGTCGCCAGCACCAGGATCGCCGTGGCGCCTTCGGCGGCCACGGACACCGGAACGGTATTGCCGTTTTCAGCGATTTCCGGCGCGGTCAGGGTTACACCGCCCTCGGCGATATCCGCACCGCCGGTAAAGGCGGCAATCCGGTCGTCCGCCGCCGCACTCACACGGAACGGCAGCACGGTCACCATGGCAGCGCCCAGGCCCATCGCCAGGGTCTCACGGCGTGAGAACTCCATCATATCTCTCCTTTGAATTCACATCAGGCCGCAGGGCACACAAGGCCCCGCCCGCGCCTTACTCTTCTTTCAGTGTCGCAAGGAACGCGACCACATCTTCAATCTCCTGCGCCGTCAGGATCGGCGGCAGCGGCTCGGTCCCGGCATCGCCGGTATAGGCATCGCCCGGGCGGATAAAGCCATCGACCTTGTAAAAGGCCGGCATCATGGTGCCCTCAAACGTCATCTTGGCGTTGGCCACCAGCCCGCGCAGCTCTTCCGCGCTCCAGCGATCGCCCGCACCATCCAGCGACGGGCCGATTTCACCGTGGAACGGCACATCCGCCAGCGCTGTCAGCTGGTGGCAGGCCACGCAGTTGCCCTTGGACTTGGTGCCGGCCACCAGCGCGCCGTTCACGGCATCGCCCGCAACACCCGTCAGCGACGCGGCCACTTGGCCGTCCTCGCCATACTGCACCGCTTTCGGAGCAACCTCCCCGGCCCAAACCGCACTTCCGGCCAGGCTCAGCACCAGTGTCAGAGATGTAAGCTTCATGTATCCTCCCAATGGCTGCCGCATCTGAGTGCGGTTGCTTAGCTGCTGCATACCGTAGGGCACCGCCGGCCCAATACGCAACAACAAATTCATTATTGTGAATTTTTCCAAATTATGCGCCAGACCCCTAGTCCGCAGACCCATTATTGCGCTCGCGAATCCGGCGCGCGTGATACCGCTGGAAATCTTCCCCGTTATCAAGCGCATATCGCTTTTCGTTGACCCATGTAAACATGTCCAGCGTGGTTCCGCCGCCAAATGCGCCCGGCATCATTGCAACCGCCGCTTCGGTGGCTGTGACGTTTTCGCCCACTTCCTCCGGCAGGAACAGAATCGTCGGCGTGAACAACACGCCCCATTTGCGCGCCATGTCCTTTTCCGCCAGCGCCTCGCCGTCGAAATCGGTAACCTCCACATCGCCGTATAAATTCAGTTGAACGACAAAAAAATTCTCTTCAATGTACTGGCTGATCTCAGGCCGGGGAAAGACCTCCTCATGCATCTTGGTGCAATAGATGCAGCCGCGCTGCTCGAAAATCAGCGCCAGCCGCTTGCCCTCGCCATTGGCCTCCTCCAGATCCTCGCGCAGGTCCTTGAATGTGTCCCGCATCCAGGCCGTTTTATGCAGCCCGTCATCGCCCAGGTCCGCCGCCGCCAAAGGCGTGGCCAGGGTCATTAAAATTAACGCTTTCGCAATATTTTTCAGCATGTTGAACTCCTGACCTCACTTAACCAATCGAACTGAACCCCGGCAACCAGCGGATCATCACCTCGGCAATCAGCCGCACCCCGCCGGTGGCGATCAGCACCGCAAACAGAACCAGCATCGCGCCCATGCCCTTCTCGACCCAGGCAAAGGCAGCCCGGTGCCGCGCCACCCATGCCAGAAACGGCTTGGCAAACAGCGCCGCCACCACAAAAGGCGCGGTCATGCCCAGCCCGTAAACCAGCAGCAGCACACCGCCGCGCCAGATATCCCCCAGGCCCGAGGCGATCATCAGGATCGACGCCAGCGCCGGCCCCACACAGGGCGTCCAGCCAAAGCCAAACGCCAGCCCCATCAGATAGGCGCCCAGCACCGTCGACGGCTCGGCGCTGCTTTCCATCCGTGCCTCGCGGTACAAGAGCGGGATCTTCACCACCCCCAGGAAATGCAGCCCGAACAGCAACAGCAAGGCCGCCGCGCCATAAGACAGCACCTCCAGATATTGCCCGAACAGCTGCCCCAGCGCCGTCGCCCCCATGCCCATCAGCATGAACACAGTTGTGACACCGGCGGCAAAGCAGCAGGCAGATACCAGCAGCCGCCGCTGCGCGCCTGTGGCAATCGCCCCGTCGCCGCGCAGCTCGGCCATCGACAGCCCGCCCATGTAAGACAGGTAAAACGGCACCATTGGCAGAATACAGGGGGTAAAAAAGCTCAGCAGACCTGCGATCAAGGCGCCAAACAGGGATGTTTCCAGCATCAAGTCCCCCAGCTGCCCCACAACAACGTTATCCGGGCCCGGCTTGTGTCATTCACATATTCGAATTATGTTGTTTCAATAGCAACCGTCAACAGATGGAATGACATACATGCGCCACCTTCGGCAACTGGCTGCAGCCGCAGCGGCGGTCTGCCTTGCCCTGCCCGCCTGGGCGGCTGAACTGGTGATGGTGGAACAGGCGGGCTGCGAATGGTGTGCCCGCTGGGACGAAGAAATCGCCCCGGTCTACCCGAAAACAGCCGAAGGCAAATTCGCACCCTTGCGGCGGGTCGACCTGCGCGCGATGCCTGATGATCTGCAGGTTGCCCGCAGGGTCATGTTTACGCCGACCTTCCTGATTGTTGATGACGGACAGGAACAGGCCCGGCTCGAAGGCTATCCCGGCGAAGATTTCTTTTGGCCTTTGCTGGCAGATTTGCTAACCGCCCATACAGGGTTTGTTGATAATACGCACACCCAGGGCGGCAGCTGACCGTCCCGGCGGGGTCAAGCACAGGAGTGCGGCGTGCATGCGCCGCTCAGGAGATAACAGATGGCATTACCGCAGTTTTCTGCCGATATGGAACCGGAAGAAATGGACAAGATGGTGGACAACGCCACCAAGGCCTCCAACTTCCTCAAGGCGATCAGCCACGAAGGCAGGCTGATGATCCTGTGCCATCTGGTCTCGGGCGAGAAATCAGTGACCGAGCTGGAAGAGCTGTTGTCAGCCCGCCAGGCCGCCGTCTCGCAGCAATTGTCCCGCCTGCGCCTCGAAGGCCTGGTCATTCCCCGCCGCGAGGGCAAAGCTATATTCTACCGTCTCGCCGACGACAAACCCCGCCGCATCCTGGAAGTGGTCTACGACCTGTTCTGCAAAGACGGCAGCTGAAGCCTGATTGAAATCCCCGCATGTTTGATCTCCTGACAGAACACCAGCTGGCCGCCTGCATCGGGCTGCTGGGCGGTGTGCTGCTGGGTCTTGCTGCACGGCTGGGACGGTTTTGCACCCTGGGTGCAATCGAAGACCTGCTCTACGGCGGCTCCTCCCTGCGGATGCGGATGTGGGGCATTGCCATCGGCGTGGCGGTAACGTCCAGCTTTGCACTGATCGGGCTTGGGCTGGTGGATGCCGACCAGTCCTTTTACCTCTCGATCCGCTGGATGCCCGCCGCCTCAATCCTTGGCGGGCTGATGTTCGGCTACGGCATGGCGCTTAGCGGTAACTGCGGATACGGCGCCATCGCCCGTCTGGGCGGCGGCGACCTGCGCAGTTTTGTGATTGTGCTGGTGATGGGCGTCTCCACCTATGTGGTTTTGGCCGGCCCCCTCGCCCCGTTGCGCAACCTGTTTTTCACACAGCAGGACGTTACTACCGAAATCCCGCCGGGACTGGCCCATTACGCCGCCGCCTGGAGCGGCCTGCCGGTTGCCGCGATCGGGACGGCTGCCGGCCTGCTGATCCTGCTGGCTTCCTTCGCCAATGCGGAACTGCGCGCCGACAAACAAGCGCTGTTCTGGTCTGCCGTGGCCGGACTGGCCGTCACCTCGGGCTGGGCTGGCACGACCCTGGTCAACGCCCAGGGGTTCGAAGCGCTGCCGGTTGTTTCGCACTCGTTTTCTGCTCCCTTGGGCGAGACGATCCTTTGGACCATGACCGGCAGTCTGCGCCCGCTGTCCTTTGCCGTCGGCTCCATCGCCGGGGTCTGGACCGGCGCCTTCGCCGGCTCGCTGATCAAGGGTCATTTCCGCTGGGAGGCCTGTGACGACCCGCGCGAGCTGCGCCGTCAGATCATCGGCGCCGCCATCATGGGTGCGGGTGCTGTGATCGCCATGGGCTGCACCGTCGGTCAAGGCCTCAGCGCGTTTTCGCTGCTGGCAGTCTCGGCGCCCGTCACCATGCTGGCAATCTTTGCAGGTGCCGCAATTGGCCTGCGCCAGCTGATCGAAGGCTTCCGCCCGGCAGAATAACCTGCTGTCCCCGCGGGGACAGGCGGGCAATTGCAGTTCACACCGCCGAATGTGATAGTTCGATTAACCCGCATTAACCTTAAAACATCTGTTACACACCCGCCCATAATGGTCCCGGTCCGAGTTTGGCCCCGCTGGCCGACCGGCAACGATTGATAAGATTCTGGAGCCCGCCATGGACCGCAAGCAAATAATCGAAGACCCGCAAACCGGCAACAAGGCTGAAGCTTTTGAAGCCTTTGACGATATTCCCGCCAATCCGAACCTGACCCGCACCATCGGCGGCGTGATCGCCAGCCGTTATGGCCGCCGGGGCATGCTGAAGGGCCTGCTGGGGGTCTCTGCCACCACCGCGCTGTTCGGCGCCTCAGCCCTCACTGCGCCGCGCCAGGCCACCGCCGGCGGCACGGCTGGCACCAGCCGCTATGCCTTTGATGAACTGGCTTGGGGCAACGACGAAACCCACCACGTGGCCAAAGGCTATGACGCAGATATCCTGCTGCGCTGGGGCGACCCGATCACGGCGGATGCGCCGGATTTCGACGTGATGAACCAGACGGCCCAGGCACAGCTGCAGCAGTTCGGCTACAACAACGACTATGTCGGCTTTACACCGCTGAATACCGAAGGCACCCGCGGTCTGCTGTGCGTGAACCACGAATACACGAATGAAGAGGTGATGTTCCCCGCCCTTGGCCGCCAGGACAAAGCAGACTTCGCCGGAATGACACGCGCGCTGGTGGATATTGAAATGGCCGCACACGGCGGCTCGGTGGTGGAAATCGCCCGCAGCGCGGACGGCAAATGGGCGGTGGTCCGGGATGGCAGCATGAACCGCCGCATCTCGCCACTGAACACGATGATGACCATCGACGGCCGCGCTGCCGGCCATGCCCGGATGCAAACCAGCGCGGATCCCAGCGGGGCGCAGGTCATCGGCACGCTGAACAACTGCGCCGGCGGCATGACCCCCTGGGGCACCTGGCTGATGGCCGAGGAGAACTTTCACGGCTATTTCTGGACGGACAGGCTGGACGCGGACGGCAAGCCGGATCTGTCGGATCAGCCTGAAGCGGCGCAGATGAAACGTTACGGCGTGCCGGGCCGCTGGTACGCCTGGGGCAAATTCCATGACCGGTTCAACATCGACAAGGACCCCAATGAGGCCAACCGCTTCGGCTGGGTTGTTGAGGTCGATCCGCGCAATCCGGAGGCTGCACCGGTGAAGCACACCGCGCTTGGCCGTTTCCGCCATGAAGGCGCTGAAACCACCACCTCCACGGATGGCCATCTGGTGGTCTACATGGGCGATGATGCACGGTTTGACTATCAGTACAAATATGTCTCCAAGGGCGTTGTGTCGGACGACCCGGCGGCCAATGCAAAGCTGCTCAGCGACGGTATCCTGTATGCCGCCCGTTTTGACCCGGACGGCAATGTCCACTGGCTGCCGCTGGTGCATGGCGAGGGTCCGCTGACGGCTGAGAACGGCTTTGCCAGCCAGGCTGACGTTCTGATCGATGCACGGCTGGCGGCGGATGCGCTGGGGGCCACGCCAATGGACCGGCCCGAAGACGCAGCCCCCCGCGGCGACGGCACCGCCTATATCATGCTGACCAACAACGCCCGCCGTTCGGCAGGCCAGACCGATCCAGCCAACCCGCGGGCAAAGTCGCGCTTTGGACATATCATCGAAATCAAGGAAGACGGCGGCGACCATGCAGCGGCCCGCGGCAACTGGTCGATCCTGGTGAAATGCGGCGATCCGGGCATTGCCGCCGTCGGGGCCGAATGGAATCCGGAAACCTCTGACAACGGCTGGTTCGGCTCCCCCGACAACTGCGCCTTTGACGCCGAGGGCCGCCTGTGGGTCGCAACCGATCAGGGCAGCAAATGGGGCAAGACCGGCAAATCGGACGGGTTGTACGGGGTTGAAACCGAAGGAAGCCTGCGCGGCCATTCCAAACTGTTCTTCCGCAGCCCGGCAGGCGGCGAGCTGTGCGGCCCCTGTTTTGCGCCGGACAGCGAGACTTTGTTTCTGGCGGTGCAGCATCCGGGCACCGATGGCACCAAGGCGCTGAAGGGGTTTGAGCGCGCATCTACCTTTGAAGACCCGGCAACCCGCTGGCCGGATTTCGATCCGGAAATGCCGCCGCGCCCTTCGGTTGTGGTGGTCACGAAACAGGGCGGCGGCAAAATCGCAGGGTAACACCCGCACGGCTGTTATCAGGCGGAGCGCGCCCCAACCGGGGCGCGCGCAGGTTTTTGCCCTGACGGGCGGATTGCCGCCTGATGCACGCAATTGTGAGCATCCAGCCCGCCCGTGTGATTTAACAAACCCGGTATAGCCATTGGAGGGAAACCATGTTTTTCAAACGCCTGACGGCCGTGCTCATTCTGGCAGCCTCTGCCGCATCCGCCGGAAACATTGCTCCACGCGACGGCTGGGCGGTGCATGAGACGTCAAAGCCCTACGGGCAGCTGATCAAGGACGTCAAAGCCGCCGCCAAGACTGAGGGCATGGGTGTGGTCACCCAGGCAGGCCCCACCAAGGCCGCAGCCGCCCGCGGCATCACCCTTCCGGGCAACCGGGTCATCGGCCTGTTCAACAATGATTTCGCGGTAAAGATCCTGGCACTGTCCACAGCTGCGATGATCGAAGCCCCGGTGAGAATCTATGTGACCGAGGAGGAGGACGGCAGCGCCACCCTTGCCTACAAGCTGCCGTCCCATGTCTTTGCGCCCTACCTCGACGAAGGCGGTGCTGAGCTGAAAGCCCTAGCAGACCAGCTGGATAGTCGCTTTGCGCGGATCGCTGAAAGAGCACAGCAATAGCTCCTTCCGCTTCTTTCTGGTTTAAAATACCCAAAAGCGCATGAAATGCGCCAATTTCCGCCGCAGCATTTCTCACACTGGCGTGAGAGGGCTTGCGCACCGCCGCATCCTCGGCAATCTGGCCGCAAATCAACGGATTGGACGGACAAGATGACAGAGATCCTGCGCACAGCTGACGTTCTGGCCCGCCGCCTCTTTGAGGCGGGCTGCCGCCACGCCTTTGGCATGCCCGGCGGCGAGGTGCTGACGCTGGTGGATGCGCTGACACGCGCGGGCATCACGTTCCACCTGGCCAAGCATGAAAACTGCGCCGGCTTCATCGGCGAAGGGGTGCATCACGCTGACGGTGCACCGGTCATTCTGGTTGCCACCCTCGGCCCCGGCGCGTTGAACGGCATCAATGTGGTGGCCAATGCGCATCAGGACCGGGTGCCGATGCTGGTGCTGACCGGCTGCGTCGATGCAGCAGAGGAGCAGAGTTACACCCACCAGGTGCTTGACCATCGCGCAGTGTTCACCCCGATCACCAAAGCGACGTTCCGTTTAGACGCCGAAGCTGCCGATCTGATCGCCGACAAAGCGGTCGCCATCGCAACCGAGGCTCGAAACGGCCCGGTGCATATCGATGTGCCGATCTCAGTGGCCGATGCGGCGGCCAGAGATCGCGGCCACCGCCGCGCGCCTGCAAGTGCGGCCGTGCCAAGCGGTGAAGCGCTGGCGCAGGCGCGCTCCTGGCTGGAAACGGCAGAGCGCCCGCTGGCGGTGATCGGCCTCGATGCGCTGCAGGAAAATGCCGGTTCTGCCCTCCGCTCCTTTGTGGAAAAACACCAGATACCGTTCATTACCAGTTACAAGGCCAAGGGGATCATTGCCGAGAACCATCCGCTCTGCCTTGGCGGCGCAGGCCTGTCGCCGCTGGCAGACACACATCTGTTGCCACTGGTGCAGGAGGCCGATCTGGTCCTCTCCATCGGCTATGACCCGATTGAGATGCGCCCCGGCTGGCGCAATGCCTGGGATGTGAAAACCCAGAACGTGATCGACATCGCGCCTGTGGCCAACACCCATTACATGCACCAGGCCGGGCTGAATTTTCTGACCGCCATTGCGCCAACGCTAAAGGCCCTGTCCGATGGCACCGTACCGCGCGAAACCTGGACGAACGGCCGCCCTGCCGCTGTAAAAACAGCCCTGGCCGGCGCCTTCCCCCGTGACGACGCATGGGGTCCGGCGGGCGTCATTGCCGAATGCCGCGCTACCTTGCCGCCGGAAACCCTTGCCACAGCCGACAGCGGTGCGCACCGGATCCTGCTGAGCCAGATGTGGCCATGCCATGAGCCGCGCGGACTGATCCAGTCATCGGCGCTGTGCACCATGGGCTGTGCGGTGCCGATGGCAATCGGACGCAAGCTGGCGCAGCCGGACCACCCCGTGGTCAGCTTCTCAGGCGATGCCGGTTTCCTGATGGTGGCGGGCGAGCTTTCCACCGCGGCGGAACTGGGCCTGGCGCCGATCTTTGTGGTCTTTGCCGATGCCAGCCTGGCGCTGATCGAACTCAAGCAGCGCCAGCGTCAGCTCACCAACAGCGGGGTGGATTTCGCCGCGCATGACTTCGCTGCGATGGGCAGGGCATTCGGAGGCAACGGGGTGACAGTAACCAGCCGCGCGGAACTGCGCGCCGCCCTGCAGGACGCGATGCAGGCAGACACATTCACCGTCATCTCGGCAGTGATCGACCGCGGAGGCTATGATGGGCGGATCTGATCTTCTTCCCCATGGTGCGCTGAAAGGCGTCAAGGTGCTGGACCTCTCCCGCATCCTGGCAGGCCCCACCTGCACCCAGCTTTTGGGCGACCTCGGCGCTACGGTGATCAAGGTGGAGAACCCCAGGACCGGCGGCGACGACACCCGCCAATGGGGTCCGCCGTATGTGACCGATGCGGACGGCAACCAATCCGATCTCTCGGCCTATTTCATGGCCGCCAACCGCAACAAACGCTCGGTTGCCATTGATATCGCTACAGAAGACGGACAGCAGGCAATCCGCCGGCTGGCGGCAGAGGCTGATATCCTGATCGAGAATTTCAAACCCGGCGGGCTGGCAAAATACGGGCTGGATTACGCCAGCCTCAAGGATGATCTGCCGGGCCTGATCTACTGTTCAATCTCCGGCTACGGCCAGACCGGGCCCAACAGCCACAAGCCCGGCTATGACATCATGGCGCAGGGGTTCGGCGGAATCATGTCGCTGACCGGCGAACCTGACGGCCAACCGATGAAGGCAGGCGTTGGCATCGCAGACGTCATGTGCGGAATGTATGCCTGCATCGGTATCCTGTCGGCCCTGCACCACCGCGCAAAGTCAGGCGAAGGCCAGCAGATCGACCTCGCCCTGGTCGATGCGCAGATCGCCTGGCTGATCAACGAAGGCACCGCCTACCTGAACACCGGCCAGATCCCCAAGCGCCGCGGCAATGAGCATCCCAGCATCATGCCCTATGGCGTCTATGAGACCGCGGACGGGCATGTGATCCTGGCGGTGGGCAATGACAGCCAGTTCCAACGCTTTATGGCGTACCTGAAACTGGAAGGCCTGGCCGAGGATCCGCGCTTTGCCACCAACCCGGCCCGGCTGCAGAACCGCGACGCGCTGAACGGGGTCCTGATCCCGTCGGTGCAGCGGTTCACCACACAGGAGGTGCTGGCAGCGATGGAGGCCCGCAAGGTTCCCGCAGGACCGGTTCAGGATCTGGAGACGCTGTTTGCCACTGATCAGGTCGCGGCCCGCAACATGGCCATCGGCATGGACAGCGCGGCCGGCCCGGTCAAACTGCTGGGCAACCCGCTGAATTTCTCGCGCACGCCTGTAACATACCGGCACGCCCCCCCCGCTTGCGGTGAAGGGACAGAGGAGATTCTGGACGCCAGCGACCCCTTTGGGCCAAGCTAAGCACCGCCTTTCGCGGCGGCTTTTCGCCAAGTGTTACAATTTCCGGCAAATCACCGCCAAATCAGCGGTCATTTCGCCGCTCCTTAACCCTTTCGCTTGCAAAAATTTCCCCGGAAATCCTACACATCCGGCGAATTTGACTGTCAGGCACACACAGGCCATCACCAAACCGCGAGCGGGGTTCGCCCGGACCAATCCGATGAACTACTCTTTCATCAGGACACGGAACCCGCGCTTAATTTGAAAAAGATTGGACTCCTATGATGCATGATATTTTCGGCCAAGACAGCAGCCTGACCGATGCAGCGGCGCTGCGGGATTGGAATGCCGTGCAGATGGGCGTTCTGGCGCATGCCGCAGTAACCGCCGATCACCTGGGCGCGGTGCTGAAATCGGCGCCGGAGTTTGCCCTGGCCCATGCCATCAAAGGATTGTCCCTATTGATGCTGGGCCGCCGGGAGCTGCTTCCCACAGCGCAGGACGCCCTGCGCGATGCCAAGGCGCAGTACGAAGGTGCCCTGCCGCGGGAACGCAAATATGTCGATGCGCTGGAAAACTGGCTGGCCGGCCGCCCCAGCCAGGCCATCCGCCGGATGGAAGAGGTGCTGGACATCTTCCCGCAGGACACCCTGGCAATGAAGCTCAGCCATGGCATCCGCTTTATCCTTGGCGACCCCAAAGGCATGCGCGCATCCGTTGAACGGGTGATGCCGGCCTATGCGCCCGACCACGCGGGCCGCGGTTATCTTTTGGGCTGCCACTCCTTTGCGCTGGAGGAAACCGGCGAGTTTGAACGCGCGGCCAATGCCGGCCGCCAGGCGCTGTGGATGGCGCCGGATGATGCCTGGGGCCTGCATGCGGTGGCGCATGTGCATGACATGACCGGCAATGCCAAGTCGGGGCTGGAATGGCTGCACGGCCGCGAAGAGGCCTGGGCCCATTGCAACAACTTCCGCTATCACGTCTGGTGGCACAAGGCGCTGATGCATCTGGACCTGGGCCAGATGGACGAAGCACTTGCGCTGTACGACACCGAGGTGCGCAAGGACAAAACCGACGATTACCGCGACATCTCCAACGCCACCTCATTGCTGGTGCGGCTGGAGCTGGAAGGCGTCGATGCCGGCAGCCGCTGGGAAGAATTGTCGGACCTTTGCGCCAACCGGACCGAGGACGGCAGCTTGATTTTCGCAGACCTGCATTACCTGCTGGCCCTCACCGGCCACCGCAAGGAAGACGCCCGCAAGCTGGTTCAGCGCATTCATGCCGACGCCAAACAGGGCGGCTCCGAAGCCTGCGCCCGCATGGGTGATCCGGGCTGCGCTGCGGCTGACGGGCTGGAAGCCTTTGGCGACGGCAATTACAAATCCGCCTTCAGCCATCTTGCGTCCGCCCGCGGCAGCATGCAGCTGGCCGGCGGCAGCCACGCGCAACGCGATGTTTTTGAACGCATTACCATAGACGCGGGAATCCGCTCAGGCCAGCTTGACGCGGTCGAGGCAATCCTGGATGACCGCCGTGCCAAGCGCGGCGGCGCCGAGGACAATTACGCGCTTGCCCGCCGCACCCTGATCGCCGAAGGCCGGAACTCTCCCGGTGCTGCTAGCGTTCCTGCTGAATAAGACCTTCAAGGACCAAAAACACAAATGTCCAGCGTTGCGCCCTTCCCCGGGCCTCAGAACGATCCCGGCGTCGCCAACCGCGCAGCCCCCCCGCCGCAAGCGGCACAGCCGCGTGTGCGCGACCCGCGGCTCGACTTCTACCGTGGCATTGCCATGTTCATCATCCTGGCCGCCCACATCCCGGGCAACCGCTGGACCGGCTGGATTCCGGCCCGTTTCGGGTTCTCGGACGCAACCGAGATCTTTGTATTCTGCTCCGGCATGGCCTCGGCCATTGCCTTTGGCGGCTCTTTCGCCAAACAAGGCTGGTGGCTGGGCACCGCCCGCGTTGCATTTCGCTGCTGGCAGGTGTTCTGGGCGCATATCGGCCTGTTTGTGTTCATTGCCGTCTCCATGGCTGCCATCGACCTCTATGGCGGGTTCGAGAAGAGCTATGTGAACTCTCTGAATCTTGGCCATTTCTTCAAGGATCCGATGACCCAGCTGGTCGGTCTGTTCACCCTCACCTATGTGCCGAACTACTTTGACATCCTGCCGATGTATCTGGTGGTTCTGATGCTGATGCCGGTGATGATGGGTCTGGAAAAGATCGGTCTTTGGGCTGTGGCCGCTGTATCGGTGCTGATCTGGCTGACCGCCAACCCCTATATGATCGGTCTGGGCCCTGATGGTGTGTCGCTGCCCGCAGAACCCTGGTCGGAACGCGAATGGTTCTTTAATCCCTTCGGCTGGCAGCTGCTGTTTTTCACTGGTTTTGCCTTTATGAAAGGCTGGCTGCCGAAGCCGCCGGTGTCCAAAGTGCTGATCGTGCTGGCCGCTGCCTTTCTGATCCTGTCGGCGCCTTATGGCTCGTGGAAAGTCTTCACCTGGGTCAAATCCGCCAGCCCCGAATTGGCCGACCTGATCAAGCCGGGCCGCGATGCCATCGGCGAATGGCGCGAGAAAACCGACTTTGGCCTGCTGCGCTATGCCCATTTCCTGGCGCTGGCCTATCTGGGCTGGGTCGCTGCAGGCGAAGGCGGCAAACGGCTGATCGCCAACGGCAGTTCCGCTGCTGCGCGGATCTGGGCGGTTCTGCTGCAGGTCATCACCAAAGTCGGCCAGCAATCGCTTGCGGTGTTTGTATTCTCGATGGCACTGGCGCGTTTCATCGGCTTTGCGCTTGACCATACGGACCGCGCGGTTATGACCACGGCATTCGCCAATCTGTTTGGTTTTTTCCTAATCATTGGTTGCGCTTACGGCGCTGCCTGGTTCAAGTCCCAGCCATGGAGAGCCAAGAAATGAGCTCTTTCACCCGACGTTCCTTTCTGGCTGCCGCACTTGGCAGCACCGCGCTTGCCGCATTGCCGTCTGTGGCACGCGAGGCCATGCCCTTTACCCGCGATGTTGTCGTGGCCAAGGCCCGTGCACTGGCCGCCAAACCCTTTGCTGAGCGCCCGATGGTGCCGCAGGATTGGCTGGACCAGTCATATGACGATTATAAATCCCGCTGGTTCCGCACCAAGGACGCGCTGTGGGCGGGGACCGACCGCAGCTATAACGTCGATTTCTTCCTGCCCGGCCTTTATTTCCCGCGCGCCGTTCAGGTGAACACGGTGGCAAACGGCATGGCTGAGCGGATCGGCTTTGACCTGTCGCTGTTTGACAAAAACGACAAGGCGCCGGATCTGACGACCGAGGGTGATCTGGGCTATTCCGGCCTGCGCCTGCGCACCGAGCAGGCCGAACCCGGCCAGAAAACCGAATTCTGCGTCTTTCAGGGCGCCAGCTATTTCCGCGCCATCGGCACCGGCAACGCCTATGGGCTCTCGGCCCGCGGCCTGGCGCTGAAAACCGCCGATCCCGAGGGTGAGGAATTCCCCGAATTCACCGAGTTCTGGCTTGAGGCCCCTGCCCCCGGCCAGCGCTCGATGGTGGTGCATGCGCTGATGGATTCGCCCTCCGTGACCGGCGCCTACCGGTTCACCATCACCCCCGGCAGCAGCGCGGTGATGGATGTGGAGGCAACCCTGTTCGCCCGCGAGGAGCTGAGCCACGCAGGCCTTGCGCCGCTCACCTCGATGTTCCTGTTCGACGCCACCAACCGCAATCGTTTCGATGATTTCCGCCCGGCGGTGCATGACAGCGACGGGCTGCTGGTGCTGAATGGCAATGGCGAGACTCTGTGGCGGCCGCTGGCCAATCCGACCCGTCTGCAGGTCTCGTCCTTTGTCGATGAAAACCCGCAAGGCTTTGGCCTGATGCAGCGCCCGCGCAGATTGTCGGAGTTCAACGACCTGGAAGCCTTTTATCACAACCGCCCCTGCCTGTGGGTCGAACCCAAGGAAGACTGGGGCAAAGGCGCCGTCACCCTGGTTGAGATCCCGGCGGACAAGGAAATCTACGACAATATCGTCGCCTACTGGCGCCCGCGCGAGCCCTATGCCGCCGGATCCGAGGTGAACCTGAATTACCGTCTCACCTGGGGCGAAGAGCCGGTGCTATCGATGCCGCGGGTGATCGACACCGCCGAGGGCGCACGGATCTTTGGCGGGCCAGGCCGGATCATGACCATCGATTTCGATGCCCACCCGTTGTTTGACGGCGGCCCGGACACTCTTGACGTCCATATCCACTCTCCCCATGTGGCGACCAGCGAAGGCGTGCTGCAGCACAACCCCGAAACCGGCGGTCTGCGGCTGGCCTTCTATTTTGATCCCGGTGAGCGGGATCACGTTGAACTGCGCGCCCAGCTCAGGAAGGACGGCAATGCCGCTTCCGAGGTCTGGCTATACAGGTGGACCGCATGACTGCATGTGATCTGATGCCCCCGGAACAGCCGCTGGCGATGCCGGAACAGGATTTCAGCAAGGACTTTCACGATGCCGAAGCCCCCGGCGGTGCCGCGCCGCGCCAGGTGGCGTTGTGGCGGCTTCTGGCCTTCTCGCCGGCAATGCTGGCAACCGGCGTTCTGACCTGGGTGATGCGGGGCTGGTTTACGGCTGACGGGTTTTCGCTGCTGGAGCTGATCCTGCTGGCGCTGATCGCCTTCAACTTCTTCTGGATCGCCTTTACCGTCTCGACCGTGTTGCTGGGCCTTTACGGTCTGTCCCGCCGGGAAAAGACCGTGGCCCGCGGCGCGGCCCGCCCGATGAAGGTGGCGCTCTTGATGCCGGTCTACAACGAGGTGCCGTGGTACGTGCTGGGCAACGCCCAGACCATGCTGCAGGAACTTCATGGCCGCGGCGGTCAGCATGAATATGCGATGTTCATCCTGTCCGACACCCGCAACGACGCCATTGCCGCACAGGAGCGCGCCAGTGTCGAGGCGCTGCGCAGCATGCTGCCGGAAGGCACTGAACTGTATTACCGCCGCCGCGCCGACAATGAGGGCCGCAAGGTCGGCAATATTTCTGACTGGGTGCGCCGCTGGGGCGCTGATTACGAGGCGATGCTGGTGCTGGACGCCGACAGCCTGATGACCGGCCGCGCCATTGCCCGGCTGGCCGATGCCCTGGCCCGCGATCCCGGCGCCGGCCTGATCCAAAGCTACCCGCAGCTGATCGGCGCCCAGTCGGTCTTTGGCCGCATGCAACAGTTCGCCAATGGTGTCTATGGCCTCGCCCTGGCCGAAGGGCTGGCCCGCTGGGCAGGTCACGAGGGCAACTATTGGGGCCATAACGCGATCATACGCACCCGCGCCTTTGCCGCCTGCGCCGGCTTGCCGCTGCTGCGTTCGCGCTTTGGCGGCGGCGACAAGCTGATCATGAGCCATGATTTTGTCGAGGCAGGCCTGTTGCGCCGCGCGGGCTGGTCGGTGCGTTTTCTGCCCCGCATCCGCGGATCATACGAGGAAACCCCGGCCACCCTGATCGACCACATCCTGCGCGACCGCCGCTGGTGCCAGGGCAACCTGCAGCACCTGAACCTGCTGCACGCCAAGGGTTTCCGGGCGATCTCGCGCTTTCACCTGTTTGCCGGCGCCATCGGCTATCTGATGGCACCGGTGTGGTTTGCGCTGCTGGTGCTCTGGGCCATTATCGGCCGCAGCGACGAGGCCTCGGTGATCAGCTACTTCAGCGAGGCCAACCCGTTCCGCCCCAGCTGGCCGGATATGTCGGAACCCAAACACGTGCTGGTGATCATTCTGATCTACGCGATGCTGCTGGCGCCCAAGATGCTGGCCGCAACGGCGCTGCCGCTGACCGGCAGCCGGTTCTCGGAATACGGCGGTCCAGTGCATTTTGCGCTGTCCTTTGTCTCCGAGGTCCTGCTGGCAATCCTCTATGCGCCGATCCTGATGGTACAGCAGATGATCGCGGTGTTCCGTACCGCCTTAGGCTTGCAGCGCGGCTGGGAACCGCAGGCCCGCGACGGCGGCAGCTATTCATTGCGCACGCTGATCACCTGCCATGCGCTGGAAACCGTCAGCGGGTTGGCGCTCTGGGCCGGGATCCTCAGCGGCACCGTATCGCTGTGGCTGGCGCCGATTGCGCTGTCGCTGGTGCTGGCAGTGCCGCTGTCGGCACTGTCCGGGGTGAAGACCGTGAACCGCATCCGCAACTGGATGGCCACGCGCGAGGAATTCACCGAACCCCAGATCACCCGTGCCGCCCGCGTTGCGCGGGCTGACCTGAAGGCCCTGCTGGAAGGCAGCACCGCCCGCGGTACTCCGGCGGAATAAACCCGCACGTCAGCGGGGCGCTCCCGCCACCGAAGGATCCCCGGCTGCGCCGGGACACCCTTGACGGTCTTGGGCCAAGCGCCGCGCCGGCGCGCGGCGCGGTTGCGCAAGTACCCGCCGCTATCCTCAAAAATGCCGGCCTCGCGGCGGCATGCAACAGCAGCGCGCCCGCAGGGCGCGCTGCCTGGCCCAACGCTTTGATGGAAATCTTTGATTTCGATTACAGGGGCGGGAGCGCTCCGTTCGTTACAGCCCCCAAGCGTCAGCGCACTGCCGGTTCATCTTCGAACCATTCGGCCATCAAGCCCGCCCAGGTTTCGGGCACAGTATGGCCGCCGTCAAACAACACCAGTTCGATCTCCGCCCCCGGCCCGCAATCCCAGCGGCGGTGCATCAGGCTGTCCGCGCTCCAAGCCTTGACCGGCGCGTGCGACGCGCAGCCGTTCGCCTCGCGCCAAACCTCAAGCCCGGCAAAGACATCGCCCTGCTCCCAGCGCCCGCCGCCAAGGATACGCCCCTCCAGCGGCACCACCTCATCGCGCCAGCCGTGGGTTTGCAACAGGCGCACCGGCCCCTCGCAGGTCTCAGGCTGCGGCCGCCAGAATGCACCGGAGACCGGCGCATAAGCAGCAAAGGCTGCCGGATCGCTGCAGGCCAGGTAATGCACCATAAAGGCACCCGCTGAGAACCCTGCGAGAACCGTCTGCGCAGAGGATGTGCCAAACCGTTCCGAGGCATCTGTCAGCACAGACGCAAAAAACGCTCCCTCATCCCGGCCTTCGGTGAACGGCCCGAAGCCCCAGGACTGCGGACCGCTGCCGCCGCGTTTGCGCCCCTCAGGTGCAATCACCGCATAGCCGCGCGCAGTCAGCCCTTCGGACAGCGCCCTGTTGCGCATCACCTGCGCGCCGCTGCCGCCGTAGCCATGCAAGAACATCACCACAGGCGGCGGGGTGTTCGCATCAGCGGGCAGCGCGATGTGATACGCGCCATCCGCAACCTCACAAGCGCCGGCCTCTGAACCGCAGGCAGCAACTGCCGCGCCGCCCCACGCCGCAGACAGCAGCGCTGCGGCTGCGCCTGTTTTCCAAGTCTTCATCATCCCTCCCATCGCGCCACCGGCAGATTGGCGGCAATCCAGCCTGGTCCTGCACCGGATCCCAGCATGCCTTCGGGCACGTCAAACACATTGCTGAATCCCGCCCGCGCCAGAGCCAGCGTCAGCCGGGCCGACCGCACGCCACGGGCGCAGATCAGCGCCACAGGCAAAGCACGGTCCGGCCCCGCCGCGGTTTGCAGGGCTGCGATAAAGTCGTCGCGGCGCATGTCGATCTGAAGGCTGCCCACCGGCACCCCCGAGGCGCGCCATTCCTGCGGCGTGCGGATATCCACCAAGGTAATCTCCCCGGCCTGCGCCTGGGCAAAGGCCTCGGCTACGGTCAGCCGCGGGTGATCATGGTCCGGAGGCTGCCTGCGTTGCCACCAGATCCCCGCACCAGCCGCCGCTGCAATACCGCCGAGCAGCGCCAGCCGGCGGGACACTCCGCGTTTACCTGTGTTTTCCTGCGCCGCCATCCCGCCGCTTTCCTTTCAATCCGACCGCCCGCTGACTGCCCGGACCCGGGCCCTAGCCCCAAGACCTAGCAGGCCATGAGGCCGCAATCACCAGAAACAGGCCAATACCGCCGGTCAAGTTCTTGTTATTGGACGGACACTGCCCAATTATGGCCCTAACGAGCGTAAGATTCCCGTCTCTGGCTGCGTCATTATTACCGCATCCGGGCCGGCGGGGGTGGTTCTGGGCAAGAAAATTGCTTAGCACTGGTCCAAAAACGACGCGCCAACCCGACAGGAGACCTGCACGTGTCCCTATTCCTGATTGCGGCCCTGCCCTTTCTCGGAGCCGTCTTCCCAGCGCTTTTGATCCGCGCGGGACGCAATGCGGCAGCCTCAGCCGCCGGGCTTACCACCCTGCTCGCCTTCATCGGGCTGATGCTGCATATCCCGGCCGTGTTCCGCGGCGAAACCATTCATGCCTCTGCCAGCTGGCTGCCCGCACTGGGGCTGAATGCCAATTTCTTTCTTGACGGGCTGGGCTTCCTGTTTGCGGCAATGATCCTGGGCATCGGCCTGCTGATCATCCTTTACGCCCGGTTCTACCTGTCGCGCGAAGACCCGATGGGCCAGTTCTACAGCTATCTGCTGCTGTTCCAGGGCGCGATGGTTGGTATCGTTCTGTCCGATAACATTCTGCTTTTGCTGGTGTTCTGGGAGCTGACCTCGCTCAGCTCCTTCCTGCTCATTGGCTATTGGAAACACCTGCCCGAAGGCCGCCAGGGCGCGCGGATGGCGCTGACAGTCACCGGCTCCGGCGGGCTGGCGATGATTGCGGGCATGCTGATCCTGGGCCATATCGCAGGTTCTTATGACCTGAGCGTCATTCTGCAAAACAAAGACGCCATTCAATCCTCGCCGCTGTATCTGCCCGCGCTGATCCTGATCCTGCTGGGCGCCTTCACCAAATCGGCGCAGTTCCCGTTCCATTTCTGGCTGCCGCATGCGATGGCAGCACCCACGCCCGTCTCGGCCTATTTGCACTCTGCCACCATGGTGAAGGCCGGGCTGTTTCTGATGGCCCGCATGTGGCCCGTCCTCGCCGGCACGCCGGAATGGTTCTATATCGTTGCCACCACCGGCCTTGTCACCATGCTGCTGGGCGCGGTGATTGCGCTGTTCAAGGATGACCTCAAGGCGCTATTGGCGTTCTCCACCGTCAGCCACCTGGGCCTGATCACCATGCTCTTGGGCTTTGGCACCAAGATCGCCGCAGTGGCGGCCGTGTTCCACATCATCAACCACGCCACCTTCAAGGCGGCGCTGTTCATGACCGCGGGCATTGTCGATCACGAGGCCGGCACCCGCGACATCAAACGCCTTGGCGGATTGCGGCATCTGATGCCGGTCACCTTCACCATCGGCATGGTCGCGGCGCTGTCGATGGCCGGCATCCCGCCCTTGAACGGTTTCCTGTCCAAGGAAATGATGCTCGAGGAAGCCGCCCATACCGTCTGGAACGGCTCGCATCTGGTGATCCCTGCGCTGGCCTCCGTGGCGGCGCTGTTCTCTGCCGCCTATTCCTTCCGCTTCATTGCGCATGTCTTCTTCGGCCCCAAGCGCGACGACTATCCCGCACACCCGCATGACCCCAACTCCGGCATGTGGATGGGGCCTGCCTTTCTGGTGGTGCTGGTAGTGCTGATCGGCCTGGCTTCGGCCAAGATCGCAGGTCCGATGGTCGCCACTGCCGCCAGCGCGGTGATCGGCGGCGAGAAACTGCCCTATTACTCGCTCAAACTGTGGCACGGGCTGACTCCGGCGCTGTACATGTCCCTTTTTGCCGTGCTGGGCGGCGCGGTGCTGCTGGCGCTGCACAGGCCGCTGGAGCGGATCTGGAACGCCCTGCCCCGCCCCGAGGCCAAGGTCATTTTCGACGCCCTTATCGATGCCTTTACCCGCCTGGGCCAAGGCGTGACCGAAGGGCTGCACAATGGCAACCTGACCCGCTATGCCGCAGTCATGGTCACCTTTACTGTTGCCATCGCCTTTTACGCCTATCAGGGCGGCACACTGGGTGCGGCCACGCGTGAGCTGCAGAAGCCGGGCCTGCTGCCCGTGCTCGGCTGGTTCGCGCTGGTTGTGGCGACGCTGTTCATCGTCGCCAAACACCGCAACCGCCTGTTGTCGCTGGTGCTGATCGGCGTTGTGGGTCTGGTTGTCTCAATGTCGTTCAATTACCTCTCGGCGCCTGATCTGGCACTGACCCAGATTTCGGTCGAGGTGGTGACGATCATCCTGATGCTGCTGGCGCTGAATTTCATGCCCAAGGAAACCCCGGTTGAAACCCCGGCCCTGACCCGCATCCGCGATGGTGCGATATCTGTGGTCGCCGGGCTGGGTGCCGGCGGGCTGATCTATGCGCTCTTGATGCGCGATTTTGCCTTTCCGACCATTTCGGATTTCCACCTCGCCAATTCCTACAAGGGCGGCGGCGGAACCAATGTGGTGAACGTGATCCTGGTCGATTTCCGCGGCTATGACACCTTTGGCGAGATCATCGTGCTGGGCATCGCCGCCATGGTGATCTTTGCCCTGACCGAAGCGGTTTTGAACAGCCGTGTGCGCGCCCATCTTCTGAACCGCAAGCCCGACCTGCCGCAGGCCGGCGACGCGCATCCGCTGATGATGGTGGTGGCAACGCGGGTGATAATGCCGCTGGCGCTGATGGTGGCGGCCTATATCTTTTTCCGCGGCCACAACCTGCCGGGCGGCGGCTTTATCGCCGGGCTGATCGCGGCAATTGCGATCATCATGCAGTATATGGCGTCGGGCTTTGCCTGGGCCACTGAACGCCAGCGCTATCCCTATCACGCCATCATCGGTTCGGGTGTGCTGATTGCCGCCGCCACCGGCATGGGCGCCTGGTTCAACGGCATGCCCTTCCTGACCAGCGATTTCGGCTACCTGCACTGGCCGCCGCTGGAGGAATTCGAATGGGCCACAGCCGCCCTGTTCGACCTGGGCGTCTTCCTGGCGGTGGTTGGCGCGGTGCTGCTGGCACTGGAAAGCCTGTCGCGCTTTGCCTGGCAGCCAGGGATGAGCACGGAACACGCGATGGACATCAACCCGGCGCGCGATGACGCGGACAAGACCGGGACGGAGGGATAGATATGGAACTTCTCGTCGCCTCTGCCGTCGGCATCCTGACCGCGGCCGGCATCTACCTGATCCTGCGCCGCCGCAGCTTCCCGGTGATCCTGGGCCTGTCGCTGATCACTTATGCGGTCAATGTCTTCCTGTTCGCCACCGGGCGGCTGGCAACCGGCGCGCCGCCGATCCTCAACAAATACGAGGAGGTCGCCTATACCGATCCGCTGCCGCAGGCGCTGGTGCTGACCGCCATCGTGATCTCCTTCGGCATGACAGCCGTTGTGGTAATGATCGCGCTGGGGGCCTATCTGTCGTCCCGTGATGACAGCACCGCCATGCCGGTTGAACCCGAAGGCGCAGGAGACGACGCATGATCGACCATCTTCTGATTGCGCCGGTGGTGCTGCCTGCCCTGGTGGCGCCGTTCATCATCATGGCGGTGCGCCACCATCTGGACCTGCAGCGGATCTTTTCGCTGGCCAGCGTGGTGCTGCTGGCCGCCGTGTCGCTGACCCTGGCCGCCCAGACATTGGACGGCACCGTCAAGGTCTATGAGCTGGGCGACTGGCCAGCGCCCTTTGGCATTGTGCTGGTGCTGGACCGGCTGTCGGCAATGATGATCGTGCTGACCTCACTGCTGGCGCTGCCGGTCCTGCTCTATGCCATCGGCTCCGGCTGGGACACCCGCGGAGCCAACTTCCACGCGCTGTTCCAATTCCAGCTGATGGGCATCATGGGCGCATTCCTGACCGGCGACGCCTTCAACCTGTTTGTGTTCTTCGAGGTGCTGCTGATCGCCTCCTATGGCCTGATGATCCACTCCGGCGGCACCCGGCGGTTTCAGGCCGGGGTGCAGTATGTGGTGTTCAACCTGCTTGGCTCCACCCTGTTCCTGTTTGCGCTTGGCACGCTGTATTCGGTGACCGGCACCCTGAACATGGCCGACCTCGCCGTAAAGGTCGCCCAGATCCCGGCTGAGGATACCGCCCTGCTGCGCGTTGGTGCTGTGATGCTGCTGCTGGTCTTTGCCATCAAGGCGTCGCTGCTGCCGCTGCATTTCTGGCTGCCCTCGGCCTATGCCAATGCGCCGATGCCGGTGGCGGCCCTGTTTGCCATCATGACCAAGGTCGGCGCCTATTCGATCCTGCGTATGTACACGCTGATTTTCGGCCCCGAGGTTCAGGCCACCGCCGGCCTGACCGAGTCCTGGCTGCTGCCCGCCGCCCTGCTGACCCTTGGCGCCGGCGCCATCGGTGTTCTCGGCTCCAAGAAGCTGGGCCGGCTGGCGGCCTTTGGCGCCATCGCCTCGATGGGCACGCTGCTGATCGCCATTTCGCTGTTCACCCAGACCGCCGCGGCAGCGGCGCTGTACTATCTGGTGCATTCCACCCTGGCTGCGGCGCTCTTGTTCCTGGTTGCTGATCTGGTGATGGAACGGCAGGGCCAATGGATCCTGCCGCAGCTGCCGATGCCGCAGACCGGGCTGATCTCGGCGCTGTTCTTTGCCGCCGCCATCGCGCTTGCGGGCATGCCGCCGCTGTCGGGTTTCCTTGGTAAACTGCTGGTGCTGGACGCCACCCGCGGCGTGGATCTGGCGCCGTGGATCTGGGCCGTGATCCTGATGGGGTCGCTGATCACCATTATCGGCATGGCCCGCGCCGGCTCGCTGCTGTTCTGGAAAGGCCACGGCCTGCCGCCGCAGGACATTGATACCAGCGCCGAACCGCCACTGGATAACCTGGCCGCAAGACCGGCGCAGCTGCCCTTTGTCGCCTGTTTCGGCCTGCTGGGCGGGCTCATTGCCCTTACCGTATTCGCAGGCCCCGCCACCCGCTATGCCGAGGCAACGGCAGCCCAGCTCTTTACGCCAACAGCCTATATCGACACCGTGCTGGGGAGGACGGCAGAATGAAACTGATCCGGCGGCTGTTCCCGCACCCCCTGCTCACGCTTCTGCTGACCGTCACCTGGCTCTTGCTGGTCAATGGCTGGTCGCTGAATTCGCTGGTCTTTGGCCTTCTGCTGGGCGTGCTGATCCCGTTTGTGACCCAGCCCTACTGGCCCAACCGGCCCAAGCTGCGCCGCCCGCTGAAGATCGCGGAATACATCCTGGTGGTGCTGCTGGACATTGTGCAGGCCAATATCATCGTGGCCCGCATCGTGCTGTTCAAACCCAATGCAGACCGCCGCCCCAACTGGATCACCGTCCCGCTGGACCTGAAAACACCCGAGGCAATCACCGCCCTTGCAGGCACCATCACCATGACGCCGGGCACCCTGTCGGCGGATGTCTCGGACGAGGGCCACGCCCTCTTGGTCCACTGCCTGGATGCTCCCAACCCGGACGCGGTGCGGGACGAGATCAAACAGCGCTACGAGCGCCGGCTGATGGAGATTTTCGAATGATCGAAAGTGCTGCCACCTTTGCCTTTGCCTGCTTTGCCCTGGCGATGCTGATGAACCTGTGGAAGGTCGTCACCGCGCCGGACGTGGCCGACCGCATCCTGGCGCTGGACACCATGTTCATCAACGCCATCGCACTGATGGTGCTCTACGGAATGGCGCTGGGGAGCGAGATTTTCTTTGAGGCCGCCATGATCATCGCCATGCTTGGCTTTGTCTCCACCGTGGCCTACGCGCGCTTTATCCTGCGCGGCAATATCATCGAGTGAGGGTGAGACATGGAAAGCCTGTTTGAATTCCTCGTTGCCGCTTTTCTGGTGATCGCCGGGGTCTTCGGTTTTGTCGGCTCTTTCGGGCTGCTCAAGCTCAACGATCCGATGTCGCGCCTGCACGCCCCGACCAAGGCCACCACCCTGGGCGTCGGCGGCGTGCTGCTGGCCTCGATGCTGCATGCGGCAGCGTTTGAGAAATACTTCTCGGTGCATGAGCTGATGATCACTTTGTTCCTGTTCCTGACTGCGCCGATCACCGCCAATTTCATTGCCAAGGTGCATATCCACCGGCAAGAGAGCCGCGACACCATGCCCTCGGCGGGCGAGGATGACCATTGGGCCACCCATGACACGCCAGAGGACGAGGAACGCAAAAACGCCGGCCGCACGGAAACGCCCCGGTAAGGGCAGATTGATGTGCGTTCCGGCCCGCTGCAAAGGCTGGACAAGATATGGATTCTTCGCGACTTCCCCTGACCCGCGATCTGGTGCTGGTCGGCGGCGGCCACACCCACGCGCTGGTGCTGCGCAAATGGGGCATGCGGCCCCTGCCCGGCGCCCGTCTGACGGTGATCAACCCCGGCCCCGCTGCGCCCTACTCCGGCATGCTGCCGGGATTTGTGGCCGGACATTACGTGCGTGACGAACTGGACATCGATCTGGTGCGTCTGGCCCGGTTTGCCGGCGCCCGCGTGGTGCTGGGCGCGGCGGATCATATCGATACCGCAGCCCGGCTGGTGCATGTGCCGGGCCGCCCGCCCATCGCCTATGACGTGGCCTCGGTTGATGTCGGCATCACCTCTGCCATGCCGGACCTGCCGGGCTTTGCCGGCTACGGGATCCCAGCCAAGCCGCTGGGACGTTTCGCCGCCCGATGGGACGCGTTCCGCGACGGTGACACCCCCGCCCATGTCGCCGTGATCGGCGGCGGCGTGGCGGGGGCAGAGCTGATCCTGGCGATGGCCTTTGCTCTCAGATCCCGCGGCCGGCTGGCGCAGGCAACCCTGATCGACAGCGGCCAGGCCTTACGCGCGATTGGCAAAAAGGCCCGCCAGACACTCCGCCGCGCTTTGGTCGAACAGGGCGTCCGGCTGGAGGAGAACGCGAAAATCGAGCGCATCCATGACGGCTATATCGTGCTGGAAGACGGGCGCGAGATCCTGTCGGACTTTACCACCGGTGCCGCCGGCGCCCGCCCTTATGGCTGGCTCGCAGACAGCGGCCTGGACCTGCAGGACGGCTTCATCCGGGTCAGTGACACCCTGCAAAGCTCCGCCGCCAACGTCTTTGCCGCCGGCGACTGCGCCCAAATGGACTTCGCCCCGCGTCCCAAGGCCGGCGTTTACGCAGTGCGCCAGGCGCCGGTGCTCTATCACAACCTGCGCAGCACCCTGACCGGCGATCCATTGCGCAAGTACCGCCCGCAAAAGGACTACCTGAAACTCATCTCCATGGGCGCCAGGGAGGCGCTTGGCGAACGCTTCGGCACCACCCTGGCCGGCCCCCTGATGTGGACCTGGAAAGACCGCATCGACCAGGCCTTCATGGAGAAGTTCCGTGACCTGCCTGCAATGGACGCGCCGCCCCTTCCGGCCGAACACACACTGGGCATGGAGGCCGCACTTGGCGACAAGCCCATGTGCGGCGGCTGCGGCGCCAAGGTCGGCCGCGACGCGCTGCTTGGCGCGCTCGCAGGACTTGCGCCTGCGGACCGCAAAGACATCACCCCGCTGCCCGGCGACGACGCCGCACTTCTGACCACCGGCGGCGTCAATCAGGTGATCAGCACCGACCATTTGCGCAGCTTCACCAGCGACCCGGTCCTGATGACCCGCATCGCAGCCGTGCACGCGCTTGGCGACATCTGGGCGATGGGGGCAGACCCGCAGGCCGCCACCGCCAACCTGATCCTGCCGCGGATGTCACCAGGCCTGCAGGCCCGGACCCTGCAGGAGATCATGGATGCCGCCTCGGACGTCATGCAGCAGGCCGGCGCCGCCATAATCGGCGGCCATACCTCGCTGGGGGATGAGCTGACCATCGGGTTCACCGTCACCGGCCTCTGCCCCCGCCCTGCCATCACCCTGGCGGGTGCCAAACCGGGCGACGCGCTGATCCTGACCAAACCCATCGGCTCCGGCGTGCTGATGGCCGCGGAAATGGCGGGCCTGGCCAAGGGGGAATGGGTCGCCGCCGCGCTGGCACAGATGAGCCAGCCGCAGGGCAAAGCCGCCCGCATCCTGCAAGACGCCCGCGCAATGACCGACGTGACCGGCTTTGGCCTGACTGGCCATCTGCTTGGCATCTGCGAGGCCTCCGGCGCGGGCGCAGAAATCTTCACCAGTAAGATCCCCCTGATGCAGGGCGCCGCTGAACTGGCGGACCGCGGCATCCGCTCGTCGCTGTTTCCCGCCAATCAAGCCGCTGTACCGGAACTGAAAACCACTGGCTGGCAGGACCTGCTGTTCGACCCTCAAACCGCGGGCGGCCTGCTGGCAGCGGTCGCCGCGGATCAGGCTGATGATTTGCTGAACCGGCTGCGCGCAGCCGGATACCCGGCACTGCGCATCGGCAAGGTAACGTCAAGCCCCGGCGCCATCACCCTCAGTGCCTAGCGGCGCCTGGCGAACAGGGGCCAGCCCCTCTTGGCCCTGCGGACCAATTCACCCCGGGGTATTTTCAACCAGAAAGAAGCCCTGTTCCGGTGCTTCACCTTTGTGAAAATACTCCTGTCCCGCTGCCTGGCAGGCGGCTTTGCCGCCGGGTGCGCAGGCACGCTGCGCGCCAGCGCAGCGCCGCGCCCAACGGGAGCGGGGCATCTTTGATGTGCCGGCGACGGGCGGGAGCATCGTTTGTCAGAGACTGGACATGATCGCCGCCACCTGCGCCGCTGCGGCATCCAGGCCTGCGTCATCCAGCGCCTCTGCGTCGACAGTGGCAGCAACCTCTGCGCCAATAGCCGTGCGGGACTTGCGGTAGGCGGGGTCATAATGTTCGGCCATCAGCGCCTCGGTCAGCCCGGCTTTGTCGCCCTTGGCAATGCTGGTGAACCAGCCATCAACAACCGCGCCTGAGCGATACGCGCGCAAGGGGGCCAGCTTTTTGCGCAGACCGTCCGCGTCTGACAGGATGTCGTCATAAGCCGCCACCAAATAGCGGCAGCGGGCCGCAACCGGCACCTGCAGGTCAATCCTCGGTGCCTGCTTCATTGCCGCCCAGACCGAAGGCGGAATGATCCGCTGGCCGACTTTGCTCGATTCCGCCTCCACCAGCACCGGGCGGCTGGGGTCCAGCCGCATCAAGGCGCCCGCCAGGGCGGATTCAAACCCCTTCTGCGACGGCTGCGGCGTCGGCATGTCCCCCAAGAGCGAGCCGCGGTGATTGGCCAGCCCCTCCAGATCCAGCACCTGCACGCCCAGAGCACCGGCCCGCTTCAGCACTTCGGTCTTGGCCGATCCGGTATAGCCGTCCAGCGCCACCATCCGATGCGGCAGTGCAGTCTGATACAGCGCCATATTCACCAGACGGCGGTAGGTCTGATAGCCGCCCTCCACCACCTCGGCGCGCCAGCCGATCTGCTGCAGCATCCAGGTGAAGGACCCCGACCGCTGACCGCCGCGCCAGCAATAGACCAGCGGTTTCCAGCCGCCCTCATGGTGGCTCAGATGCTGCTCGATGTGGTTTGCGGCATTGCGGAACACCAGCGCCGCGCCCAGCTTGCGCGCCTTGAACGGGCTGTCCTGCACATAGATGGTGCCGACCTCGGCGCGTTCCTCATTGTCCAGCACCGGCAGGCTGATTGCGCCCGGCACATGGTCCTCGGCATATTCCGCCGGGCTGCGCACATCGATCACGGTGTCGAACCCGTGGGCATAGAAGTCTTGCAGGGAGGTGAATTTCAGCGCCATGGCCCATGCCTACCCCGCGCCTTCGGCAAGGAAAAGCCGCAAATGCCGCAGTTGCGGCAATAAAACTTGCACGTACTGCGCACAGGGCAGTATGGCAGTCAGGGTGAACAGACCCGCGGGCAGAAGGCCCGAACCAGCAGACCGGCCCCAACAGGCCGGCAAGGACCAGAAGGCCATGGACAGCGACCCTTTGGACATTCACACCCTGCCCGGCCACCTGATCCGGCGGCTGCATCAGATCTCGGTCGCCCAGTTCATGGAACGGATGGCTGAGGAAGATGCCGACCTTACCCCGGTGCAGTTCTCTGCCCTGGCCGCGATCCACCGCCATCCCGGCATCGACCAGGCCTCGGTTGCCGGGCTCATCGCCTATGACCGGGCCACCCTGGGCAAGGTGGTGGACCGGCTGGTGGAGAAGGGGCTGGTGGCCCGCGGGATCTCCAAGGCAGACCGGCGGGCGCGCGAGGTCAGCCTGACCGGCGAAGGCGAAGCATTGCTGCAACGGATCCTGCCGGTTGTGCGGGCCGCCCAGCCAGGCATCCTGACGGGCCTTACGGATTCGGAACGCGAGATCTTTGTGGCCCTGCTGCAAAAGGCGGCCATCGCCGCCAACGGCCTGAGCCGCGCGCCGCAGCGCGACCTGCCGTCCCGCCAAGCAGCCGAGTAACCTCAGATCAGCCGGCCGCGCGGGATATCCCCGTCCTCAAACGGCTCAATCAGCTCCGGCCCGCTGGCCCGGTTGGAGTTCACCGCCGGATCCACCCGGTGGAAATCCAGAATGCCCGCCGCCCCCGGCTGCATCAGCCGCGCGGCACCTGGGCCGTCCTCGCCCAGCCATCTGCCCCAGTCCTGCGGTTCCAGGATCAATGGCATCCGGTGGTGGATAGGCGACAGCGCCTCATTTGCCGCGGTCGTGACAATGGCGCAGGTCTTGACCGGGTCTTCCGCTCCCCAGCTCTGCCAGATGGCGGCAAAGGCCAAGGGGGCTGCGTCGCTGCGGCGGATGTACCACGGCAGCCGGGCGCCATCGCCTGCTTTGGTCCATTCATAAAACCCCGTGGCCGGGACCAGGCAGCGCCGTTTGCGGCAGGCGGCGGCAAATGCGGGTTTTTGCGCGATGGTTTCCGCGCGGGCATTGATCAGCAGCGGCCCGGCGGTCTCAGCCGTATACCACTGCGGCAGGAACCCCCAGCGCATGGGCACCAGCTGGCGGCCCCCCTCCCCGGCCTGCACCGCATGCACCGTATTGGTGGGGCAGACATTATAATCAGGCACATCCGGCAAAGTGTTCGCAGGCTGCGCTGCAAACAGCTGCGCCATTGCATCATTGGGCAGGGTTATGGCAAATCGTCCGCACATGCTGATTTTCTAACCCAGGACTGCCCCCGCGCAAAGTGTCTGCGCACATCCGGGAAGCAGCCGCCCTGACACCAAGAGACGGATAGGCCTCATGACTCTTCAGAACGACCTCCAGGCAGCGTTCGGCTTTCTCAATCAGGGCAAGTTCAAACAGGCGCTGAAACAGTCCAAAGCCGGGATGAAACGGCACAAGACCCATCCGGATTTTCCTAACATCGCGGGCATCTCCCTGTCCGGGCTTGGCAAACACCGTGATGCGGTGCCGCATTTCAAAAAGGCGCTGGCCCTGGCGCCCGGCTTTCATGACGCCCGCAAGAACCTGGCGCAGACGCTTTTGTTCCTGCAGCAGGGCGGGACCGCAATGAAACTGCTGGACCGGGTGCTGGCGGATCTGCCCGATGATCAGGGCGCGCTGTATCTGAAAGCGCAGGCGCAGCTGGTGCAGAATGATCCCGAAGCGGCCATCGCCACGGCAAGCGACGCGCTCGCCCGCGATGGCAAACAGCCGCGGATGCTGCGGCTGCGCGCCATGGCCTGGAAGAACCTGGGCGATGAAAAAGCCGCGCTGGAAGACTATCAGGCCACCCTGCGCCTGAACCCTGATGACGTGGATGCGTTGACCAATATCAGCCTGCCGCTGGCCCGGCTGATGCGGCAGGACGAAGCCACAGAAGCCGCGCAAAAGGCCGTCGCCCTGGCGCCCGAAAACCTGGAGGCACGGCGGCGGCTGGCCAGCCAGCTGATCTCCAACGGAGAGTCGGATGCCGCCCGCACCCATTGCCTGGCGATACTGGATCTGGACCCCAAGGACAGCCAGGTGCTGGAAATGCTGGCCCGGCTCAACAGCCGTGAACAGAACGCAGAGTTGCTGCCGGTGGCGCAAAAGGCGCTGAAAGCGGCCGCGCCGCGCTCGCTCGACCGCGCCAACGTCAGCTTTGCCCTGGCCCGGATAGCCGATCAAGGCGGCGACAAGGACGGCTTTGCCGCCCACAACGACGAGGCAAACGCCTGTATGGCGGCGCAGAACCCCTATGATTACGAGGACAGCGAACGCCAGTTCAGCCGCATCATGGCGGCCTTCCCGGAGGCGATCCCCCCGGCCGAAACTGAAGTTGACGGCCCGCGCCCGATCTATGTGGTGGGGATGCCGCGTTCCGGCACCACGCTGACGGAAACAGTGATCGGCCTGCACCCGGATGTGTTTCCCTTGGGCGAGCGCGGCGTGCCGGCCTTCCTGCTGCATCCCTATATCGACAAGGGTCTGGATTTCCCCCCCGAGGCCGCCCGCAATTTCGTAGCCGAGGACATCAGCCGCCTGCCGCAGATGCCCGAGGGCACCGCGGCCTATGTCGACAAAATGCCCGACAATTACCGGCTGCTGGGCCATCTGCTGACCGCCTACCCGGATGCACGGTTTGTTCATCTTTGCCGCGATCCGCGCGATGTGGCGCTGTCGATCTGGCGCGGCTATTTCTCCGGCAGCTCGCTCACCTATGCCTATGATTTGAAGGCCATGGCGCACCGGTTCAACCTTTATGGCCGGCTGATGCAGCACTGGCGGCAGGTGATGCCGGGGCGGATCTATGACCTGCGCTATGAAGATTTCGTTGCCGGTATCGAGGGTCAAAGCCGCAAGCTGGCGGACTTCTGCGGACTGACTTGGGTCGAGGACATGGCCCACCCGGAACGCCACGAGGGCCAGGTTCTGACACTGTCGAACACCCAAGTGCGGCAGACGGCGCACACGCGCTCAATCGGCAAGTGGGAGAAATACGCCGATGTCCTGGCGCCTTTCATCGACGGATTGGACCCGGAGATATGGCCGGAAATCAAAGGGTAAACCGGCCTATTTCGTATAAGCTTTACGCGCCAATTCCAGCCGGGCATCCATCATCGACATCTCTTTCAGGATCTCCTGCCGGCGGCTGCGGTCGCCGGCCTCGCGCAGCTCTGCCCGCAGGCGCTGCAGCTCGCGCGACAGGCTCACAAACTCCGGCACCCCGCCGCTTTCGCGCACCAGCCGGTTGACCAGTTCATTCTCCGGATCATCGCAGTCCGGCAGAGGCCTGCCGGCGCCTTGCAAATTGTCAAAGGCGCCATCCTTCTCGGCGGCTTCGATCCGGGCATTGATGAGGTCGATCAGCGGGTGGTCCATGACCCGCATTCTGCCATGCCCCCCTGCCACCCGCCAGCCCGTTTACGAACCGCCGGCATAGGTTAACAGTCCCCGAAAATAATGCGGCAGCCCCCCTGCCCGAATGTTTCGCGCGCGAAACATTAGATCCGGTTCGGACCTAGTTGACAGCGCCTATTTCATCCGCGATATCCGCCCGTCGGTATAGGGCGAATACGGGCCTTGCGCCGCCAGATATCCTGCCAGCACATCGGCCACATCAGGGCCAAAATCATAGGCATTCTTGTCGTCGCCCTCGAACATCGCATAACCGTCGCCGCCGTTGCGGACATAGTCATTGGTGACCACAAGGTATCTCTTTGCCGGATCAATCGGCACAAAACCCCCGCCCTCGGCCACCATCACTTGCCTGATGCGGCCCTCGTTCGGCGCAGCTGAGGCGTCCCAGCTGAATGTAAGGCCTGCAACCTGCGGAAAGCGGCCCTTGACCTCCTCCACCTGGCTGACCCCGTTTTCCAGCGCTTGGATGAGGGTTGCGCCGCTGATCTCAAAGGTCGACAGCGTATTTTGAAACGGCAGGATGGTCAGCACTTCGCCCATGGTGACGGCGCCGGCATCCAGACTGGCGCGAATGCCGCCGGAGTTGGCAATGGCAATGGTCACGCCCTGATCCCGCACGTGGTCCAGCATCGCATCAGCCACCAGATTTCCCATCTGGCATTCCTGCACCCGGCAAATGTCACGGTTGCCCTCAACCGGTGCGGCCGTTTCCGCCACCACCTTGTTGCGGATCTCATCCAGCGGCTGCGCCAGTTCGGCAATCCGGTCCAGGGTGGCCGCATCTTCGCTGACGGCGGCATCCATGATCAATGGCTCACCTGAGGCGCTGATCACATTGCCCGCATCGTCGAAGGTCACGCTCAATTCACCCAGGAACTTGCCATAGGCATAGGCCTGTACGATCTGCACCCCGTTAACCACGGTTGGGTACGGGCCAGCGGCCTTGTCCGACCTGTTGGACAGGTAGGTGTTACTGTGGCCGCCGACGATCACATCCACCCCGGTGGTTTCCGCCGCCACCCGCTGGTCGATGCCATAGCCGGAATGGCTCAGCACCACGATCTTGGTCACGCCTTCCGCGGTCAGCCTGTCGACCTCTGCCTGCACCGCCGCCACGGGGTCGGAAAAATGCACGTTCTTACCGGGGCTTGCCAGCTCATGCGTATCTTCGGGCGTCAGGCCGATAAGGCCGATCTTCTCGCCGCCGCGCTCGATCACCGTGGATTTCTTCAGCACATCCGCCAGCGCCGGTTCGCCCGAGACATCAGCATTGGACATCAAGACGGGAAAGCCCACCGCATCCATGAAGCCGCGCAGCACCTCCGGCCCGTCGTCAAACTCATGATTACCGACGGTCATCCCGTCATAGCCC
The DNA here is from genome assembly GCF_004123675.1 of Leisingera sp. NJS204. Taxonomy (NCBI): domain Bacteria; kingdom Pseudomonadati; phylum Pseudomonadota; class Alphaproteobacteria; order Rhodobacterales; family Roseobacteraceae; genus Leisingera; species Leisingera sp. NJS204. The sequence goes on along the minus strand of NZ_CP035417.1, from coordinate 1,681,078 downwards.
AGCTGGGTCATGAATTCCGCCGCGGCCTTGCCCTTGTAATAGGTATAGAACAGCGAACCCTGGAACTGGTCGCCGCCATCCACCAGAATCGAATGCTCCGCCCGCGCCCGCGCCTCCGCGATGGCCGTCACCAGCCGCGCGGTGCCGCCGAAACACTTGCCTTCGGCCTGATCCTCACCGTCGCAGGTGCTGTCGTATTTGTTGATCGGCTCGAACCGCGCGTGGAAATCGTTGGTGTGCAGGATGGTCAGCTTGTACTCCGCCGCCACCGCGCCGGCTGTGAGGGTCAGGGCTGCAACCGACGTGAGAATGCGTGCAATCATTTGGGGCGCTCCTGTTGATCTGTGTTGGGAAAATCCTGCGCCCAAAGCCTGCGCCGGTCAAAGGGGAAAAGCCAGGCCGCCGCCTCCCCTTGCGTCAGCTCTGCGCGGCTGCCGCCGCCAATCCCCCTTGATTCACCCGCAAACACAAGGCATCAGGCCGTCATGCTGATTTACAAGATTTTCCGGGCGGACGAATGGGCCGCACTGCAGGCGGCGGGCGAAACCACTGGCGCGCCGATTGATGTGGCGGACGGTTACGTCCATTTCTCCACCGCAACCCAGGCGGCGGAAACCGCGGCCAAGCATTTTGCCGGTGCCGAGGGGCTGACCCTGCTGGCCTGCGACGCGGACGCGATGGGGGCGGACCTGAAGTGGGAGATTTCCCGCGGCGGCGCCGAATTCCCGCATCTCTACCGCAATATCCGACTGAGCGATGTGGTCTGGGCCAAACCGCTGCCGCTGGCGGAGGGCGTGCATCAATTCCCGGAGGAGATGGCATGAAGCTGACCGAGAAACTGGCACTGGCCGCCCTGCACAAGACCGATCCGGAAACCGCCCATGGCCTGTCAATCAAGGCGCTGACCATGGGGCTGGCGCCTGCCCCCGGCCCGGTGACTTCGGCGCGGCTGGGGACCACACTGGCAGGCATTGATCTGCCGAACCCGGTGGGCCTCGCCGCAGGCTATGACAAAAACGCCGAGGCGTTGGCGCCGCTGGCGAAGTCCGGATTTGGTTTCATCGAGGTCGGTGCTGCCACCCCGCGCCCGCAGCCCGGCAACCCCAAGCCGCGCCTGTTCCGCCTGACCGAGGACAAGGCGGCGATCAACCGCTTCGGCTTCAACAACGAGGGCATGGAGGCGATCGCTGCCCGGCTGGCGCAACGTCCCCGCGAAGCCGTCATCGGCCTGAACCTCGGCGCCAACAAGGACAGCGAGGACCGCGCGGCGGATTTTGCCAAGGTGCTGGCCCATTGCGGTGCGCATCTGGACTTTGCCACTGTCAACGTGTCCTCCCCCAACACCGAAAAACTGCGCGACCTGCAGGGCAAGGCGGCGCTCACGGCTTTGCTGGCAGGCGTCATTGGGACCCGTAACCGACTGAGCCGCCGGGTGCCGGTCTTCCTGAAGATTGCCCCGGATCTGGACCGCGAAGGCATTGCGGACATCGCCGCCGTTGCCTTGGAATCCGGCATCGACGCGGTGATTGCCACCAACACCACCCTGTCGCGCGACGGTCTGCGAAGTGCCCATAAGGGTGAGGCCGGCGGTCTGTCCGGAGCGCCGCTGTTTGAAAAATCCACCCGGGTGCTTGCGCAGCTGTCGGAGCTGCTGGAGGGCCAAGTGCCGCTGGTCGGTGTCGGCGGTATCAGCACGGCGGAGCAGGCCTATGCCAAGATCTGCGCCGGGGCGTCAGCGGTGCAGTTCTACACCGCGATGGTCTATGGCGGGTTGTCGTTGGCCGGAGACATCGCCCGCGGGCTGGACGCGCTGCTGGCGCGGGATGGCTTTGACAACGTCGCACAGGCGGTTGGCACCAAACGGAAGGATTGGCTGTGATTACTTATTGGCATTACCCGAAATGCTCAAAATCCCGCGCGGGCCTTGCGCTGATTGAGGAGCGCGGCGCGGATGTGCAGACGCGGGTGTATCTGGAAGATACGCCTTCGGTCCAGGAGCTGAAGACCGTATTGGCCGCACTCAATGTGCCTGCGGTGGAGATGGTACGGACCGGCGAAAAAGTCTTCAAAGAGCTGGGCCTGACCAAGGACAGCACCGAGGAAGAGCTGCTGGCAGCCATGGCCGCGAACCCGATCCTGATCGAGCGCCCGATTGCGATTAAGGATGGCAAGGCTGTGATCGGACGCCCCACCGAGGCGATTGAAACGCTGCTGTAAGTGGCGGCTGCGGGCCAATAGGCCCGCCCTGAATACTCAAATGCCCACCTGCGCCTCCAGCCGCGGATAGCGCAGGCCCAGCGTGACGCCGCGGGCGATGTTCAGCACGATCAGCGCGGCCCAAAGGCCATGATTGCCAAAGGCTGGAACCAGCAGCAGCAGCGCCGTCACATAGATGGCCACCGATTGCAGCATCGCCCACCGCATATCGCGGGTCCAAGTGGCGCCGATATAGATGCCGTCGAACATGTAGCTCGCCACGCTGAGGACCGGCAGCACCGCCGCCCAGACCAGAAACACCCGCCCCGCCTCGCGTACTTCCGGCGACGTGGACATGAGGTCGATCAGCCAGGGGCCGCCGAGTGCAAAGGCAATGCCAAGCAGAACCGCCCCGCCGACGCCCCATTGCGAGGTGATCACCGCCGCACGGCGCAATCTTTGGCGGGCCTTGGCACCGACGGCACCGCCCACCAGCGCTTCGGCAGAGAAGGCAAAGCCGTCCAGCGCAAAGGCGGTGATTTCGACAAACTGCAGCAGGATCTGATTGGCGGCGAGGTTCACATCGCCGATGCCGGAGCCGATGAACAGGAAGGTGGTAAAAGAGCCGGTCAGCAGCACCGAGCGCACCATGATATCGCCATTGACTTGCATCATCCGCTTCAGCCGCGCCGGGTCGAACACCCGCGCCCAGTCGCGCCATTGGTCACCGGCAAAGGCATCACGGCACAGGTACAGCCCCAGGGCCAGCCCGGTCCATTCCGCAATCAGCGTGGCAATGGCAACGCCTTCGACACCCCAGCCAAGACCTAGCACAAACCACAGGTCCAGCACGATGTTGAGCCCGTTCATCCAGACCTGCAGCAGGAACACGCCGCGGGTGCGCTCGACCGCGATCAGCCAGCCGGTGACGGCATAAAGCGCAATCGTGGCAGGCGCCCCCCAGATCCGGATCTGCAGGTAGTCCCGCGCCAGGTCTTCGACCTCGGCACTGGCGGGCGCCAGCGCAAAGGCGCCCCAGAACACCGCACCTTGTGCAATGATGAAAACGGCACCGGCCGCAAAGGCCAGCAGCAAACCGCGCGTCAGAAGGGCGCCTGTCTCAGCCCAGTCCCCGGCCCCGCGGGCCTGCGCCGCAAGGCCAGTGGTGCCCATGCGCAGGAAACCGAAGATCCAATAGATCGTCGCCAGGATCACCGCGCCAATACCAACCGCACCTATCGGTGCGGCCTGGCCCATCTGTCCCACGACGCCGGTATCCACCGCACCCAGGATCGGCACCGTGGCGTTGGACAGCACAATCGGCAAAGCGATTTTCAGCACCCGTTTATGGGTGATCTCATGGCCGACGCTGGTCATCGGGTCAGCCTTCGCCGTTCTGATCCTGCGGCATCAGGAAATGGCCGGTGGCCTGGGCGAACAGCTTGTCCTTGTGATCCTGCCAGGCCTCTACATGCACCGAGGCATAGCGGCGCCCTGACCGGTTCACCCGGGCGCGGGCATAGGCATCGCGCGGCAGGCCTGAGCGCAGGTAATCGACGGTGAAGTCGATGGTCTTGGGCTGGCGCGGCAGGTTGCCCTTGGCCATTTCCGCCGGATCCAGATCGCCGGATTCGATGCGCTGCCACAGGTGCGACCAATTGAGCGTGATCATCGCGGTGATTTCCAGGAAGGCCGCTGTCACCCCGCCGTGAATGGCGGGCAGGAACGGGTTACCGATCAGCTTGTCATCAAAATTCAGCTGCGCCGTCAGCTCATCTCCGCGGCGCTCAAATGTCACGTTCAGAAAGCGGATATAGGGCACCGAATCCACCAGCGCCGACAGGGCCGCATCGCGGCGCTGCTTGACCACCTGGATCGGTTCTGGACGGGGGCGGCTCAAAACTTCTTCTCCACGGTAAAGGCGCCCGCGGCGGTGGCGACGGGGCGGTCTGTGTCCTCGTCCATCGCCACGGCGCGGACAAAGGCGACGCTGCGGGTGATCTGGTGGCAGGTGGCGCGGGTGGTAATCGCCTGTCCCGGCGTTGCCGGGCGCATGTAATCGATGCGAAGATCGATGGTGGCAGTGCCGCCCGGCGCCGAAGGATGGCTCATCACTGCGGCGCCGCAGCAGGTGTCCATCAGCGCCGAGACCGCGCCGCCGTGAATGACGCCGGTTGCGGGGTCGCCGATCAGCTTTTCATCATACGCCATGCGGATTTCGGCAGTGCCGTCGCTGATCTCAGTCAGCTTCATGCCCAATTGCTGGGCATGGGGGATCGCTTCGATGAACTGGCGCGCGAGGTCGGTCTTGTCGGCCATGGGGCTGCCCCTTTGGATTGTCTGCTTCATCTTTGGCCCCGCCCCGGCGAAAGCGCAAGAGTGCCGCCGCGGAGGTTGCACTGTTCGCTGCAAGTGCATAGGTTCCCGGCAAGGGAGAAGACGGATGACCGACAACAGATTGTCATTCAAAGAAATGTGCGCCGAGTTCGAGGTTACGCCGCGGACGCTGCGCTACTATGAATACATCGAATTGCTGCAGCCGGACCGCGAAGGCCGGTCGCGTTTCTATGGCGCACGGGAGCGGGCGCGGATGAAGCTGATCCTGCGCGGGCGCAAGTTCGGCTTTCAGCTGGAAGAGATCCGCCAGTGGCTCATGATCTATGAAAAAGAGAGCAATGACGCCCAGAACCATGCATTCATGGAAATGGCTGACCGTCAGCTGGTGGAACTGGAAAAGCAGCGTGAACAGATCAATGAGGCCATTGAAGAGCTGAGCGAGCTGCGCGAAAGCACCCGGGCGCTGCTGAAGTAATCTCCTTCGACATCTATCCTAAGCCAGTCCCGTTTTAATAAGCCGGGCAAGCGCCTGCCCGCGGGGCGGGTGCCGGACTGTTTTGCCTGCCGCTTTCCAGCAGCCAGGCAGCGCTGTATTTTTAATGTGATGCCAGGCTGCAAGGGCGTCGGCCCTTTGGGGCGGTCTCTCGTGCTATGCGCCGCAAAGCACGGCCGGCAAGCGCTTGCCTGACGCCTTGGTTTTGATTCCGGGCTGCTGGATTCGTCTGCAAAACATTCCTTTCAAGGCTTCGGAACCTTGCTCTGGCGAGGGCACCAATCCGTAACGCTGCGTCACTTTATGTTCGTTTTACGAACCTTTCACTCAGCCCAAAGTGACGCAACGTACAACTTACGTAAACGTAAAGTCAGTCTTGATCGAAAAGCCGGATGCGCCCAGCTTGGTCCTGCACCAAGCCGTAAGAGTAACGATGATGACTGAGAAAACCATGACCATCCGGGAGATGTGCGAGGCATATGACGTCACGCCCCGCACGCTCCGGTTCTACGAGGCCAAGGAACTGCTGTTCCCGATCCGCGACGGCCAGAAGCGGTTGTTCACCAAACGCGACCGCGCCCGGCTGAAGCTGATCCTGCGCGGCAAGCGGTTCGGGTTCAGCCTGGAGGAAATCCGCCAGCTGCTGGATCTGTACCATGCCGGTGACCAGCAGGTGACCCAGCTCACCAAGACCTATGAGGTCGGCCGCGAGCGGCTTGCCGATATGGAGCGCCAGCGCGAAGAGCTGACCGAAGCGATCGAGGACCTGAAAGACCAGCTGGCCTGGGGCGAAAAGATGATCGCCTCGATGCGGGCCAAGCAGGAGGCCGCCCAATAGGCAGCCGCCCCGCCCTATTCCGCCGGCCTGCCCGGCACCGACCCTAAGCAACAAGACCCCTGAAGAGGACCGCAATGCCTTCTTATACAGCCCCCGCAAAAGACGCCCAGTTCATCCTGCATGACGTTTTGAAGGTGTCCGGCAGCGGCACCCCCGGATACAGCGAACTGGAGCCGGATTTTACCGGCGCTGTGCTGGAAGAAGCCGGCAAGATCGCCAGCGCAGTGCTGCACCCCCTGAATGTGGTGGGCGACACCGAGGGCTGCCGGCTGGAAAACGGCGTGGTCTATACGCCCAAGGGCTTCAAAGAGGCCTTTGAGCAGGTCAAGGAAGGCGGCTGGACCGGGCTGGATATGCCCGAGGAGTTCGGCGGCCAGAACATGCCCTATGTGATGGGCACCGCAGTGGGGGAGTTTTTCTCCTCTGCCAACCAGGCGTTCACCATGTACCAGGGCCTGACCCATGGCGCCGCCTCGGCTATTCTGGTGCATGGCACGGACGAACAGAAAGCCACCTATCTGCCCAATATGGTCAGCTGTCAGTGGACCGGCACCATGAACCTGACCGAACCGCATTGCGGCACCGATCTGGGCCTGATGCGCAGCAAGGCAGAACCGCAGGGCGACGGCAGCTTCAAGATCTCGGGGCAGAAGATCTTCATCTCCTCGGGCGATCACGACATGGCGGAAAACGTCGTCCATCTGGTGCTGGCCAAAATCCCCGGCGGCCCCGACGGCATCAAGGGCGTCAGCCTGTTCATCGTGCCCAAGTTCCTGGTGAATGAGGACGGCTCGCTGGGGGAGCGTAACGGCGTCTCGGTCGGCAAGATCGAAGAGAAGATGGGCATCCACGGCAATTCGACCTGTGTGATGGATTATGACGGCGCCACCGGCTGGCTGCTGGGCGAAGAGCATAAAGGCATGCGCGCCATGTTCACCATGATGAACGAGGCCCGTCTGGGGGTCGGCATGCAGGGTCTGGCCCAGGCCGAGGCCGCCTATCAGAACGCGGTCGAGTACGCCAAGGACCGGCTGCAGGGCCGCGATGTGACCGGCGCCAAAAACCCGGACGGCCCCGCCGATCCGCTGATTGTGCACCCGGATATCCGCCGCTCTCTGATGGACCAGAAAAGCTTTGCCGAGGGCGCGCGCGCGTTCCTGCTGTGGGGTGCCACCCTGATCGACCAGGCGCACCGTGCGGACGACAAGGACGCCGACGGGCTGATCTCGCTGATGACGCCGGTGATCAAGGGTTTCCTGACCGATCAGGGCTATGACATGACCGTGCAGGCGCAGCAGATTTACGGCGGCCACGGCTACATCGAAGAATCAGGCATGTCGCAATACACCCGCGATGCCCGCATCGCGATGATCTATGAGGGCGCCAACGGCGTGCAGGCGCTGGACCTGGTGGGCCGCAAGCTGGGTCAGCACGGCGGCAAATACGTGCTGGCGTTCTTTGATCTGGTAAAAACGTTCTGCCAGGAAAACAAAGATGTTTCAGAGGCTTTCGGCAAAGACTTCATTGATCCGCTGAAGGCCGCATCCAAAGACCTGCAGGCAGCAGGCATGTATTTCATGCAAAACGGCATGAAGGATCCCAATCACGCGCTGGCGGGCTCTTACGACTTCATGCATCTGTTCGGGCAGGTTTGCCTGGGCCTGATGTGGGCAAAGATGGGCAAGGCCGCGCAGGAAGCGCTTGACGCTGGGTCTTCTGACGCGGCGTTCTATGAGACGAAACTCGCAACCGGCCGGTACTATATGGCACGGCGGCTGCCCGCGACCAAACTGCACCTGGCCCGCATCGAAAGCGGTGCTGATACGGTGATGGCGCTGGACGCAGACGCTTTCTGATGCCTTCCGGGCGTTCCCGTGTCGGGAACGCCCAACGCAACCCCGACCGGTGCTTTGACATGCAAAGGACCACATGATGCCGAAACGTTTCCGCCTGACCCGCCGTTTTCCGGTTGCAATGACCGAGGACGGCTATCGCAAGCTAAAGAAGTTTGCCCAGGAGGCGGGGCTGGATGAAGGCGAGGCGCTGTCATTCCTGTTCGAGAATTTCGACAGCGTGACGGATTATGAAAACCTGAGCCACCGGCTGCGGCTGTTCAACGCCGAGCTGGAGGCGCGCAAAAGATAAGGCCCGCAAAGCGGCCAAAGGGAGAAAGATGACCGAGACGCGCTCCGCATGGATGACGGATGAGCATCAGATGCTCGCCGGAATGACGGCCCAGTTCATCACCAATGAATGGGCGCCCAAGTTCGAGACCTGGCGCAAGCAAGGCATGATGGACCGGGAGACCTGGAACCAGGCCGGGGACCTCGGCCTGCTCTGCCCCTCGATCCCCGAGGAATACGGCGGCGCCGGCGGCGACTTCGGCCATGAGGCGGTGATCCTGATGGAAGGCAGCCGCGCCAATCTGGCCAGCTGGGGCCAGGGCATCCATTCCGGCATCGTCGGCCACTATATCCTGGCCTATGGCACCGAAGAGCAGAAACAGCGCTGGCTGCCCAGGATGGTCAGCGGCGAACTGGTCGGCGCGCTGGCGATGACGGAACCGTCCACCGGATCAGACGTGCAGGCGATAAAGACCAAGGCGGTGCGGGACGGCAATGCCTACCGGCTGTCGGGGCAGAAGACTTTTATCACCAACGGGCAGCACGCCAATCTGATCCTGGTCGCTGCCAAGACCGACCCGGCAGCGGGTGCCAAGGGTGTCTCGCTGGTGGCGGTGGAAAGCGATGGTGCAGCGGGCTTCAGCCGCGGCCGCAACCTCGACAAGATCGGCTGCCATGCGGCGGACACATCCGAGCTGTTCTTTGACGGCGTGGAAATCCCGCCGGAGAACATTCTGGGCGGCGCCGAGGGTCAGGGCTTTTATCAAATGATGAAGCAACTGCCGCAGGAACGGCTGATCATCGCCTGCGGCGCAGTGGGCGCCATGGAAGGTGCCGTGGACCGCACCATTGCCTATTGCAAGGAACGCGAAGCCTTTGGCGGTCCGATCCTGCAGTTTCAGAACACGCGGTTTAAACTGGCGGAATGCCTGACCAAAGCCAAAGTGGCGCGCGCCTTTCTGGATGACTGCATTGCCGAGCATCTGGCGGGCAAGCTGACGGTTGAGAAGGCAGCGATGGCGAAATACTGGATCACCGATACCCAGGGCGAGGTGCTGGACGAGTGCCTGCAACTCTTCGGCGGCTATGGCTACATGCAGGAATATGCGGTGGGTGAGATGTGGGCAGATGCCCGGGTGCAGCGGATCTATGGCGGCACCAATGAAATCATGAAGGAGCTGATTTCAAGGACGCTGTAGGCGCAGGAGCCGCGGCGGAGCGGCGGGAGGCTGATGATGGGATTTGAGTATTTGGGGAAAGATGAAGGCGAAAGAGTGCCCCTGCCCCCAGGCCGGCGCCAAATGGGCAGGGACGTCTTCAGCTTTCACGGCCATCGGCTCTCCAGCCTGTACCGCAGGTCAAAGATAGCAAACAGGAAGACGCAGCGGGTTAATGCTGCATCATCTTTCCAAAAATACTCCACGGGGGCGCGGGGGTGTGAAACCCCCGCTCCACCAGCAGACACAGGGAACAGCAGATGACAATAAAACTGCACTGCTTCGGCGAAAGCGGTCATTCCTACAAGGCGGCGCTTGCGCTGGAACTGTCGGGCCTTGCCTGGGAACCGGTCTTTGTCGATTTCTTCAGCGGCGCGCACCGCACCGACGATTACCGCGGCCTGAACGTGATGGCCGAGGCGCCGGTGCTGGTGGACGGCGATGTGTGCCTGTCGCAGTCCGGCGTGATCCAGCAGTATATCAGCGACAAGACCGGCAAGTTCGCAGGCCGTCCGGAAGACAAGTACGAGATTCTGCGTTGGGTGCTGTGGGACAATCACAAAATGTCCAGCCAGGCCGGCATGACCCGCTTCCTGATCAACTTCCTGCCGGAAAAACACCGGCCGCCGGAAGTGATCGCTTTCATGCAGGGCCGCCTGAAGGCCGCATATGCCACATTGGAACACCACCTGAAGGGGCGGGAGTGGATTGTGGGGGAGGATCTTAGCAATGCTGACATCAGCTGCTGCAGTTATCTGTATTACCCCGAACCCTTCGGCTTTGACCGGACCGAGTGGCCTAATATTGACGCCTGGCTGACCCGCATCAGCGCGGTTCCAGGCTGGAAACACCCCTATGATTTGATGCCCGGCAACCCGTCGGACCGGGCGTGAGGAGAGCAAAATGACTGATGCATATATCTATGACGCCCTGCGCACCCCGCGCGGCAAGGGCCGCAAAGACGGCAGCCTGCATGAGGTGACCTCGGTCCGCCTGTCGGCCCTGACGCTGAACGCAATAAAAGAGCGCAACAACCTGGAAGGCCATGCGGTCGAGGACGTGATCTGGGGTAATGTCACCCAGGTGATGGAACAGGGCGGCTGCCTGGCGCGCTCGGCGGTTCTGGCCTCGGACCTGGACGAGCGTATTCCGGGCCTCGCCATCAACCGCTTCTGTGCCAGCGGCATGGAAGCCGTGAACCTGGCCGCAAACCAGGTGAAGGGCGGCGCAGGCGATGGTTACATCGCGGGCGGTGTTGAGATGATGGGCCGGGTTGCCATGGGCAGCGACGGCGCGGCGATTGCCGTGGACCCGAGCCTGGCAATGGACACGTATTTTGTGCCGCAGGGCATTTCCGCGGATATCATCGCAACTGAGTATGGGTTCACCCGTGATCAGGCGGATGCGCTGGCGATGGAGAGCCAGCGCCGGGCCAAGGCCGCGTGGGATGATGACCGCTTTGCCAAATCGGTGATCACGGTGCGCGACCAGAACGGCTTGGCGATCCTGGATCACGACGAATACATGCGCCCCGGCACCGACATGCAGGCGCTGGGTTCGCTGAACCCGGCGTTCCAGATGATGGGCGAGCAGATGCCAGGTTTCGACAAAGTGGCGATGATGAAATACCCGCATCTGGAGCGGATCAACCATATCCACCATGCGGGTAACTCATCCGGTATTGTGGACGGGGCTGCCGCGCTGCTGATCGGCAACAAGGAATTTGGTGAGAAGCACGGGCTGAAACCGCGCGCCCGGATCAAGGCAACCGCCAAGATCGGCACTGACCCCACCATCATGCTGACCGGCCCGGTGCCGGTGACAGAAAAGATCCTGGCCGACAACGGTATGAAGATCAGCGATCTGGATCTGTTTGAGGTGAACGAAGCCTTTGCATCCGTCGTGATGCGCTTCCAGCAGGCGTTTGATGTCGACCCGGAACTGGTCAACGTCAACGGCGGTTCCATTGCCATGGGCCACCCGCTGGGTGCGACCGGCGCGATTATCATCGGCACCCTGCTGGATGAGCTGGAGCGGCAGGACAAGGAATGCGGCCTCGCAACCCTGTGCATCGCATCCGGCATGGGCGCGGCCACCATCATTGAGCGCGTCTGATGCCGAAACTGGACCTTTCCCAACTGCCCTGGCGGACCGGATCGGGCTATCCCGGTAAGCTGGCGGCCTCGACTGAAGGCCGCAGCGTGCAGCCCTTGGGCGATCCCGGCGGCCTCACCCAGTACGGCGTCAACATCGTGCGGCTGGAACCCGGCGCAGCGTCGTCATTGCGCCATTACCATATGGAACAGGACGAGTTTGTAATGGTGACCGAGGGCACCTGCACCCTGATCGATGATCAGGGCGCGCATGAGATGCTGCCGGGCGATTGCGCCGCCTTCCCTGCGGGGGATGAGAACGGCCACCATCTGGTGAACCGCTCGAGCAAGCCTGCCGCCTTTCTGGTGGTGGGCACCCGTACCGCCACCGAGACCGGCTATTACAGCGATTTGGACATGATGGTGAAATTCGCAAACGGCGATTTCAATTTCACCCGCAAGGACGGCAGCCCGCTGACGGCTGACCAGACCGGAGAAGACACATGAGCGATTTCAAATACGACGTGGACGCAGACGGCGTCGCAATCATCACCTGGGACGCGGAAGGCAAGAGCATGAACGTCCTCACCCGCGAGGCCTTTGGCCTGGTGGAGGAATACGTGGACCGCGCGCTGGAAGACGAGGCCGTCAAGGGTATCGTGATCACGTCGGCCAAGAAGGATTTTGCCGGCGGCATGGACCTGAACGTGCTGGCGACGATCCGCGAAGAGTCGGGTGAGAATCCCGCCCAAGGGCTGTTCGACTTCACAATGGGCGGCCACCGCATCCTGCGCAAACTCGAACTTGCCGGCATGGATCCCAAGACCAAGAAGGGCGGCAAGCCGGTGGCCTGCGCCATCAACGGCACCTGTGCCGGCATCGGCACCGAGATTGCGCTGGCCTGCCACCACCGGGTAATGACCAGTAACCCCAAGGCCAAGATCGGCCTGCCGGAAATCATGATCGGCATCTTCCCCGGCGGCGGCGGCACCACGCGGTACTCCCGCATGGTGGGTGCCATGGCGGCAGCGCCTGTGCTGCTGGAAGGCAAGATGCTGGACCCGAAGAAGGCCAAGGGCGCGCAGCTGATCGACGCGGTTGCAGATGATGCGCTGGCCGCAGCCAAGGAGTGGGTGCTGAATGCCAAACCTGCCGATCTGGTCAAGCCGTGGGATGCCAAGGGTTACAAGATGCCGGGCGGCGCGCCGTATCACCCCGCTGGTTTCATGACCTTTGTTGGCGCTTCGGCGATGATCAACGGCAAGACCCAGGGCGCCTTCCCCGCGGCCCAGGCACTGTTGTCTTCGATCTATGAAGGGGCGCTGGTTGACTTTGATACAGCCCTGAAGATCGAAGCGCGCTGGTTCACCCATGTGCTAATGAACCCGTCGTCCTCGGCGATGATCCGCAGCCTGTTCCTGAACAAGCAGGCGCTGGAAAAAGGCGCTGTGCGGCCCAAGGATGTGCCGGACCAGTCGGTGAAGAAAATCGGTGTACTGGGCGCTGGCATGATGGGCGCAGGCATCGCGCTGGTCTCGGCCCAGGCCGGCATGGAGGTTGTGCTGATCGACCGTGATCAGGACGCCGCCGACAAAGGCAAGGCCTATTCCGCCGCCTATATGGACAAGGGCATCAAGCGCGGCAAAGCGACTGAGGAAAAGAAAGAGGCGCTGCTGGCACAGATCACTGCGACCCCGGATCTGGACGCGCTGAAGGGCTGCGACCTGATCATCGAAGCGGTGTTCGAGGATCCGGGCGTCAAGGCCGAGATGACCCGGAAGGTTGAGGCGATCATTCCCGACGACTGCATCTTTGCCTCCAACACCTCGACCCTGCCGATCTCGGAGCTGGCCAAGGCCTCCAGCCGCGCAGATCAGTTTATCGGCATCCACTTCTTCTCGCCGGTTGAAAAGATGTTCCTGGTGGAGATCATCAAGGGCAAGGAAACCGGCGACCGCGCGGTAGCCAAGGCGCTGGACTACGTGCGCCAGATCCGCAAGACGCCGATTGTGGTCAATGACGCGCGCTTCTTCTACGCCAACCGCTGCATCATTCCTTACATCAACGAAGGGGTGCGGATGATCGCCGAGGGTGTCTCGCCGGTGCTGATCGACAACGCCGCGCGCCAGCTGGGCTTCCCGGTGGGGCCGATCCAGCTGACCGATGAGACCTCGATTGATCTGGGCGCCAAGATCGCCCGCGCAACCAAGGCGGCGATGGGCGATGCCTATCCCGAAAGCCCGTCGGATGATCTGATTTTCTGGATGGAAGAACAGGGCCGTCTGGGCCGCAAAGCCAACGCAGGCTTCTTTGACTATGACGACAAGGGCAAGCGCGTTGAATACTGGAAAGGCCTGCAGGAGAAATACCCGCAGGCGTCCGAACAGCCCGAGCTGATCGAAGTCCAGGAACGGCTGATGTTTGCGCAGGTGCTGGAGGCGGTGCGCGCACTGGAGGAAGGTGTGCTTATGGACATCCGCGAAGGCGACGTGGGCGCGGTTCTGGCCTGGGGCTTTGCGCCATGGTCCGGCGGCCCCTTAAGCTGGCTGGACATCATCGGCACGCCTTACGCAGCTGAACGCTGCGATCAGCTGGCCGCGCAGTACGGCGAACGCTTTGCCTGCCCGGATCTGCTGCGCGACATGGCGAACAAGGGCCAAAGCTTCTATGGCCGTTTCGACCCGGAGAAATCCGCCGCCGCCTGACGGCAACGGTAACTGCAACGGAAAACACAAAACGGCCAGGGCATTCCCTGGCCGTTTTTTACTGCTCCGAATGGTGTGCTGCCTGCTCAGTTTAGCGGCGGATGGTCCCGCTCAATTCAGCGGTTGCTGATATTGGGCCGCAGCCGAGGCCGCGCCAGGCGCGCCCCAGCGCTCTTCCTCGGCCATCATCGACAAGACCAGACCGCGCGCCTCATCCGGCGGCAGCACACGGTAAGTGCCTTCTTCGGTAAAGATACGCCCGCACATCAAGTTGACTGGCGCGGCTGCGAAACCCAGCATTCCGGCCTCCAGGTAAATCACCTGATCCTGGGCAAACCGCGGCGTGACCAGCTCCAGCTGCGCACCGGGATGCATCCGGCGGATCCCCCGGTAACCCTCCAGCGCGGCGGCGGGCACAACCGCAAAGGGGTCACCCTGAACATCCTCCACCAGATCGCTCTCCAGCAGCACGCCCTGATCCGGCATCAGCCACAGCGGCACCCGGTTCATCAGCGCATCACGCGGCACCAGCAGCGGACAGCGGGCCGGATCCAGATCGCCGTCGCCCGGAACGATGGTTTCGCGCTGCAGTTCCACAATCTCCTGCATGCCATGATCGAATGTCAGCACTTTGTCGCCTGGCGTCAGCGCTTCAACCGGGCGCCAGCCCAGGTTCGAGGCCACATGCGTGCCAGCCAGAAACCCGCCCTGCCCGACGGAAACCAGTGGAAAACCGCTGTTCAATGCCCGTCCCATAGAGACCTGCGAACGTTTCAGAAGCCAATCCAGCATCCGGTTTCCTTTCCTGCGGCCCAGGCATTCCCAGGCTGGCCTCAACTTTCACGCTTTGGCAAATCCCCGTTGGCCGATCCGCCCCGGGGGCCGCAAAAGCGCCTTTCCCGGTCACCTGGATAGAGGGGAATCGTTAAAAGAGTATTCAAATTGCGCGATATCCTGCGCGCAGGCCTCCGCCACCGCCCCGGCTGCACGATCATCGTAATAGGCCCGCCAGTCCCGCTGCCGGTCGCTGTCATTGACCCGCGGCAGGTCCAGAGAAAACCCGAGGTGGCTGAACAGAGGCTGGGCATCGTCGTGAAAATGCTCCAGCCGGATGTACAGCCGGCACTGCTCTGCCCCGTCCGCGTGGCGCATGTATGAGGCCGCCGGGCTGCCGCGGAACGCGCTGATGATCTCCGGGTGCTGCACAAAGCCGCGGAACTCCAGTTCTTGTGCCAGACGGATTGCCGGGTGGCTGAAGCTCTGCCCGCGCAGCCAATGGTAATAGCTCACCGCCCGGTCCCACGGGTTGCGCACCAGGGTAAAGGCAAACAGCGACCGCAATGTGCGATCCGGCACCAGCCCTTCGATGTCAGCCAGCGTCGAGTGTTTCCACAGCCGCCCGCGGGTCGGCGTGTCCTTCAGACGGCGGCGGCGTTTCAGCGCTTTTGGGGTGTCGCCCAGCATCATGTCATTGGCCATGGCGCGCGCCTCCAACGCCAGGGCCAGCGCTGTTCCACCGGTCTTGGGGATATGGATAAAGACGTATTTGCGGCCCGGAGACAGGATCATGAGCCGACCCTAGGCCATTGATCCGCAGTTGGAAATGCTGATGTGCGCAGGCCTGCAGAACGCTCTGCCCCGGTGAACGGCAAACCCAAAGCACCCCCGGCCCATTTCACCTTTGCGTAAATACTCCGGGGTGAATTGGCCTATAGGGCCAAGAGGGGCAGCGCCCCTGACCAGCTACCTTGAGCGCACCGCAATGGTGGTGCCGGCGGCAATGATCAGGGTGATCCCCAGCATCTGCCAGATGTTCAGCGCCTGGCCCCAATAGGCCCAGGCAACACCCGGTCCGACGATCATCACCGAATATTCAAACACCGCCACAAAGGACGCTTCGCCCAGCTGGTAGGCCTTGGTGATCAGGAACACGCCGCCAACTGCCGCGCAGCCCTGCAGCAGGATCAGATGCGATATCTCCCACAGCGGCCAGACCCAGCCGCGGGTGACAAATCCATCGGCGCCAGCGGGCACGGCTTGCGGCCAGATTTCCAGCCCGGTGAGCAGCATCGCCCCCAGTGCGCCCTGCACCAGCAGGTAGATGAACAGCATCGCCACCGTGCTTTCGCCCTGGCAGTAAAGGCCGGTGGCCAGCGACCCCAATGCGTAGAACAGCCCGCCTGCTACCGGCAGCAGGATCAGCCAATTGAAGGCTGCCGGGTCGGGCTGCAGCACCATCAGCACCCCGGAAAACCCAAACAGCACGGCGCCGATGCGGACCCAGCCAATCTGCATTTTCAGAAACAGAACCGAGATAAGCACAATGATGATCGGCGAGGTGAACAGCCCCGCCAGCGCCTGTGCGATCGGCATCAGCGCGACAGCAGCAAAATAGAACACCATCGCCACCGCAACCAGCACCGCCCGCAGCAGCACCGCCCCCATCCGGCGCGGCGCCAGGCCGCCCAGCCCGGCCCGCGCCATCAGCCACAGGAACGGCAGCGCGACAAAACTTCGCAGCAGGTAGAACTGCCCCAGCCCGATCTGTTCGGCCATCAGCGGGACCGCATTGTCGGTAATGCCGATAATCAGCATGGCTGCCAGCATGGCGTGCGCGGCCGCCGTCTGGCTGCCGGTTTCTGCGGAAAGGGTCGCTGTTTGTTTCATACCCTTCCCATTGCCCGCAACTTTCCGCAATATCTGTTCTCTAAACGACACCAAAGTGATTCAGGGGAGGAAACTGATGGGGTGGATGGCGGATGAAACCGGTCTGGAGAAGACCGCCGCGAATTATGTGCCGCTGACGCCGCTGTCGCATCTGCAGCGGGCGGCGCAGGTGTTTCCGGAGCATCTGGCGGTAAGCTATGGCAAGCACCGCAAAACTTATGCCGAATACCACGGCCGCTGCAGCCGGCTGGCTTCGGGCCTGACCAAACTGGGAGTGAAGCCGGGCGACGTGGTGGCCACCCTGCTGCCGAATATCCCGGCCCAGGCCGAGGCGCATTTCGGCGTGCCCGCCTGCGGTGCGGTCTTGAACACCATCAACACCCGGTTGGACGTGGGCACAGTCGCCTATATCTTTGACCACGGCGAAGCCAAGGCGGTGCTGGTCGACCCGCAGTTCCTGGAACTGGCCGAAGCCGCCGTCGAGGAAATGGAAGGCCCGGCCCCGGTTTTGATCGAAGTGGCGGATGATCAGGCCACCTGGCACGCCACCGGCCGGCATATGGAATACGAGGCGCTGCTGGCCAGCGGCGATGCGGACTTCCAATGGATCATGCCCGGGGATGAATGGGAAAGCCTGGCGCTGAACTATACCTCCGGCACCACCGGGCGGCCCAAGGGTGTGGTTTACCACCACCGCGGCGCGTATCTGATGACCATGGGCACGGTGGTGTCCTGGCGCATGGTGCTGCATCCGGTCTACCTGACCATCGTGCCGCTGTTTCACTGCAACGGCTGGAACCACACCTGGATGATGCCGGTGGTGGGCGGCACCCTGGTCTGCTGCCGCGATGTCACCGCGCAGAACATCTATAACGCCATCCACTATGAGGGCGTCAGCCATTTCGGCGGTGCGCCGATTGTGCTGAACATGCTGGTCAATGCGCTGGACGAAGAGCGCCGCACCTTTGATCACACGGTGGAGGTCTTCACCGCAGGCGCCCCGCCAGCGCCCGCAACCCTGTCCAAGATCGAGGATCTGGGCTTTAACATCACCCATGTTTACGGGCTGACCGAAACCTATGGCCATGTCACCGAATGCTACTGGAAGGCCGCTGAATGGGACGGGCTGGACAAGGCCGGCATTGCCGCCAAGAAATCCCGCCAGGGGGTTTCCATGCCGATGCTGGAGCCGGTGGTGGTGCGCGACAGCGATCACAACACCCTGCCCAAAGATGGCCAGAGCCAGGGCGAGATCGCCTTGCGCGGCAATGTGGTGATGAAGGGCTATCTGAAGAACCCGGAGGCCACAGCAGAGGCGTTCAAGGACGGCTATTTCAACTCCGGCGACCTGGCAGTGCAGCACCCCGACGGCTACATCCAGATCGCCGACCGGGCCAAGGACATCATCATCTCGGGCGGCGAAAACATCTCCTCGGTTGAAGTAGAAGGCGTGCTGATGGCGCATCCGGATGTGCTGCTGGCCGCGGTCGCTGCGATGCCGGACGACAAATGGGGCGAGGTGCCTTGTGCCTTTGTCGAGCTGAAACCGGGTGCCGCGGAAGATGCTGCTGCTTTGATCGCCTTCACCCGCGAGACGCTGGCGGGTTTCAAGTCGCCCAAGAAAGTGGTGTTCCAAGAGCTGCCGAAAACCTCCACCGGCAAGATCCAGAAGTTCGAACTGAGGAATATCGCCAAGAACCTGTAATTTTTCGCGGCGAAACAGCATCCGGGGGCAGCAAAGCAATTTGCTGCCCCTGTTTTATGTGATTATCCTGCTGGCAACGATAAGAACGGGGGCCGGGCTGGCTGCATGACGGCATTGAGGGAATTTGAGCGGCTGGAGGCTGCGGGTTTGTGGCGCGCGAACCGGGAGGCGCAGCGGCGGGATGTGATTATTTCGCTGGGCGATGCGACGCTGACCATCGCAAGCATGAATGACCTGCCGCTGGCCCACTGGTCGCTGGCAGCGGTCGAACGCGCCAATCCCGGAGCGTTCCCGGCCTTGTTCCACCCCGATGGTGACCCCGGCGAGACACTGGAACTGGGTCAGGACGAGACCGCCATGCTGGAGGCGATAGCCCGGGTGCAAAACGCCATCGGCCGTTCCCGCGCGCGGCCCGGGCGGCTGCGGGCTGTCAGTATCCTGGGCACCTTTGCGCTGGTGCTGGCGCTGCTGGTTTTGTGGCTGCCTGGTGCTGTCACCCGGCATGCTGTCAGCGTGGTTCCTGACATTAAGCGCAAGGCCATCGGCCAAGCCCTGCTTGGCCGGATCGAGCGGGTCTCGGGGCCGGCCTGCGCGACGCCGGAAGCCGCTCCGATCCTGCGGGATCTGGCAGCGCGCACCGGGGTGCGGCAGCTGGCGGTGCTTCGCTCAGGCATTCCCGGCAGCCTGCATCTGCCTGGCGGCATCGTGCTGCTGAACCGTTCGTTCGTTGAGGATTTCGAGGATCCGGCAGTTGCGGCCGGCGCCATCCTGGCGGAACGCGCCCGGGCTGAGGCCAGCGACCCGATGTTCGAACTGCTGGAGGCCGGCGGTGTCATG
Source organism: Leisingera sp. NJS204 (assembly GCF_004123675.1). NCBI lineage: Bacteria > Pseudomonadati > Pseudomonadota > Alphaproteobacteria > Rhodobacterales > Roseobacteraceae > Leisingera > Leisingera sp. NJS204. The sequence goes on along the minus strand of NZ_CP035417.1, from coordinate 1,661,867 downwards.
GCCGCCTTCAAACTGCTGACCACGGGCGAGCTGGACCGCGCTGCCCTGGATGCCTATTCCGAGGCGACCCTGGCCAGTCCGCGCCCGGCACTGCCGGATCAGGTGCTGCTGGCCGAGTTCGCCCGCGCAGCGCTGCCCTCATCGCCTTATGCCTACGCGCTGGACATCACCGGTGAAACGGTGCTGGGGCTGATCGAGGCGGACCCGATGGCAGGCCGCGACCAGAAGCCGCTGCTGAATGACCGCGACTGGGTTCAATTGCAGAACATCTGCGGCTAGGCGCCCGCCTTTGGGTCCCGGCGCAATACGGGCGGCACAATTGTTCATACAGAAACTGGAGCAGCTGCGGCACAGAACACAAAGCCCGCCCCTGATGGTGTCAGGAACGGGCCATTATGCGCTCATTGGTGCATTCCGCCTTCGGACCGCAGGGGGGGCTGACCGTCTTTGCAGAGGCAGGGGCAGGCCCTGCCCCGATGTTATTTACTGATCCGGGCGCCGGTGAAACCAGCATTGCGGGCCTTGGCCAAGGCTGCGGCGGCCTGGTCATCGGCTTGAAACGGGCCTGCCAAAACCACCTTGTAGGGCTGCCCTCTGCGGCTGACTGTGCCAAGGCGCACCGGCAGGCCGGCAGCGGCAAGCTGCCGCGCTGCGGTCTGGGCCTCAGCGGCACCGGCAAAGGTTGCGGCGCGAATGTACCGCCGCGATGCGGCCTGCTGCGGCACCGCCGCATCCGGTGCCGAGCGGGAGGACAAGCGCAGGCCCGACGGCTGCGCTTCGGCCGGGCTGCGGCGCACATTGCGCGGCAGTGTCAGCGTGGCACGGTCCAATGGCAGCTGCACCAGACGGCGCGGCACCCCATTGGTCCAGACCTGCGCCATCTGCGCATCACCCTCGGGCGTGCGCACGCCGCGCATCGGGTTCAGGCGGCCATCCTCACGTTCCACTGTCAGATAGCCGGCCGGGGCCTGGGCAAAACCGGTCACCACGGCCGGACGCACGGTACGCACCGCACGCTGCGGGTTCAGCCGCCCGTCGGTCCAGACCGGGCGATAGCCTTCGGGCACCGTGAAACTGTTGCTGAGGCGGCGGTCCTGGTAGATGTGCGTCTGCACCACACGTGTATTCGGGGTGAGGCGCAGAGAGGACTGCGCGCCGCTGTCCTGCCCGCCGTAGGTCACCGGCGGAACAGTTTGCGGGCCGCAGCGCGCGCCGGTGGCATTGGAGTACTGGCGGCTGATATCAGATAGCCCGGCGCAAGCACCGCTGCCTGCGGGCTGCACTGCTGCCGGAGCGGGCGCTGCCGGGGCTGGTGCCGGTGCCGGCTTGGGCGTCACCCGCACGACCCTTTTGACTGCCGGTTTCGGCAACGGCGCCGGAGCGGCTGCAGGCCGGGCGCTGGTGGATTGCGTTGTGCGGCGCGGTTTGGCCGTGGTGACAACCCTGGGCGCCGCGGCGCCCGCATTCGATTGTGCCGGCTGCTGGCCCGGGTCAAGGGTGATCAGCTCCGGTGCCGGGGCTGCCTGCTGCGTTCGCGTGGCGCCCGCCAGCTTGGTTGGTGCATAGCCGCAGATCTGCTTGCGCGAGCGGGAGACCCGCGGCACCCAAGTGACATTGCCGTCGATGCCTGCACGGATGTAGACACAGCCGCGGCTGTCCACATATTGCTTGCCCGCGTAGGAGGCAGGCGGAAATTCGGAGGGCGGGCTGGTTTCACGCAGGGTTTGCGCCTGTATACCTGCTGCCCCGGTTGTCCCCGCGATGATGGCCAGTGCAATAATTCTAGTTATTTTCATTCCTGAGCCCCACAAAATATGGCTGCAGGATGCCCGAATCCGGCCTGTGAGTAAAGATTCTGCGGCAACAATAAGGCCGCACGGCGGCAATATTTGCGCAAATTGGAACTAGTTTTCGTGCCACGGGCGGCAGCCGGGCAGTCCGGCCAAGGCAATCAGGGCTGCCTTGGCCGTTTCCGATCAGATCATTTGGTGCCGAACATCCGGTCGCCGGCATCTCCCAGACCGGGCAGAATGTAGCCCTTCTCGTTCAGCTGCCGGTCCAGCGAGGCGGTGACGATCGGCACATCCGGGTGCGCTTCCTTCATCCGTGCAACACCCTCGGGCGAGGCCAGAAGGCACAGGAAACGGATGTTGTTGGCGCCGGCCTCCTTCAACAGATCAATGGCCGCAGCTGAGCTGTTGCCGGTGGCCAGCATCGGGTCCACCGCGATCACCAGCCGGTCTTCCAGCGCTTCGGGCGCTTTGAAGTAATACTGCACCGGTTCCAGAGTTTCCTCGTCCCGGTAAAGGCCGACAAAGCCGACACGGGCCGAGGGGATCAGCTCCAACACCCCGTCCAGCATACCGTTGCCCGCGCGCAGGATCGACACCAGCGCCAGTTTCTTGCCGGCCAGGATCGGCGCGTCCATTTCCTCCATCGGGGTTTCGATGCTGGTTGTGGTCAGCTCCATTCCGCGGGTGATTTCATAGGCCAAGAGCTGGGTAATCTCGCGCAGCAGGCGGCGGAAGCCGGCCGTGGATGTGCCCTTGTCCCGCATCAGGGTCAGCTTGTGCTGCACAAGCGGGTGATCAACAACGGTCAGGTGGTCGGTCATGGGGCACTCCTACTTTTTTGTTTGCGGCGGTTCTGTTTGCAGCGCTTTTACGGGCCTGGCCGCGGCTGGCAAGCGGGTTTTGACCATGAAGTCAAAGAAAGCTCTTGCCGGGGCCCTGAGCCGGGACGTTCAAATGGGCCGCAATAGAGGCGCCCACATCGGCGAATTTGACCTGCCCGACGGGGCCGGCGTCAAGCCCTGCGACCAGAACCGGCACTTGTTCGCGGGTGTGGTCACTGCCGGGCCAGCTGGGATCATTGCCGTGATCAGCGGTGAGCACGAGCATGTCATCCGGGCGCAGCTTTGCCAGCAGCCGCCCCAGTTCCGCGTCGAACCACTCCAGCGCGCGGGCATAACCGGCGATGTCGCGGGTGTGGCCGTACATGCTGTCGAACTCAACAAAGTTGGCGAATGTCAGACTGCCCTCCTCTGCCATCTCCACTGCATCAAAGAGATGCTGCATCAGCTTGGCATCAGGGCCTTTTTCCAATGTATCAATGCCGGACATAGTGAAGATATCACCGATCTTGCCGATAGCATGGACCTTGCCGCCGGCGTCCTGCACCCAATTGGTCAGCACAGGTGCCGGCGGGGTGATCGCATAGTCGCGGCGATTGGTTGTGCGGGTGAACCCGTCCTCCGCCGAGCCAAGGAAAGGCCGCGCAATAACCCGTCCCACCTTCATCGCGTGCAGGCGGGGGGCGATGGATTTGCACAGGGCCAGCAGGCGGTCGAGGCCGAATGTGCCCTCATGCGCGGCGATCTGAAAGACGCTGTCGGCGGAGGTGTAGCATATCGGCTTGCCGGTCCGCATGTGTTCGGCGCCAAGGTCGTTTAGGATCACCGTGCCGGAAGCGTGGCAATTGCCGAGGATGCCATCGGTGCCGGCCTCCTCCGCCACAAAGGCCGTTAGGTCTTCGGGGAAAGACAGCGCCTGATCGGGGAAGTAATGCCAGTCCCAGGGCACCGGCAGCCCCGCCAGTTCCCAGTGACCCGAGGGCGTGTCCTTGCCGCGGCTGACTTCGCTGGCACAGCCCCAGCGGCCCTGCGGCTCTGCAGTCAGGCCCGGAAACGGCACTGAGGACGCCAGCCGCATTGCTGCGCCTAGGCCAAGGCGCTCCATGCTGGGTACCTGCAGCGGGCCGCTTCTGCCCTCCTCGGCCTCACCCGCAGCACAGGCCTGGACGATATGGGCCAATGTGTTGGCGCCGAGATCCGGCAGATCGCCGTTGAAGAACGTCCCGGCGTCCGGCGCACCGCCGATGCCAACGGAATCCATCACCACAAGGAAGGCACGGGGCATCAGGAGATCCTTTCGTGAACCAGCGGCGGCAGCGCATCCGGCGCATCGCCGATGGCAATGGCGGCCAGGAGGGAAGCCTCGGCCCTGTCTGCCGCATCATCGCTGGCCGCGTGAATGCGGGCCAGGACATCCCCTGCCCCGACCTGCTGCCCCAGGCGGGCTATGCCGGAAATGCCAACGCCGGGATGGATTTCGTCACTCTCCACCATGCGGCCGCCGCCAAGGCTGACAACGGTCAGGCCCAGGGCTTCGCCGTTCATTGCCGAGACGCAGCCGGCGATTGGCGCTTTCACATCACGCACAACCTCAGCGCCGGGCAGATGATCATGCCATTTGGCGGCGAAATCCGCGGGGCCGCCCATGGCGGCAATCATACGGGCAAACCGCTCTGCCGCGCGGCCATCGGCAAGGGTTGCGGTGATCTTTGCCGCGCCATCCCCTGCATCGGCTGCCAGCCCGGCATGGGCCAGCAATTCGCCGCCCAACACCGCGGAAATCCCGGCCAGGGGGCCAGCCGCCTGCCCTGTCAGAACCCGCATCACCTCGGCCACCTCCAGCGCATTGCCCAGGGCGGGCGCCAGCGGCTGGTTCATGTCGGTGATCAGCGCCGAAGTGCGGCAGCCGGCGGCATTGGCGGTATCGCACAGCGACTGCGCCAGCGCACGGGCGTCATCGGCGGTTTTCATAAAGGCGCCGGAGCCGATTTTCACGTCCAGCACCAGCGCATCCGGGCTGGCGGCGAGTTTTTTGGACAGGATCGAGGCGGTGATCAGGTCGAGGCTGTCCACCGTCGCGGTCACGTCGCGGATCGCATAAAGCCGCTTATCCGCAGGTGCGATCCGCGCAGTGGCGCCGGCAATGGCGCAGCCCATGTCCTGCATCATGCGGCGCAGGTGGTCTTCGCTGACGCTGGTGGAAACACCGGGGATCGCTTCCAGCTTGTCCAAAGTACCGCCGGTGTGGCCCAGGCCGCGGCCCGAGATCATCGGCACATAGGCGCCGCAAGCAGCCAGCGCAGGCGCCAGAAGCAGCGACACACAGTCCCCCACCCCGCCGGTGGAGTGTTTGTCCAGAACCGGCCCGTCCAGATCCCATGCCAGCACATCACCGGTGTCGCGCATCGCCAGCGTCAGGGCGCGGCGGCCCTCGACGCTGAGGCCCTGCAGGCAGACCGCCATGGCAAAGGCCCCGGCCTGCGCGTCCGAGACCGCGCCATTGGCCAGCCCTTCGGCAAACCAGCGCAGTGCGTCCTCGCCCGGTGTTTGACCGCGCCGGAGCGTTGCATTGATGGCGCGGGCGTCCATCAGCTGCGCTCCATATGGTCCACGTCAAAAGCGCCCGGCAGCAGATCGCCGATTGTAGTGTCCTTCTCAGCGCCGTCAGTGGTTGCCAGGGTCACTTTCACCTCTCCTGTGCCAAACTCCTTGAGCTTCTGACGGCAGCCGCCGCAGGGCGGGATTGGAGAGGGGCAGTCGGCGATCACATAGACCTCTGCCAGCTGCTTTTCGCCCGCGGCCACCATGGCGGCGATGGCCCCGGCCTCGGCGCATGTGCCCTCCGGATAGGCGACGTTTTCAACATTGCAGCCGACGTAGATCTGGCCGCTGGACGAGCGGATGGCGGCGCCAACCTTGAAATTGGAGTACGGCGCGTGGGCGTTTTCGCGGACGGCGGTTGCGGCGGCTTTGAGGCTCATGGGTGTTTCCCCGGTTTTTGATCATCTGGTCAGAATGCCGCAGCCTAGCTGATATGCCCCGCAGAGCGAAAGCCCTGCTATGCAGTTCACTTGGCATCCCGGTGTGAAGCCGAACAAGCAAAACCAATCCACGTTCAGTAGTTTCACGTTGTTTCAGGGGCCGGCCAGGCGGCGGGCCTTTGTAAAACCAACTAAGATCTTCAGTCAGAATACAGCGGTCGCCAAGGATGTCTTTGGTTTTCTAGCAGCCCGCAGTACACCCGGCGGCTGGAAAACCCGCAATCCGCAAGTCATCCGCCGTTTGATTATGTCCGTTTTCCTCCCCAAGGCTTTGGCAATCGGCACTATACCAAAGAACCGCTCCGGCTTGCGCAGGCAAAATCCGGCAACTGTGCGCCCCGATTTTATTCCCTTTTCATTTGCCGGCAAAGGCGTCCGCAAGGCAGAATTCACGCAAGAAGCCGCCGCTTGCCAGTACTGGCGTTCATTTGCGTCAGTTTGGGCTAGGTTTCCGGCAAGAAAAATGGTTTAACACTAAACAATACTGATCTTCAGGAGCGCCAGATGTCCGATTCACAGAACCTGCGCCAAGCCGCGCTCAACTATCACGAGTTTCCGCGGCCCGGTAAACTGGAGATCCGCGCGACCAAACCGATGGCCAACGGGCGCGATCTGGCACGCGCCTATTCACCCGGTGTGGCAGAGGCCTGCACCGAGATCAAAGCGGACGCCGCCAATGCTGCCCGCTATACCTCTCGCGGGAATCTGGTGGCCGTTGTGTCGAACGGTTCAGCGGTTCTGGGGCTGGGCAACATCGGCGCGCTGGCCTCAAAACCGGTGATGGAAGGCAAGGCGGTCCTGTTCAAGAACTTCGCGGGCATCGATTGTTTTGACATTGAAGTGAATGAGAGCGATCCGGAAAAGCTGGCGGATATCGTCTGCTCGCTGGAGCCGACGTTCGGCGCCATCAACCTCGAAGACATCAAGGCGCCAGACTGTTTTATCGTCGAGAAGATCTGCCGTGAGCGGATGGGCATTCCGGTGTTTCATGACGACCAGCACGGCACCGCAATTGTTGTGGGCGCGGCCGCCAAGAACGCCCTGCATGTGGCGGGCAAGTCGTTTGAGGACATCAAGATCGTCTCCACCGGCGGCGGTGCGGCGGGGATTGCCTGCCTCAACATGCTGGTGAAACTGGGGGTGAAGCGCGAAAATATCTGGCTCTGCGACATTCACGGTCTGGTTTATGAAGGCCGCGAGGAGGATATGAACCCGCAGAAGGCGGCCTTTGCCCAGGCGTCGGACCTGCGCGCGCTGGGCCAGGTGATGGACGGCGCGGATCTGTTCCTTGGCCTGTCCGGCCCGAACGTGCTGAAGCCCGAAATGGTGGCAAAGATGGCGGACCGCCCGATCATCTTTGCACTGGCGAACCCGACGCCGGAAATCATGCCGGAGGCGGCGCGCCAGGTGGCACCGGAGGCGATCATCGCCACGGGCCGCAGCGATTTCCCCAATCAGGTCAACAACGTGCTGTGCTTCCCATTCATCTTCCGCGGCGCGCTGGATGTCGGGGCAACCGAGATCAACGACCAGATGCAGATCGCCTGCGTCGACGGCATTGCCGAACTGGCCCGCGCCACAACCAGCGCCGAAGCCGCGGCTGCCTACAAAGGCGAGCAGCTGAATTTCGGCGCCGATTACCTGATCCCCAAACCCTTCGACCCGCGGCTGGTGGCGGTGGTCTCCTCCGCCGTTGCCAAGGCGGCAATGGACAGCGGCGTAGCAACCCGCCCGATTGAGGATATCGAGGCCTATAAGCAGAAGCTGAACCAGACGGTATTCAAATCCGCACTGCTGATGCGACCGGTGTTCGAGGCCGCCCGCGCCGCGTCCCGCCGGATCGTGTTCAGCGAGGGCGAGGATGAGCGGGTGCTGCGTGCGGCGCAGGCGATCCTGGAAGAGACAACCGAGACCCCGATCCTGATCGGCCGTCCGGAAGTGATCGGGCGCCGCTGTGAGCGGCTGGGGCTGGATGTGCGGCCAGGGCGCGATTTTCAGCTGGTGAACCCAGAGAACGACCCGCGCTACTACGACTATTGGAACAGCTATCACAAGGTGATGCAGCGGCGCGGGGTGACCCCGGACCTGGCCAAGGCGATCATGCGCACCAATACCACTGCAATTGGCGCCATTATGGTTCATCGCGGCGAAGCGGACAGCCTGATTTGCGGCACCTTTGGTGAATACCGCTGGCACATGAACTATGTCGAACAGGTTCTGGGCGGCAACAGCTATGCGCCGCACGGGGCGTTGTCGCTGATGATCCTGGAGGACGGGCCGCTGTTCATTGCCGACACCCATGTGCGGATCGAGCCGACGCCGGAACAGATTGCGGAAACCGTGATCGGCGCCGCCCGCCACGTGCGCCGCTTTGGCCTGGAGCCGAAGATCGCGCTGTGTTCGCAGTCGCAATTCGGCAATATCGCCTGCGACACCGGCAGCCGCCTGCGCGCCGCGCTGGAGATCCTGGACGAAAGGCACCGGGATTTTGCCTATGAGGGCGAGATGAACATCGACAGTGCGCTGGATCCCGAACTGCGTGAGCGGATTTTCCCCAATTCGCGGCTGGAGGGCGCGGCCAATGTGCTGATCTTTGCCCATGCCGATGCCGCCTCAGGCGTGCGCAACATCCTGAAAATGCGGGCCGGCGGGCTGGAGGTCGGGCCGATCCTGATGGGCATGGGCAACCGCGCCCATATCGTTTCCCCTTCGATCACCGCGCGCGGGCTATTGAACATGGCCGCCATTGCCGGCACCCCGGTGGCGCACTACGGTTAGTCCTGCGGCTTGGAATTACCGTTGGCCGCCTGTCCAGGGAAGCCAACAGCGAGGGACCAGCCATGAGAGGGCATTGCCACTGCGGCGCCGTGCATTGGGAGAGCCAGGCCGAGGCGGCCTGGAGCTGCTATTGCCACTGCGCCGATTGCCGCCGCAACTGCGCGGCACCTGTCACCGCATTTTTCGGACTGCCGCATACGGCAGTCGCGTGGTCCGGTGCAGAGCCGCAGATCTACAATTCCTCTGACGGTGTCGAGCGGCTGTTCTGCGGCGCCTGCGGCACCCAGATGGCTTATCGCACCGCACGGGATGCGGTGAACATCCACATGTACACGGCGACTTTGGAATGTCCTGGGGATATGCCCCCCAGGTTTCATGTCTTCCACTCCGAACATGTGAGCTGGCTGGAGCTGAAAGACAGGCTGCCCCGCTATGGCCAGAGCAGCGACCAGGATCCGCGGTAGCCAGGCCGGGTTGACGGCCGGACATCAATGTTTCCTGCGCCGCCAGGAGATCGCGGGATTTCCTAGCGGCTTTCATGCAGGGAACCACCCTGCGCTTAGCTGGCGTAACCGATTGTTTGCAAAGCACCCTTGATTTCATCCAGGACAGCCGGATCGTCAATGGTCGCCGGCATCTTCCACGGCGTGCCATCCGCAATGTTCACCATGGTGCCGCGCAGGATCTTGCCGGAGCGGGTCTTGGGCAGCCGGTCCACCACCACCGCCAGTTTGAAGGCGGCAACCGGGCCGATCTTCTCCCGTACCAGTTTGACGACCTCGGCCGCCACCTCGCCATGATCGCGGCCGGCGCCTGAGTTCAGGCAGAGGAAGCCAACCGGCATCTGCCCCTTAAGGCTGTCCGCCACGCCGATCACGGCGCATTCGGCAACATCCGGGTGGCCCGCCAGCACTTCCTCCATGCCGCCGGTCGAGAGACGATGCCCCGCCACGTTGATCACATCATCAGTGCGCGCCATGATATAGAGATAGCCGTCCTCGTCCTTCATGCCGGCATCGCCGGTCTCGTAATAGCCGGGAAATGTAGTGAGGTAGCTTTTCTTGAACCGCTCTTCAGCGTTCCACAGCGTCGGCAAGGTTCCCGGCGGCAGCGGCAGCTTGACCGCAATTGCGCCCAGTTCGCCCGGCGCCACCGGGTTGCCGCCTTCGTCCAGAATGTCCACCTCATAGCCAGGCATCGGCACCGCAGGCGAGCCAAGCTTGGTCGGCAGTTCTTCGATCCCCAGCGGGTTGGCGGCAATCGACCAGCCGGTTTCGGTCTGCCACCAATGGTCCACCACCGGCACCTTCAGCTGATCCTGCGCCCAGGTAATGGTGTCGGGGTCGGCGCGCTCGCCGGCCAGGTAAACCTGCTGCAGGCAGCTCAGATCGTATTTCTTGACGAATTCGCCCTTGGGATCCTCCCGCTTCACTGCGCGAAAGGCGGTAGGGGCAGTGAAGAAGCTTTTGACCTTATGCTCGGAAATCACCCGCCAGAATGTGCCCGCATCCGGTGTGCCGACCGGCTTGCCCTCAAACACAATTGTGGTGTTGCCATGGATCAGCGGCGCATAGCAGATGTAGCTGTGCCCAACGACCCAGCCCACATCCGACGCCGCCCAGAACACATCGCCCGGATCGACGTTGTAGATGTTTTTCATCGTCCAGTTCAGCGCCACCAGCTGGCCCGCGGTATGACGGATCACGCCTTTGGGCTGGCCGGTGGTGCCGGAGGTGTAGAGGATATAGGAGGGGTGGTTGCCCTCGACGGGCACACATTCGGCGGGTTCCACACCGTATTGGAACCCGTGCCAGTTCACGTCGCGGCCCGGGATCAGATCCGCCACTTCCTGTTCGCGCTGAAAGATCACGCAGAATTCCGGCTTGTGCTCAGACAGGTCGATGGCGCCATCCAGCAGCGGTTTGTAATGCACGGTGCGGCCCGGCTCGATCCCGCAGGACGCGGCGATGATCGCCTTGGGCTTGGCATCGTCGATCCGCACCGCCAGCTCGTTGGAGGCAAAGCCGCCGAACACCACCGAATGCACAGCCCCGATGCGTGCGCAGGCCAGCATCGCCTCCAGCGCTTCTGGGATCATCGGCATATAGATGATGACCCGGTCGCCCTTTTCGATGCCTTTCGCACGCAGCGCACCGGCCAGTGTGGCGACCCGGTTGCGCAGCTCGACATAGGAGATTTCACGCTTGGTATGGGTGACCGGGCTGTCATAGATGATCGCGGTCTGTTCGCCGCGGCCCTGTTCCACATGGCGGTCAACGGCGTTGTAGCAGGTGTTCACCTTGGCATCGGAAAACCATTCATAAAGGCCATCACCCTTATCTAACAGCGCCTGTTTCGGGGCTTCATCCCAGTTGATCGCCTGTGCGGCCTCCATCCAAAACCGTTCCGGGTCCTGTTTCCAGCCGGCATAAATATCCTGATATCCCATAGTGATCGTCTCCTCCTGCTCTTTGCCTAGGCGAGAAAGCGGCAAACGGGCAAGTTTTGCTGCCCCTGCACGCAAGGTTGGTCAATAAATTTACAGGTTCCGAACAGGCAGACAGCCTGAATTCACAAAATTTACACATGGTTTGCGGTTTGCACCCAAACCACTTTGCAAACAGGTCTTTGCAGGAGAATATTCAGGAAAGCCCCGCCAGAATTGCAAATCTGCAAATTCCCCCCCCGGATATGGCGGCTGCAATCAGGGAATCACCCCCTGCGGCAAGACCCATGACACAGAAACGGCCTTCTGGCATCTGCCGCGCCGCCTCGCCGTGCGCCGCTGATCCTGCATTCCGCCCAGCATGGTTTTGATCAGGCTTTGCCGCTTTCAACTGCGCTTATCGTGTCGCGCCGCCCGCCATGGGCTTGGGGAAACAATTTCCAGACGTGCCATCGCGCGCTCATATGCGATCTGTCACGCTGACAGACAAACCTGACAGGTCCTGAACCTCGGTGGAGTTCTTGCAGAATTCCGGCCCTTTTCCGCCCGGTTTCCCTTGCAACTCAGCCCTGCCCTCCTAGGCTGCGGCCAGGGAGGCTTGAGCATGACAAAACCGGATCTATGGCGCCTGAGTGCAACGGAACTGACAAAACGGACCCGCACCGGAGACCTGAGCGCCGAAGATGCCGTGCAAGCCTCCATTGACCGGATGAACGCGGTGAACCCGGCGCTGAATGCCGTGGTTGAAGACCTGAGCGCCGAGGCACTGGAGCGCGCCCGCGCGCTCGACACGGAACGCGCAGGCGGTGCTGTTCCCGGCCCGCTGCATGGCGTGCCGGTCACCATCAAGATCAACGTGGATCAAACGGGCCATGCCACCTCCAACGGCGTCCCGGCGCTGAAGGATTTGATAGCGCCTGCAGACGCCCCGGTGGTGGAAAACCTGCAAAAGGCCGGGGCGGTGGTGATCGGGCGGACAAATACGCCGGAGTTTTCCTTCCGGGCCGATACCGACAATCCGCTGCATGGCCGCACCTATAACCCTTGGGGGCGGCATATCTCGCCGGGCGGCTCCTCCGGCGGCGCAGGGGCTGCGGTGATGGCCGGGATCGGCGCGCTGGCGCATGGCAATGACATAGGCGGATCCTTGCGCTTTCCAGCGGCCGCCAATGGCGCGGTAACAGTGAAGCCTGGCCTGGGCCGGGTGCCGGCCTGGAACCCCAGCCAATCCGCCGAACGCGGGCTGCTGGCGCAGCTGATGTCAGTGCAAGGGCTGATTGCCCGTTCGGCAGAAGACCTGCATCTGTCAATGCCCTCCCTGATTGCCGCAGACCCGCGCGACCCCTTCCATGTGCCGGTACCGTGGTTTGGCAAAGCGGTGAGCGGCCCGGTCAAGGTCGCATTCACCAAGAACACCCATGGCTATGATCTGCACCCCGAAGTCGAGGCCGCGCTGGATTTTGCCCGCTCGGCGCTGACCGACGCAGGCTATTTGGTGGAGGAAGCGGAACCGCCCAATGTGTTCGAGGCCGGGCGCAACGGTTACCGCGCATTGATGGGCGAGGTCCATGCGCTGATGAAGGATGACGTGGACGCGGCAGGCTCCCAGACCGTGCGCGACATCTTTGCCGTATATTTCCAGGAGTTCCCGCCCTTTGCCGGCGATGAGCTGCTGCGAATGATGGCCGCGCGCACCCATTACGCGCGGCAATGGTCCCTGTTCATGGAAGAATACCCGCTGGTCTTGTCGCCGTTCCTGCCGCAGCCCTTTTTCAAGCCGGACCGCGACACCGAAGGCGCCGAAGGCGTGCATGAGGTGCTCGGCTGCGCAGTTTATTCCTATGCGATGAACTTCCTCGGCCTGCCTGCCGCCTCGGTCCCCGCCCGGCTGGCGCAGCTGCCCAAGGGGCCGCAGCCGATCAATGTGCAGATCGCCGCCCGCCGCTGGCGCGAGGATCTGGCAGTGGACGCCTGCGCCGCGATTGAAGCCCGCGCAGGCCGCATGTGCCTGCCGCTGTGGGACCAGATACAGGCGGGCGGAAGCGCCTGATTTCACAGTCAGCCGGCAAACGGCAGCATCAGCGGGTCCCAAAGGTTCAAATTGGAGATCGCCCAGAAATAGTCCGGATGGGCGCAATGGCGGGTGTATGCATCTTCACGTACAGCCTATTCTCGCACAGCCTGTTCACGCCCGTCTTGCCTGTTCACGCTCGTTTTGCGAATGGTCCCGGGGAACGGACTGAACCGCCCCCGGGGAACTTCCATACCGAGATCACTCACTACAAACAGCGGTCGCCTCGCCGCATTCAGCGAACCTGGCGTTCTGGCGCAGGTTTCGTAGGCATGACCGGCAGGTAACTAAATAAACAGGAACGTACAAAACACGCCGGTACGGCTCTATGGCATTCTGCCCTTGGGCAATTACCACCCACGTCCGCCTGTGGGTAAACCATCGCATATAATCGTTACCGGGATGTTCACAAATCCGTGAACTCTTCGTTAAACGGTTACGTAAACTGCTCGGATATAAGCCTTTCTTCCAGGCCATGACCCGGATCGAACAGGATTTTATGGCGTATTTGCGGATCAGTGCGGATCTCGACCCAATCAATATCGGCCACCGAATTCGAATCCGCGTCAGCCATCACCGGGCGTTTGCCGGCCTCCAGCACATCAAAGCGCACCATAGCGTTGCTAGGCAAAAGCGCTCCGCGCCAGCGCCGCGGCCGGAAAGCGGCAATCGCCGTCAGCGCCAGCACATCCGCCCCGATCGGCAGGATCGGGCCATGGGCAGAATAATTATAGGCAGTGGAGCCCGCAGGGGTGGAGACCAAGGCGCCATCGCAGACCAGTTCGTCCATCCGCACGCGCCCGTCCACGGATACTCTGAGCCGTGCCGCCTGCGGTCCTGCCCGCAGCAGAGACACTTCGTTGATGGCCAGCGCCTTATGCACCGCGCCGCGGCGGTCCATTGCGGTCATCGACAGCGGATTGATGATTTCCTGCACGGCTTCTTCAAGCCGCTCGATCAGCCCGTCTTCACGGTACTCATTCATCAGAAAGCCAACGGTGCCGCGGTTCATCCCGTAAACCGGCGCCGGATGATCCACCATCGCAAGCAATGTGCGCAGCATGAAACCGTCACCGCCCAGGGCCACAACAATACCGGCTTCGGCGGGCGGCACATGCCCGTATCTGTTACGCAGAGTGCCCAGGGCCTGTTGCGCAATTTCGGCCTCACTGGCCAGAAAGGCGATTCTCAAACTCATGAAATCTGTTTCCGGTGTTAGGCATCTGGTTCCGAAACAATCACAGCTTTCCGGCAAAGACCATAGTTGCCGTTCTGTCGCAGGGAAATGTCGCTTTACAGGCTTCCTGCGCAAGGAAGTTTCCGATAGGAAATCCCTCAGTTCTGATCCTTACTCCAACGGAGCCACTATGACTGAAGCGACCCGTGACCCCGGCTTTTTCACCCAAACCCTCTCCGAGCGCGACCCTGAGCTTTATGCGTCGATCACCGCCGAGCTGGGCCGCCAGCGCGACGAGATCGAGCTGATTGCCTCCGAGAACATCGTCTCGGCGGCGGTGATGGAAGCGCAAGGCTCTGTGCTGACCAACAAATATGCCGAAGGCTATCCGGGGCGCCGGTATTACGGCGGCTGCCAGTATGTGGACGTGGCTGAAAACCTGGCCATCGACCGCGCCAAGGCACTGTTCGGCTGTGAGTTTGCCAATGTGCAGCCGAACTCCGGCAGCCAGGCCAACCAGGGCGTGTTCCAGGCGCTGATCCAGCCCGGCGATACCATCCTCGGCATGGATCTGGCCTCCGGTGGCCACCTGACCCATGGCGCGCGTCCCAACCAGTCGGGCAAGTGGTTCAACGCGGTGCATTACGGCGTGCGCGAAAGCGACAACCTGATCGACTACGACCAGATCCAGGCGCTGGCCACCGAGCACCAGCCCAAGCTGATCATCGCCGGCGGCTCCGCCATCCCGCGCCAGATCGACTTTGCCAAGTTCCGTGAAATCGCCGACAGCGTCGGCGCCTATTTCATGGTCGACATGGCCCATATCGCGGGCCTGATCGCCGCCGGTGAGCACCCCTCGCCGTTCCCGCATGCGCATGTGGCCACCACCACCACCCATAAAACCCTGCGCGGCCCGCGCGGCGGCATGATCGTGACCAATGACGAGGCGATTGCCAAGAAAGTGAACTCGGCTATTTTCCCCGGCATCCAGGGCGGCCCGCTGATGCATGTGATCGCAGGCAAGGCGGCGGCCTTTGGCGAGGCGCTGAAGCCTGAGTTCAAGACCTACCAGAAGCAGGTCAAGGCAAACGCGGCGGCGCTGGCAGACCAGCTGATCCAGGGCGGGCTGGACATCGTCACCGGCGGCACCGATACCCATGTGATGCTGGTCGATCTGCGTCCCAAAGGCGTGACCGGCAACATCGCCGACAAGGCGCTGGGGCGGGCCCATATCACCACCAACAAGAACGGCATCCCGTTCGACCCGGAAAAGCCCACCGTGACCTCGGGCCTGCGCCTCGGGACCCCGGCCGGCACCACCCGCGGCTTCGGCGAAGCTGAGTTCCGCCAGATCGCCGATCTGATCATCGAGGTGATCGACGGGCTGGCCGCCAACGGTGAAGACGGCAATGCGGATGTGGAAGCGGCGGTGCGCGCCAAGGTCGCGGATCTCTGCGCCAGATTCCCGCTGTACCCGAACCTGTAAGAGACTGAAAAACATAAAAAAACCAAACGCCGCGGCTCAAATGCCGCGGCGTTTCTTATTGACGGCAAGCCTGTCAGCCACCACTACTCCCCTTTCGCGTATGCAGTATGGGAGAGCCTGTGATGGACAATGGATGGCAGGCCTCTGCTGACGCCTGGATCACACTGATGGGGGTAAGCGGCGACTTCAGCCGGCAACATGTTCTGGATCACCCGATGCTGAACCGTGTGCGTCTCCGGCCAAGCCCGCGCATTCTCGACGTGGGGTGCGGCGAGGGCCGGTTTTGCCGGATGCTCGCGCCCTTCGCAGGAAACGTAACCGGGTTGGATCCGACAGATGCCCTCCTCCGGCATGCGGAAGCCCTGTCTGATCAGAGGTTTGTAAAAGGTACTGCAGAAGCTCTGCCATTTGCAGACGCCAGTTTCGACATCGTAGTCAGCTATTTGACACTGATCGACATTCCAGACACGAAACGTGCAATCGCCGAGATGACGCGGGTGCTGGCGCCGGGAGGTCATCTGCTGATTGCCAACCTCAACAGCTGGATCACAGCCTCGCAATCCAAAGGCGGAGGCTGGACACGTGATCAGGACGGCGCGGCGAATATGTGCATCGACCGCTATTTCGAAGAACACCACCATTGGGGCGAATGGAATGGGATGCGGATAAAGAACTGGCACCGGCCGCAGGCGTTCTACATGCAAGCATTGCTGAACGCAGGGCTGCAGCTGACCCATTTTGACGAACCCATGGCGACGGGCGGCGAGCGGGCGGACAGCTACAACCGGGCTCCCTATCTCTACCTGATGGAGTGGCAAAAGCCGGCTGGCTGAATACGGCGGCACGGCAAACGCCCGCCAATAAATGGCGGGCGCCGGGCCTGTTTCACTTATTGCGGATCAAAGATCCTGTTTCGCGTCCAAAAGCGCGTCTTCCAGCAGCTTTTCGTTGCGGGCATCTTCGATCTTGCGGATGCGGTCTTCGCTGGAGCGATGATCGAACCGGTACTTCACCACGTTGATCAAGCTGAGCGTCAGCAAGAGCACGCCCATGCCCCAATAGCCTTTGGTGGCAAGCGGTACTTCGGTGGAAAGCCACAGCGACACCCCCAGCATCGCATAGGCGATGGCGACGCCGGCGACGTTCAGCAGGATAATCAGTTTGTTGTCAGTGCTGTCGGTAAACATGTCTTTGCTCCAGTATTCAAAAATTTCTTGAGGTTGCCCGGCGGTCCGGGAGATGCCTGGGCTGTGCCCGGTCAGTCTTTGGCTTTCAGCCGGTTCAGCACATCGGCGGCGGTGCTGCGGCTGCGGGGGCCGAAACCGGCGTCCGCCAGATCATCGGCGATGGAGCTGCTGTTCAGCTCGCCGTCGATTTCACGCAGGATCTCGCCCTGCTCAAACGGGTCATCGCGCTGCAGGACTTCGCTGATCAGCGCCTCGGCCTCCTCAGCCGGGCTGTCACCGCCGGTGTGGCGGCGCAGGCGGCGCTGGATGTCCTGTTCGCGCCGGGTAGCACGGGCGGCAATGGCGCCCTGCTTCAGGTCGGTGATGCGGCGGCTGGCGGTTTCCACCGACTGGCGCAATTGCAAGATCCTTGTGTCCAGCCGGTCCAGGGTCTGGCGGCGGACTGTCAGCTCGTTCTCCATCTCGGCAACTGCCTGGGCTGCGCTTTGCGCCAGATCCTCGCGCCCGCCTTCCAGCGCTTCGCCGGCCCGTGCCATCAGGTCGTGCACACGGGTTTGCAGGGTCTCGATCTGGCGCAACTCAGCGCGCTGGCGTTGGATCAGGCTGGCCAAGGTCAGCTTGGCCGCCTTCAGATTGCCTTCGGCCTCGCGGATCTTTTGGGTGATCAGCTCGATCGAATAGGTCTCCCGCAGCTGTTCCTCGGCCCGGGCATTGGCACCGGTGATCAGGGTCTTCAGAGTGGCGAACATCTCTTCCTCCATCTTGAACATCGTTCACAGGAAGAGTGATCGCACAATCCTGAACGCTGTTCAAGAACTATTTTGAACGTCGTTCAAAAATTCACTTACTGCCGATTTGATTGAGCACCTGGGCAATCATCGTTTCGATCTGATGGGGAGGCACCCCCGAAATACGCCGCTCCAGCCCCAACAGCACAATGCCATGAACAGAAGAAAACAGCGCCCGCACCATCAGGCCGGTCTCCTCTGCGCCCATCCCCGGGAACAGCTCCCCCACTGGCCGGGCGATATTGGCAAAGAGCCCCTCCAGCGCCTCCAGATACCAGCCGGGCACTGGCCCCTCTGCGGTCATCTGCAAATCAAACAGCGCCCGCCACAGGTTGGTGTTCGCGATGGCAAAGTGCAGGTAGGCGTTGCTCATCAGGATCAGGCGGCTGGCGGGCGGCTCCGCGGCGGCGTGTTCCACCGATGCCCTGACAGCGGCCCCAAGCCTGCGGAAGGTGCGGCCGTTCACCGCCATTATGATGGCGTTCAAATCGTCGAATGCGTTGTAGATCGCCCCCAGCGCACAGCCCGCATCCTGCGCCAGATCACGGGCGCGCAACGCCCCTGCCCCGTCACGGGCAATGCGGATCTCTGCCGCTTCCACCAGTTTTTCCCGCAGCGCCGCCTTGCGCGCTTCTACTTTGCCTGCCATGGCGCCTCGCCTTCATCTTGAACCACGTTCAAAATACCGAAGGCAGCGGCGGGGTAAAGCGGGAAATCAGATCAGACCGCGCCAGCGCAACACAACGACCAGCAGGATCAGCACCACCAGAAGGGAAAACGCCGCACTGCCCAGCACCCCCAGCCAAAAGCCCTTGCGCCGGTCTGCCAGGTCGATTTTCTGCAAATGCGCCTTCACTTCGCGTGCGGCGCCGCGCAGCGGTTTTTCGTCAACAGTCGGCCGCAGCTTGGGGTGTTCCAGCATCGGCAGCGCATCGGCGAGTTTCATGCCCTGTTTATAGACCCGGCGCGGCAGGCGGCGGCGCGCCCGCTTCAATGCCGCGGCCAGATCGCCGGAGGCCTGTTCGCGCTCCTTCAGCAACGTACGGATGTCCTCGATATCCTGGTCCAGGCTGGCGGCCATTCCGGCACTCTCCCTCAGCTGCTGTTCACCGCCACCCTAACCTGCGCCTGCGGCTGTCTCAATGGGGGTGGCAAGCCTTTGCCTGCGCGGGTATCTAGAGCTTATGCTGAACACGATCACACATGGCACCGCCACAAACAAAACCCCGCTGCTGATTGCCCACGGTCTTTACGGCTCGGCCCGGAACTGGGGTGTTATTGCCAAACGCCTGTCGGATGAGCGGCTGGTGGTTGCGGCGGATATGCGCAACCACGGCGACAGCCCGCGGACCGAAAGCCACAGCTATCCTGAACTGGCCGAAGACCTGGCCGAAGTGATTGCCGCGCATGGCGGCAGGATGGATGTGATCGGACATTCAATGGGCGGCAAGGCGGCAATGACGCTGGCTCTTAACCACCCTGATGCGGTACACCGCCTGGTGGTTGCCGACATCGCGCCGGTTGCCTATGGCCATACCCAGATTCAATACATCCACGCCATGCGCACGGTCGACCTGGAGACAGTTGCGCGCCGCCCGGAGGCCGCGGCGCAACTGGCCGAGGCAGGGGTGGAACCTGCACTGCAAAGCTTTTTCACCCAATCGCTGGATATTCCGAACAAGCGCTGGAAACTGAACCTGGACACGCTGGCGGATCAGATGCCGGACATCATGTCCTTCCCTGACACGGATGCCGCGTGGGAGGGGCCTGCGCTGTTCCTGTCCGGGGCTGAATCGGACTACGTGCTGCCCGAACACCGCGACGAGATCCGTGCGCGCTTTCCCGCCGCCCGCTTTGCCAAATTGCCCGGTGCGGGCCATTGGCTGCACGCCGAAAAGCCGCGCGAGTTCGAAGCCGCCGCGCGGGTGTTCCTGAACGCCTAGGCGCCGCGGGCATAAAGCTGTTTGGCCACCAGCCAGGCCACCGGCAACCCGGCAATCGCACCAATGGCCGCCGAGGCCAGAATGGCCTGGGTCGACACCAGCCCTGCGACCAGAACCGCGATGACGCCGACGCCTGCCAGGCTGGAACCAATCAGCGAATATAGAACGGATGCAAGGCGCAACATGAGGTCTCTCCTAAGCCTGTCGTGTCTCTTTGAGATCAGGCATAGGGATTCGCGAGTGCTCCCGCCTTGATCAGGATCAGATGGCAAGCCAGTGAAAGAAGAGGGGAAAAGCGGCCCCGAAGGGCCGCCAGCAGCTGACACTCCGGGGGAGGAAGCTGTCAGCCGGTTTCCACAAACACCCGGCCGCCCTCGACCCTGACAGGATAGGTATTAAGATCTTTATGCACCGGTGCCGACAACGCCTTGCCGGTGCAGATATCAAACCGGCCGCCATGCAGCGGGCATTCGATGACGCAATCAATCACCAGCCCGTCCTCCAGGCTCTGCTCTTCATGGGTGCAGATCAGATCCGAGGCAAAGAACCCCTTTTTGGTGTTGTAGATCGCGTATGATTTGCCGCCATGCTGCCAGGAGATCAGGTCTTCCTCGTCGATGTCATCGGTGGCGCAGGCGTCTATCCATTGGCTCATGCTGTGGCTCCTGATTGGTATTTTCCGGCCTAACTCACATTGTCCGCTGCGCGACACGTTCCACCGGGCCGCCCCCGGTGATCATATGCGGCGCCTGGCGGATGCTGGCGGCCTTGGTCTGGCGCCCCAGTGAGCGGCGCAGCACCACCGACATCACCTCAAGATTGGTCTTGCAGAAGCCCGGATCCGGCTGCGGCAGCTGATCCTGCAACGCCTCGGCCAGTTTGGGCAGCGCGTGGAACGGCACCTGCGGATACAGATGGTGTTCGACGTGGTTGTTCATCTTCATATAGAGGAATTCAGCCAGCCGGTTGCTGCGGAACGACCGGGTGCTCTCCAGTATCGATGGCGAATTCTCCTGCAGCTCCACGTGCTGGATCAGGGTGAACAGCAGCATGACGGGAGCCCCCAGGATGCGCGGGATCACCAGGAACCAGACCACCCACCAGATGCCAAAAAACGGCGCTGCGGCGATCAGCGCATAGATCATCAGCATAATGCGCGCGTTGCGGGTCATCTTGGCAAACCCGCCTTCGGGCGTGACCATCTTCATCGTGTCGGTGTAGCGGCCCGCTGCCAGACACACGAACACCTGCATGTGGAAGCGCAGCAGGGCAAAGCCGCTGATCTCGGCCAGCCAGCCGCCAAAGCCCATCGGCGTGTCGAACGGCATCTGGCTGTCTTTGCCCACCCACCAGGTATGGGTGTGGTGGTTGGTGTGGGTGTAGCGGCGGTGCAGCGGCTCCTCCATGTAGAGGAACGAGGTGACCCACAGCACTGCCTCGTTCAGCCAGCGGCTGCGGAAGGCGGTGCCGTGCGCGGTTTCATGGCTGAAGGAATAGGCCGGCACGGTCAGGAAGATGCCGTGCAGCAGCATTGCGGGCCAGACCCAGAGCGTGCCGAGCGTTGCCCAGACCAGCGCGCCGGTGGCCGACAGAAAAGCAACCCATTGAGCGATATAGATCAGGCCGGGCTTATCGCTGCGGGCAGCGATGGATTTCAGCGTTTTCTTGTCGAGTTTCACCCCGGAAGACGCGGCATTTGTGGGGATGTAATCCGGCATCTGTAACCTTCTGGATGGCTGAAGTGATGTGTCTGACGGGTGCAGCAACCCTCCGGGCAGTCCGCTGAACTGACCGTGGCTTCATTGCCTGCATGGGGAGGCCTGCCTTAGCTCGCGTAATTGGAGCCTTCGTCGTCGAGGATCGCTTTCAACTCGGCCAGGTGGCGTTCGGCCTGGTCGGGGTAATCCTCCAGCTCCTGCGCAGTTTTCTCGGCGACTTCATCGCTCAGCACCCGCAGTTTCTGGCCGGTTTGCAGCGCCCGGATATAGGTCTCTGCGGCACGCTCGAAATAATAGAGCCGGTTGAAAGTGTCCGCGGCACTGTCCCCAATGATCAGCACCCCGTGGTTGCCCATGATCATGGTCTTGACCTTGGGGTCGGTCAGCATCGACGCGCAGCGCGCGCCCTCGTCGTCAAACGCCAAGCCGCCAAAGCCGTTGTCTATCACATAGCGGTTGTAGAAGGTTGCTGTGTTCTGGTCGATCGGCGGCAGGGTGCTGTCGGCCAGGCAGGCCAGCACAGTGGCGTGGATCGAATGCACGTGCATCACGCAGCGCGCATGGGGACACAGGCGGTGGATCGAGCCGTGCAGCCCCCAGGCGGTCGGGTCCGGCGCATCGGGGCGGTCCATCGTCTTGGGGTCATTGGCATCCAGCAGCAACAGATCCGAGGCTTTGACCCGGGCAAAATGCACCTGATTGGGGTTCATCAGAAACTGGCTGCCGTCCTCGCTCACCGCCAGGCTGAAGTGGTTGGCCACCGCCTCATGCATGTCCAGCTTGGCCGTCCAGCGGAACGCAGCAGCCATATCGACGCGCTCCTGCCAATGGGTGAGGTTCGGGCTGAGATCCGCTTGCTTGTTCATTCTGACGCCTCCGATAGTGTTGATGCACAAGTGGTGCCAGCAGAATTGCCGGCTGACAAATGATTGATTCAGCGCTAATGCATTAATTGAATTAATGCATAGGTCGTGCGTCCGTGTCTTCTCCTGTCTCACCCTCTTCTTCGCTGCCCCCGCTCACTTGGCTGCGCGCATTTGAGGCCAGCGCGCGGCATCTGTCCTTCACCCGTGCCGCAGGTGAGCTGAACCTGACGCAATCGGCAATCAGCCAGCATGTGCGCAGCCTGGAGACCTTTCTGGGCCGCGAGCTGTTCATCCGCAAAACCCGCGCGCTGGAACTTTCCGAAGCCGGCGCCAATTACACGCCCATCGTGCGCGAGGCCTTTGACCTGATTGCAGCCGGAACGCAGGCTTTCACCGGCGGCGATCAGGGGCGGCACTTGGTTTTGCAGTGCAATATGGCCTTTTCGGTGTTCTGGCTGTCCCCCCGCCTGCCTCGTCTGTACGAAAAGTTCCCCTGGCTGGTACTGAACATCGTGACCCCGATCTGGGATCCCGAACGTCATGCCGCCAATGCAGGCACCGAGATCCGTTTTGGCCGTCCTGCCGACATGTCCGCCGCCGCCGTCCGGCTGACGCGGGACCGGTTCTACCCTGTCTGCGCGCCGGGTTATCAGGACGGAAAAGTTGATTTCGAAACCGGGACCCTGCTGGATTGCGGCGGTGTGACAGGCTCTTGGGGGGCGTGGTTCAAGTCGCAAGGGCGCATGTTTGAACGCAATCACGAGATCAATCTGGCCTCCACCTACGTGATCGCCATGACAGCGGCGGTGAATGGCGCCGGTATCTCCATGTCGCACGACACGCTGGCCGGCGGGCTGCTGGAAAGCGGCCAATTGGTCAAACCCAGCGGGCATTCAGCGGAATTGCTGGAGAACTATTTCCTGATGCCGCCCCCCAGCCATGCCAGCACTCCGGCGACGCGGGCGTTTCTGGAGTGGCTGGAGGGTGAACTGCCTCCTGTATAGCGCCAACATGAGGCCCGCGCCTGACCTTGGGAGGGCGCGAAAGACATTTTCAAAAATCTCCAACATCACCTGCAAAAAGTGCGCTATCCGCCCGCCTCTTGCGCGTTAAGCCATGCACAGCTATATGCGCCGCACCGGTCGCAGCCTACCCGGTCACCAAAACAAGGGTACAAAAATGAAGACTATCGTTATCTGCTCGGGCGGGCTGGATTCCGTTTCGCTTGCCCATATGGTTGCTGATGAACATCAGCTGACCCGTCTTGTCTCCTTTGATTACGGCCAGCGCCACAAGAAGGAGCTCGACTATGCCGCCGCCGCCGCTGTGCGGCTTGGCGTGCCGCATGACATCATCGACATGCGCAGTATCGGCGCAGCCCTTTCCGGCTCGGCCCTGACCGATGATATCGACGTGCCGGACGGCCATTACGAAGAAGACTCCATGAAGGTTACCGTGGTGCCGAACCGCAACGCCATCATGCTGACCATCGCCTATGGCATCGCTGCCGCCAATGGCGATGAGGCCGTGGCCACGGCGGTGCATGGCGGCGATCACTTCATCTATCCGGACTGCCGCCCGGCTTTCACCGAGGCCTTTGACGCGATGCAGCGGGCGGCGTTGGATGGCTATGCCGACGTGCGGCTTTACACCCCGTTTGTGCACCGCTCCAAGGCCGACATTGTCACCGCCGGCGCCAAGCACAACACACCGTTTGCCGATACATGGTCCTGCTACAAGGGCGGCGAAAAGCACTGCGGGCGCTGCGGTACCTGCGTGGAACGGCGCGAGGCATTTCATCTGGCCGGTGCCGAGGATCCGACGGATTACGCCGACCCCGATTTCTGGCAGCAGGCGATTGCCGCCAAGGACGGTGCCTGATGTTCCGGATCACCAAGGAGTTCCATTTCTCCGCCTCGCATCAGCTGACCCATCTGCCGACTGACCACCAATGCGCCCGGCTGCATGGGCACAACTACGTGGTGGTGGTGGAACTGACGGCCAAGGAGCTGAACGCGGATGGCTTTGTGCGCGACTATCATGAGCTGAAACCGCTGAAAGAATACATCGACGGGACCTTTGACCACCGGCATCTGAACGACGTGCTGGAGGGGCATTCAACGGCTGAAAACATGGCCAAGCATTTCTATGACTGGTGCCATGCGCGCTGGCCTGAGGTTGCTGCGGTGAAAGTCTCGGAGACCCCCAAGACCTGGGCGGAGTACCGGCCATGACATCCCTGCGCATTGCCGAAATCTTCGGCCCCACCATCCAAGGCGAAGGCGCTTTGATCGGGGAGCCCACAGTGTTTGTGCGCGCCGGCGGCTGTGATTACCGCTGTTCCTGGTGCGACAGCATGCATGCGGTGGACAGCGCCAACCGCCACGACTGGGCGGTGATGACGCCAGAGGAAGTCATGGGCGAAGTGCGCCGCCTGTCCGGCGGCAAGCCATTGACGGTGTCGATCTCCGGCGGCAATCCGGCGATCCAGGACTTCGCCCCGGTAATCGCATACGGCAAGACCGAAGGCTACCGCTTTGCCTGCGAAACCCAAGGGTCCGTCAGCAAGCCGTGGTTTGGTGATCTTGACACTTTGGTGCTCAGCCCCAAGCCGCCGTCCAGCGGTGAAAGAGTGGATTGGAAAGCCTTTGACCTATGTCTTGAAGCCGCCAAGGGCTGCGGCCAGACAGTAATTAAGATCGTGATCTTTGACGACAAGGATTACGCCTGGGCCAAGGCCGCCGCGGAGCGCCATCCCGGACTGCCATTGTATCTGCAGCCCGGCAATCCGGAAGTTGACCCCTCCCTGCCGGTCGATCTGAACCAAGCCACAGACCGGCTGTTGTGGCTGATTGAAAAAGTGACCGGCGACCGCTGGTTCACCCCCCGCGTCCTGCCCCAGCTGCATGTGCTGGTTTGGGGCAACAAACGCGGCGTCTGAACATAGGAACCCTGACATGTCTGACAGCATCTACAGCAATCTGAAACAGCTGGGCGGCGATACCGTGGTGCCGGCCAGCCCGGAACAGGCAGAACTGGAGCGGGTGCAGAACCCGCAGTCCGACACGGCCTATAACGTGCGCTTCACCGCACCGGAGTTCACCTCCCTTTGCCCGATGACCGGCCAGCCGGATTTTGCCCATCTGGTGATCGACTACGTACCCGGTGAGTGGCTGGTGGAAAGCAAATCGCTGAAGCTTTTCCTGACCTCCTTCCGCAATCACGGCGCCTTTCACGAGGATTGCACGGTCTCCATCGCCCGCCGGCTGGCGGACTTCCTGCAGCCGCAATGGCTGCGCATCGGCGGCTACTGGTATCCGCGCGGCGGCATTCCGATTGATGTGTTCTGGCAAACCGGCCCGATGCCTGAGGGCGTCTGGATCCCCGACCAAGGCGTGCCCCCCTACCGCGGCCGCGGCTGACACAACCCAAAGCACCTTTGACACAGCTCAGCCCGGCAGCGCAGTTGCCGGGCTTTTTGTTATTCAAAACAAGCGATACCCATTCGCGGCCACCGGAATGCACGTGGCGGAGAGTTCAGTTTGAATTTCAAACAATTTACCGCAAAAGTAGTTAAGATTTTAGTGAACATGCACTCTGAGGCGGCGTCAGGAGACGATCCGGGCTATCCGGATACATAATTTTTGTGACGGGGGACCTTTATGAACTTTCTGGATTTGGGCAAAACGCTTTCGGGATATTTGAACGCGCTTTCGCAGGCCGGCCTTCAGGTCGAAATGTTCACGGATTTTGAGAAAGTGCCCGACGCCGCCGCCGAAACCGGCCGCCGGTTCCAGATGCCGGGTTTTGCCATCGAACGGGCCGACCACACCCGGAACTCGGCCTTTTGGCTGTTCCTGAAGGAGGGCGACACCTATGTCGGCGGTGCTGCCTCCATGCTGCAGGATCTGGGCCGCGAAACCCTGGCTGAGTTTCTGCTGCGCACCTCGCGGCATCAGTTTCCCAACGATGCAGGCGGCGGCGTTGAAAGCGTCGCAGAACCGCTGGCGCGGGAGGTCAGCGGCCGCCTGGCCTATATCGGCGAGCTGAACTTTCTGCCCGGCCATCGCGGCAAACGGGCGGAACGGCTAGAGCCTTTTATGCGGATCTTTCAAATCCTGGCGATCCAGAAATGGGATGTGGACTGGATCTACGCCTTTATCCCCGACCGCCACATGCAGGCCCGGCTGGACCTGGTCTACGGCTTCAGCCGGGCAATTCCGCGGGCGCAGAAATGGCGCGATCCGGAACCGGAAGTGCGCAGCAGCACCGAATGGTTTGTCGGCGCATCCCGGCTGGAAATGGAACACATGCTGCAAAGCGATTTAGCCAAATTTGATATCCTGTGAGAAGTTGGCCACCATCAGCTTGCCGTCCGGTAAATATACCGGTGCCAAAACCCGCCGGTACTGCCGGGTAAAGCGGCGCCCGTTCAGCAGGTTCACGTCGATCGACGGATGGGTGATCACCGGCTCGCCGCGGCTGATCGCCTCGCTGTGCGCCAATACCAGATCAGAATTTAGCCTGTCGCTGAACCCGTTCAGGGTGTTCCGCAGCTGCTCGCTGCTTGCCACCTCAAAGCAAATCGAGGCCAGGCTGGCCGGACCTGACTTGATCGGCTGAATGCGGTTTTTCTCCGCATCCGGCGGGCTGAACAAATCCACCTGATGCTGCAGCTGGTCAAAGCCTTCCAGGCGGCCGCTGTTGGCAAACCACCAGTCCAGGAAGTCCTGCAGCGACACGTCGCAGCCGCGGTACTGGCGGGAGCGGGCAGCCGATTGCAACTGGGCATTGAGAATTTCAAATGCCTTGCGTCCAGCCTCCTCCGCCCGGCGGTCCGGCAGCAGCTCAAGATCAGCAGTGTCCGACGAGAAATAGTGAAACGACACCCCCAGCCCGCGCGCCAGCGCATCCAGCATGCTCCAGCCGATCTCACGCTCGTTCTTCAGCGCGCTATTGAAAGTGCCATAGGGGATCCCGCATTTCAGCGCCGCCTGCCGGTTGGATAGGTTCATATCCGTCAAAAGCGCGGAGATTTTTTTGTGAATAAGCGCCATATGCGTAAGATCTTTCATATTTAACGAAACATCTTGCATAAAACAACCGGCACGGCAATCCAGTGCCCGCGTTGATTTCGGCGGCGGCCTGGAAAACCGGCACATGCCCTGGATGACCCAGCGGGTCGCAGAAAACCATTCCTGGCGGCCGCTGGAAACAGGCGAAAGGGTCAGGGTTGGCGCACTATCCGGAGATCTTGCCAAGGCCGTCCTTCCCGGCGCTATCCCGCGCACGGCGCGCCTGGCACCTTCCGGCTGAGTTTCGAGGGCGATGCGCATCAGGCACAGTCGATCCTTGATTTTCTGCCGACCCCCAAAAGCACGCAGGTCTAACTGCGTGACTACGGGTCCCATTTTCCTGCTGTGATCGACCAGCCGTTGAACCGCGAACGGACTGTCGCTGAGGTGGCAAGCCAGTTTGGTGTTTAAGCCACGATGATCCACGGCTGGAAGCGGGCGCTACTGGAGGGGCATCCGGTGTGTTCAAGCGTGGCAGCAAGAAAGGCCCGGAGATCGGCGAAGAGCAGGTTAAAGAACTGCACGCCAAGATCGGGGAGTTGGTAGTTGCCATCGATTTTTTGTCACGAAAGCGCAAGCCGTGGACCGGCAGGTGAGGCGTAAAATGGTCGAACCTGCCAATTCTGAGCTGTCTATCGGCAAGCAATGCGGGCTGCTGTCGATCCCGGGGTCGTTGAGCGGCCCCACTGGAGTGGTCCAGATTGAAAGTTAGTACATGGTTGGCCTTTGGTCCATCTGGACATTGGCCTCTGGCGCAGGCGGGCGGTAGCCCAGAGCACTGCGGGGGCGTTTGGTGTTGTAATGTGTAGTGGTTCCGATGTGATCTGACAGTTGGCCGTTTTTCCGGCGGCGTCTGTCAGGTCAAGTTTGGTTCAGGAACTTTTCCTTCCAGATTTCTTTGCCCTCGATCATGGTCTGAAACGGCGTTCTGCCGCAACACATTTTGCCCTGATGAGTGCGCTCGTGGTTGTAGTGGTGCAGCCATTCGTCCAGATCGGCCTGCAAGGCTTCGATGCTGTCGTAGAGCTTCTTGCGGAACGCGACCTGATAAAACTCCTGCAACACCGTCTTGTGAAACCGTTCGCAGATGCCATTGGTCTGCGGTGATTTCACCTTGGTTTTGGTGTGGTCGATATCGTTGATCGCCAGGAAGAGCTGGAAATCGTGTTTGTCGACGCGCCCGCAGTATTCCGTCCCGCGATCTGTCATGATCCGCAGCACCGGCAGGTCGTGCTCGTCATGGAATGGCAGCACTCGGTCATTGAGCAGGTCGGCTGCGGTGATCGGTGTTTTGGTGGTGTAGAGCTTGGCATGCGCCACCTTGCAATAGGTGTCCACGTAAGTCTGCTGATAGACCCGCCCGACGCCCTTGAGGGTGCCGACATAAAACGTGTCCTGTGATCCCAGATAGCCGGGATGGGCTGTTTCCACCTCGCCGCAGGCTTCATCGTCGAGCTTCTTCTTCTCCAGCGCCTGCACCTGGGCCTCGGTCAGGATCATGCCGTCCTCGGCCACCTTGGCTTCCAACGCCCTCAGCCGGGCCTTGAAGTTCGCCAGATCGTGCCGCAGCCAGATCGACCGGACACCCGAGGGTGAGACGAAGACACCCAGCTTACGCAACTCGTTCGAAGTGCGGGCCTGACCGTAGGCCGGGAAATCAGTGGCGGATTTGATGACGGCCTGCTCGGTCGCGTCGTCCACCCGGTTTGCCAGATTGGGCTTGCGCCGGGTGCGCTCAAACAGCGCTTCCACGC
Source organism: Leisingera sp. NJS204 (assembly GCF_004123675.1). NCBI lineage: Bacteria > Pseudomonadati > Pseudomonadota > Alphaproteobacteria > Rhodobacterales > Roseobacteraceae > Leisingera > Leisingera sp. NJS204. Next base: position 1,632,905 of record NZ_CP035417.1, on the reverse strand, counting down.
CGCCTTCTTCAACGGCTGACTTGTAGCGATAGAAAGTATCCCGGCTATAGCCCATCACCTGACAGGCTTTCGAGACATTCCCCAGTTCCTCGGCCAGATTCAGCAGGCCGGTTTTGTGTTTGATGATCTTGTCGGTAGTATTCAACATCGTGGTTTCCTCGTTTCGATGGTTTGGTTGGCACCACCATCAAAACGGACAACCATCTCCCTTCAAGGGAACCACCGCCCCCAATCCAATTTGAAAAAATGGGGGCGGTGTCAGATCACATCGAGACTAATTCATGTAATGCTTCCTCCAGTTTTCGATGATAATTTGGGCCTCGCGTAGCGAATAGAAGACCTCCCCGTTCAGCAGTTCGTCCCGCATGCGCCCGTTGAAACTTTCGCAGTATCCGTTCTCCCAAGGCGACCCCGGTTCAATGAAAGCAGTCTTGGCGCCAACGGCTTTGATCCACCCCCTGACGGCCTGAGCTATGAACTCAGGGCCATTGTCTGACCGAATGAATGCCGGCACGCCACGTAGGATAAACAGATCCGTCAGTGCATCGATGACTTCGTTTGCATTCAGCTTCCGCTTCACTCGGACCGCAAGGTATTCCCGGCTATACTCGTCCAGAATGTTCAATGTTCTAAAAGCCCTGCCATCATCCGTTCGGTGATGCACAAAGTCGTACGACCAGACGTGGTTGCGATATTCCGGACGCAGCCGGACACATGATCCGTCCACTGCCCGGCAGGGCATTGCGAAGCAATGTCCCGAGAGGGTTGAGCCAGAGCCGTCCCCTCTTGGGCTGCTTCCTTGGAACCTTCAGCCCCTCCCGCCGCCATAAACGTTCGACACGTTTATCATTCACCTGCCAGCCAGCGTCCCGCAGCAGGGCCGCAACCCGGCGGTAGCCGTACCGGCCATACTGACGTGTCAGCTCGATCATGTCCGCGACCAGGCATTCCTCGTCAGCACGTCCCTGCGGCACTCGCCGCTGTGTGGACCGGTGCTGGCCCAGAACGCGGCAAACGCGACGCTCGGAAACCTTCATCTGGCTGCGCACATGATCAATGCAGGCCCGGCGGCGGGAGGGGCTCAGGGGCTCCGCCCGTTCAGGCCTCGGACAGGATCAATTTGTCCAGTGTCAGGTCCGAAACTGCCCGGCGAAGCCGCTCGTTTTCCTTCTGCAGCCGCTTTAGTTCTTTAGGCTGTTCCGTGCCCATTCCGCCGTACCCTCAGCATCTCTCTCGAACCAATGGCGTTCGATGCTTCGATCTTCCAGCGATAGTAGGTCTGTTCCATAACGCCGATCTGACGGATCGCATTTATGCGGGGCATGCCTTGCCCCATCAGAGTTTCAACCTGCCGTAACTTCACGACGTTCTCTTCAGGCTTGGGTCTCTTAATGGCCATCTATGGTCCTCCGCTTTCCTAAACATAGGCGCGGACCACTTCATTGGGGGAGGCTCACTTCCAAGTGCGGGTCAAAGACGGCGACGATGACCGCTTCAGCGCCAGCACCGCCGATCCGGAGCTGGGCAGTTTCCGCCTGGAACCGATGCAGGGCGGCACAGAATACGAGACCCGCGCCAAGGCCATATCAAAGACCAGAGACACCAAGTGGACCGCCTGGCTGCCGGTCACCACGCCCGCGTTCAAGCTGCAGCCGGACATGCTGGCCGATGAGACCTGGCAGGCAATCACCGATGATGCCAATGCCGCCGCTGCCGCGCTGGACGACCAGCTTGTCCTGGACAAGATCGCGCCGCTGGAAGGCGCGGTGCGGCGGGATCTGGAGATCCGTGACGTGCAGAGCTTCCATGCGGCAGAGGCGCTGGGGGTCATCGGGGACAAAGTGCTTTGGATGCTGACCAAGCTGTCCGAAATCGACGGGCGCATGGCGGATGCCGGGATCTACCAGGACCCGGACACCGGCACGGTGCGGATCTACGGCGTGGAGGCGGAAGCCGAACGGATCAGCACGGCGGAAATCCGGCTGTCCGCTGCCGAAGCCTCTATCACACTGTCGGCCACCCAAGCCTGGGTCAATCAGCAGATTTCCAATGCGGTACTGGACCCGAGCCAGATCCCCGTCGTGGGCGACCTGCAGTTGCGGGTAAACCAGGTGGAGGCAGATCTGGACGCGGCGGAGGCGGCCATCGCCCTGAAGGCCACGCAAACCGAAGTGGACGGGATGGACGCCCGCCTGAGTTCGGCAGAAGTGGATATCGACGCCGCCCAAGAGGCCATCACCCTGAAGGTGGATCAGGCGGATTTTGACGCCGCCGAAAGCCGCCTGTCCACGGCAGAGGTGCAGATCGGCACCCTGGACGGCCCGGCAATCACCCAGTCCGTAAGCGACGTGCGCAACCTGCATGATCAGATGGCGCTGCAGGATGTTGCCACCCTGGAGCAATTGCTGCTGGCTTATGAACAGCGCGAAGCCCTGAAGACCCAGATTGCCTATGCCACTCAGGACATCCGGGCGCGGGTGGATGATGACCGCAGCGCAACAGCGGCCATCACTGCAAGCCTTGGTGTGGCGATTGAAAACAGCGTGGCGCTGATTGAATCGGAAAAGCTGGTGCGCGCCAGCGGCGACGCTGCTCTGGCCAGCAGCATAGATGCCCTGGAGGTCCGCTTGGATGGCGACATTGCCGCCCAGGCCGCAGCCTCCAGCGCGCTGACAACCCGTGTCAGCACAGCAGAAGGTGCGATCACCAGCCACAGCCAGAGCCTGATCAGCCTTGAGGCCCGCCTGGATAGCGCGGAGGCGGGTATTTCCGGCCAGGCCACGGCGCAGTCGCAACTGGACGCGCGGGTCACAAGTGCGGAAGGCGTGATCATCAGCCACGGCCAGAGCCTCATCAGCTTGGACAGCCGTCTGGATGATGCCGAGGGCAATGCTGCCGGGCAGGCCACCGCCCTCAGCCAGTTGGACACCCGCGTCAGCGATGCTGAGGGGGCTGTGTCCAGCCAGGCCACGGCGATCACTCAGTTGCAATCCGATGTTGGCGACAACAGCACCAGCATTCAGCAGACCATGCAGACTGTGGACGGGGTGATGGGGGAATTCACCCTGCGCATCGACAACAACGGCCATGTGGCGGGAATGGTGGTGCGGTCTGATCTGGATGACGAGGGCGAACCCGCATCCGAGATAGCGTTTCAGGCGGATAAGTTTGCAATCGTCTCGGCAGATGGCGCGCAGAAGCGCAGCCCCTTTGTGGTCTATACTGAGGACACCATGGTCGGCGGCATTCTGGTTCCCGAAGGTGTTTACATACGCAAGGCGGCGATCCGCGACGGCTCAATCGGCAATGCTGAGATCGCCGGAAGCCTGGAGTCCCCTGATTATGCGGAGGACGCAAACGGGATCCCGACCGAAGGCGTAAAGATCGACTTCAAGAACAATGCGCTGAAAGTGGCCGGCGCTGTGTTTTCCCGGCCTATGGTCCTGGCGCAGGGGTCCTTTACGGCTCCGGGACAAATCGGCGATGGCGCCCGCTGGGCCTTTGTGAATACCGGCATCCGGGTTGGCAAGCTGGACGTCTGGCAGGCGCAGCGGTTTGCCCTGGCCGCTGCCGCATCGGTCACCACCACCGGCACCGCACCGGGCGGCATGGACCCCAACAACACCTTCTGGACGCTCAATACATCGATCCAGCCCGGCGCGCGCTGGAATGGCTTCGGCGGCGCCAACCCCGATCCGGCAGCGTCTTGGAGCAAGGACCCCGCCGCCCTGGTGAACCCGCATTGGGCCAGCGGCAGCGATCAGCGGGTGTTCCTGGCAATCGATCTGGAGGCCCAGGGCGGCGTCTATTTCAACAACCCGAAAATCGAATGGACAGTGTTCCAGGTAACATAAGGAGAGCAGCCCTATGGCATGGCCAAAGGCAGGAACAGTCAGCGTTGTGAACGGCAGCGCAATCGTCACCGGAACCGGCACCAGCTTCTTTGGCAGCGCGCAGGCGGGCTGGGGCTTTGTCGGCCCGGACGGGCGGGTCTATGAGGTGCTGGCGGTCAGCAGCGGCACGATTTTGACAATCACCCCTGTGTACCAGGGCGCAACGGCGGCCGGGCAGATCTATGCGCTGTTCCCCACCATGTCGCTGGCGCATGATGTGGTGGCCAGCGTGCAGGCGCTGACCGGCGCGTTTCAAGCCGTTGCGGACGGCCCCGGACAGGGCAAGTTCAGCACTGATGTGGTCAAGCTGGGCGATGAAGACACCGGCCTCGGCTGGCCGTCCAGCAATGAGGTGGCGCTGAAGGCCGGAGGCAATTGGCAGCTCCGCCTCAAGGAAGGTGTGGCCAGCGGCGCGGCGGTGCAGGGCCATTGGCTTGATGCCGCAATTGGAAAACTGTTGACGGCGGGGGCTTTCGGCTGGGGTCATGATGCCGCGAACGGATCGGCAAACACTTTTGCGGGCACAGAGCTTTCGGCGATCACTATCACCGGCCTTTACCGGTATGCCAGCACGCACACCGATGCGCCCAGCACTGCGGGCGTACTGATGCATCTGAACCGGATCCCCAGCAGCGCTGCCGGTGGCATGGTTCAGATTGCGTTCGGCAACAACGGTGAGATGTGGATCCGCGTTCAGGACGGGGCGGGTCCGGTCTCCTTCGGGACTTGGCGGCGGATGGACCCCGAGCGCGGCAGTAATACCAATGGCGAGTATGTGCGCTTTGCTGACGGCACGCAGATCTGCACCGATACCGTTGCGCCCGGCACTTCTGCGGACAGCACCTGGACCTTCCCGGCTGTGTTCGCAACGGCCTCTGGTCTTGTCGTGGCCGGCGCAGGCCGGACGAGTTCGGACGCCAGCTTTGTTTCAGCACGCCCGCCCACAAATTCAAACGTCGATTTTAACCATTGGAACACCAGCGGTGCGCGTGTTGGCGGTGCCGTCAGCCTGATCGCAATCGGCCGCTGGTATTAAAGGAGATCATCATGAAAGTAACCTGCATCTGTGTCGCCGGTCTGCCCGGCCAGCCTGAAACCAGCGCCAGCGTGAACGGCGATGTGATCACCGTGGACGGCGTGCCCTATGACCTTTCCGCCGTGCCTGATGGCGGCTTTGCCGAACCGGGGGGCGACAACCACCCTTTCATAGGACGCATCGAGCGGATCGATGGCGGGCTGCGTGTGCAACTGCGCTGGATCTATTCAGACGCAACCGCAGAGCCGGATCAGCCCGCTGTCCAGCCTGTGTTCATGGTCATCATCGGAGAGGTGCCTGACCCGATTGTCCGCAAACCCCTGGCCAGCGAGGCAGCAGCATGACGTTTTCCCTGAAAATCACCACCTCCGAGCAGGTCGCAGCGGCGGCCCGCACGGCACTCCTGGCCGATCTGGCCGACACCCGGTGGAAGATCCAAAACGGCGGCATCACCCTGCCCAGCGGCTTCCACGCCCGCACAGACCGCACAACCCGCGCCGACCTCACCGAAGCCTTGAGCGCTCTGCAACTGGGCATCAAAAGCGAGCCGTTCTCCTGGAAGGCCCCCGATGGCTGGATCAAGCTGACGCGCGCAGATCTGGAGCAGATCACCGCCGCCGTCGCAGCCCATGTGCAGGGTTGCTTTGATGCGGAAGAAGCCGTGGAGGCGCAGATCACCGCACTCAACGATGCGGAGCTGGCCGGGTTTGATGTGTCGGCCGCATTTACCGCCGCTCCGGCAGCCCCTGCGGCTGAAACCTGAAACAACCCGCCGCCCGGTAACGGGAGGCCAAGGGGGGTATCACCACCCCTTAACACGGGGCCATAGTTCTCACACCTGACCCCGCCGACCATCTAACACTCTTGGCCGCTCCCTGTCCTCGAGGACCCGGCCTCTTTGGAGTGATTCCACTTGAAGCTGCAAGACCAGCGTTGCGGCGAATGCCGCAGATTGTTATTTAAAATCGAGCCTGGCGCCCTCAGCGGCACGCTCGCCATCAAGTGCCCTAGATGCAAGGCACATAATTCCCTGAGGCCGCAGAGCCCTTCACCAAAGCGCCCGGTTCAATCCAGTGAGCGTGACGGAAAGGCTCAAAGCCATGAACCCCATTTCGAAGATCAAATCTGAGGCCGCCCCCGGCCTCACCATCGCCCAGGCCGACGCCCTGACCTTCCTGGACAGCCTCAGCCCTGCCAGCGTCGGCGGGCTGTTTGCCGATCCGCCGTATTCGTCCGGAGGCAGCCAGCGGACTGTCACGACCCAGACCGGCCGGAAGTATTGCGGCACCCTCAGCCGCAATACTCTGCCTGACTTTGCCGGAGAGACCATGGACCAGCGCTCAAATCTGCGTTTCACCGTTTCCTGGCTGAGCGCTGCGCGGCGGGTGCTAGAACCCGGCGGTTATTTCGGGATCTTCTGCGACTGGCGCCAGCTTCCCGTCTTTACCGATGCGGTGCAGATTGCGGGCCTGCACTGGAAGGGCATCAGCGTCTGGGACAAGACCGAAGGTGTGCGGCCGCAGAAAGGCGCCTTCCGCCATCAGTGCGAATACATCGTCTGGGGCACCAACGGGCAAAAGAAGCCTGGCGCCAATCGCATCCTGCCGGGCTGCTTCCGCAAATCCAATGTGACCCGCAACAAGCTGCATCAGACGCAGAAGCCGGTTGAGGTGATGGATTGGCTTTTGTCGATCACCGAAGACGGCGCTCCGGTCCTGGACCCATTCATGGGCAGCGGCACCACCGGCGCCGCCGCCCTCGCCTCCGGCCGCCCGTTCTTTGGCTGCGAGCTGGTGCCGGAGATCTACAAAGTTGCGGAAGCGCGGCTGACGGCCTGTCTCAGGCAGAGCCAGGTTCAAGACTGTGCTTAGGTTACGGCGCCTCGAAGCCTTCAAAAAGCGTAAAGCCACCCTTTAAGCACCCTTTAAAACCCTCTGCCGCCCGGCGTTTTTTTACGTTTTGGGCGGCGGATTGCCGAGTATTGCAATGGGAAGTGTCCCGTACTGCAATGGGAAGTGTCCCAAAATCCCGGCGTCAAATCGCGGGACCGGCGGATTTCCGGACTGGCTAAACCCCGGTTTCAGGCCTAAAAATCAGGGAATTCGCGAAAACGAGTTGCTGTTAGGAGACACTTGATATTGCAGTAACCGGAAGAGGCCGGACAAAGCCGGAAGAACCCGGATAGAGCCATATAAAAAAGGGCATTCAGGAAGATCTAAAGCTGGAAAGTGGCCTGGGGTGTTTGTCCTTCAATACCCGGAAAAATGGCCCTTACAGCGCTCTCAGCAGATTTTGGGACACTTCCCGTTGCAAACTCTCTCCCCTGCCCTAGACCTTGTAGAATAAGGGAAAACAGGCCCTCACAAGGGCGATAATGCCCCTTATGTTAAATTTCAGACCGCCAATTTGAGCCGCCGAACTTGAACGAAGGAGGCGGAAGTTCGAACAAGCGTTCAAGAATGGGGTTAAACGCCTAAAATCAAAGCAGTAGAGAAAGCTTGCCTCGCGCGACGCTCAGCCCGAACTTGAACGTGATTTTGGTTCGGGCTGAAACACCCTCCAGCCTTGCCTTGGGAAGGTGAGCTAGGAAAGGAAGTTGTGCACGGCGGACTTTGCAGACTTTCGCTGCGCACGCAAACTGAGCGACCACTCAAAACTTAATGGTTCGCAACAGCCCCCTCCAACATCTGTTGCGACATCAGGATTGGGAAGTTGGAACACTCCCGCAAACGCAATGTCTCAACGTTTCAGCAAACTCACTACAGTGCATGCCTACCATAGTGAGTAAAGGAAATTCACTCTCGACAAAGAGCCCTTGGTTACAGGCTCGCTGCAGCAGCTTCTACAACACCCTTGGCTGAACAAGTTCAGCGCCCACCCATCTTATAGCTGTGTTGCGCTTCGGCTTCTAACGTGCAAAGTCAAAGCAACTGGACAGCAGGAGTTTGGGACAATGCATCCCTCAAGGTTTCAGATCTTTAGTCTATTTGATGCGGTCGATGTCGATATCAACTTCCTTGAAAACTGTGGCATATTAGTTGGCCCCAACGGGATAGGAAAAAGTAGCGTCGCTAATATTTTCTACTATTTTGTTTCGAGACAGTGGAGCAGGTTGGTAGACTATAGGTTTGATCGGATAGCACTCTGGTTTGGCGACGACGCAATTGAAATCGGTCGAGATGAAATCACTGGACTTTCAAGAATTGCGAGCGTTTTTGACGATCTCAGCCCGTCATCAAAAACATTCGATATTTTAAGCAAGCTGAAGTCAGAGGATCGATTGGAAGAGTTTCTAGGAGATCTTGTGTCATCGGGGAGGGCTATGCCAAACTGGAGAGATTATCTCTCCGACGATTTATCATCTGACCAATTCAGGCACTTTATGTATTCTCTGCGTAGGAGAATGGAGCACGATGATGATGATTTCTTCTCCCTGCCGAAGAGAAATGTGGAAGCCCAATTGGAAAAATACATGCCAGGGAGAACTTTATTTCTACCCACTTATAGGAGAATAGAAAAAGATCTCCGCGAAATCTCCCCTAAGCTCCGAAGGAAGTTTCGAGAAGACCTTTCATCCGACGGCGAATTAGAGCTCACGAGGTCCTCTCGTTACTACATAGACCTTGTAAGCTTTGGCATGAACGATGTTCGAAAACGGTTGAGCGGGTTAGCAAATGAGTTAAGAGATTTTTCTCTTTCAAAATTCAATGAGCTATCAGGCCTGTATCTGAAGGACGTTATTAGAGGGCAGGCCGACGACTTCAATGTTGAACAAATTCGAGACCTTTCCGACTCGGCTCTTTCAAAAATTCTAGGGCGTGTGAGTGAGGATATTTTGTCCGATAATGACAAAGATCTACTTAGGCAAAAAGTTACATCTATCAGGTCAAACACTTTGGACTCGATTAGTGTTCATGATCGCTTCTTGGCACACTACTTCTCGAGATTGGTGGTCGTTAATGAAGAGATATCCCAAAAAGAAGGGGATATCCTATCTTTCGTCGAGACTTGCAACGACTACCTCCTTCCTAGGAAGCAGATTGTATACGACGAGACGACTTTCAGCACCGCAATCTTCGATCAAGTGTCTGGCCCTATCGACCTGAGCTTACTCTCATCAGGCGAAAAACAAGTTATTTCTGTTTTTGCTCATCTTTTCTTGGACAAGCAAGAAGTCCAGACCGTAATCATTGATGAGCCTGAGTTATCGCTATCAGTCCCATGGCAAAAACGTTTCCTAGAGGACATTTTGAAAAGCAATAGATGCAGCTTCCTGCTCTCTGTAACGCATAGCCCGTTTGTATATCAAAATAGCCTCCGGCATCATGCGTTAGATCTTCGCAAGAACATGTACTGATCGGGAGGGCAGGAACATTGGAGGACTATGCCGATTATCTTGCCGCTGAGGCTTTTTCGGAAAATGCTGCGGTACATGAATTCATTGCGTCCTACCAAGATGAAAATGAAATTCATGTTTTCCTGGAAGGGGAAGAGGACTTCATTTACTATCTGCCTGAAATAAGGAGATTGGCGGGTTCCAGAAAAATCCTATCATACAATTGTGGGGGGAAATGGAACGTCGTGGACGCCCGAGATTCTGTTGAAAAATCTTACAATGTATTGACATTATTTTTTGTAGATAGAGACTACGATGACTTACTAAGTCGGCAAGCAACGAAAAGCGACGCTCTTTACATAACAGACGGTTATTCGATTGAGAATATGATGTCCTCTGATGAGGCTGCCAATGTTCTTTTGACAGACATCCTCGCCGTTCCAACAAAAGATGCAAATCGCCTAAAAGACCGCATGCAGGAAATACAGTGTGAAATTAGAACTAGAATGTATGCTCTTGCGGCTTGGATACTGGCTGCCAAGGATGCTTCTTGCAGCCCAAACTTAAACAACACTAACTCCATGGGGTCTCTTCTTAAAGTGACCAGCGATGGGAGACTACTATTTTGCGGACAGTGTTTTCTAAACTTCAAGAGAAAGGTGGATTCGGGAAAAGGTGTGCCTCCTCTAAATCTGCAAGTCAGATGGTATCGCGCCATACTCCCCCTAGACTTCAATACGATTTGCCGCGGGAAGTACCATGCCTGGATTTTCTCGAGATCAGCCCAACTTGCAATTAAAGAAGAAAACGACAGGCGAAAAACTGCGAAAAAGAAAAAAATTAGAGAGCCAGAGAGTCTTGCAGGCGCTCGCGTTGTTGAACTTCTCGCAGGGCGCGTTCCCTACCCGCCTTCATTGACGGAGTTCTTGGAATCTAGATTGGGCTAGTAGCCTGAGTGCTCCCCTTATGTAACTTGACTTTGTCGCTTTTGCCTAATTCCACTAGCTAGGTATGAAGAGTTTGCGCTGCGTTGGGGTGGCGACCTGTTCCTGGCTTAGTGGCTCCCCTTTGATTGGAAGCGGACGCTTTCGGTGCTGAAAGCCTACTTGCTGCTTCGGCACTAAACCAACTATCAAGGTCCGCTATGGGCTCAGACCTGCGCGAACAACTCTGATCCCAACTAACGCGCTATAAGCGCGCTTATGTTCACTATGGCACCGCCTCGCGGCGGCGCCATAAGGGCCGTTATGTAAGTTTTGCAGCCGCTCTTTTGGCTTGCTGAATTTGGGTTAAGCCGCCCCTTTCAGTTCCTCGCGCAACGCAGTAGCAGAACCCGGCGAAAGATAGCGTGCAGCTAGATATTGATTAACTCCTGGATCACACTCCATCCGAAAAGCGCGGTACTGCCGTCCGTCGTCCTCGCAATTGTAGCGGGCCGCCTCCCTGCGGATCTGGTACCCGAACCGCCGTAGCAGAGGCCCCAGCCCTTGCGGCGAAAGCGACATAAGCTCGGATGCTCCAAGCCCGAAGGCAGCCCTGCACAACCCGGCGACGACGAGTTTTGTCTCGATAGATGGGTGCGCCTGATCTGCTCGGGTCTCATCCATAACAAAGCGGGTGCATTCCCATGTCAGGTTCGTTTCCGGGTAGTCATTGAGCAGTCCGCCAGGGATACCTGGGATTTTGCCGTCTCTGGCGTCCTGCAGCATGTAGGTCCAATACCCGTCATTGCCTGCGCATGACGCCGCACGGGCGCCGGCGATCACGCGACCGCCCTGCGTAACGATGGAATAGACTGCACCTGTTCGGTCATATTGATCCTGCTCAAAGTGGCCATCATGGACCAAACCCCAGCCAAGTTCGTCCACCAGCTTAAGTTTGCGCAGGGCCAGAAACCCTGAATAAACCGCCTCAAAGGCGCGGCGGTGTTCGAATGAAAAGACGTGTAATTGCATGGCGCTCTCCTAGTTGCAGCGCCATGTTCAAAGAGCCCATTTTGAATGGAATCCTTGGTCTTTAGATAAGCCCGAATTTTATCACTAGTGATATCAACTGCGCGGTGGAGGTAGCCTCAACTGCCTGCATAGCCCCTCTGCGGCGCTGGCGAACAGTTTCCAGCTTTACCCCGAGCCTTTCGGCAATTTCCTGATCTTTAAACCCCGCACACATGAGGCGAAGAACATCCTGCGCCTGCCGTGATATGGAATAGTGCCGGGTTTGTTCGTGATGCAGTGAGTAGAGGGTATACAAGGCGGCTTTCGCGAGCCGCCGCTCAGCATCGGTCCACTTGGGTCCGCTGCTGCTCACTATCGACACTTGCCCGTCAACATGAATTGAAAGGGTGTTTCCCTGTACTAGGCCGTGCCTGGCGGCGTCATCAAAGAACCTATCGCTTTCAGGATAGCGCACCCTCAGTTCTTCCCAAGTAATAGAACCGGTTCCAGCGACCCCGTATTTTATTGTCGGGTCTAGGTCGAGGTATCTTTGAGCGACGTACCGCTCCTGCCATTCTCTCGAGTAGGTCGACTTTAGAAAGGCAATATTCGCGCCGTCGAAGCCAACTCCCAGCGAAAAACCGCACTCAGAAATGTTATCCAGCGTCCGCAAATGGACGCCCGCTATATCACTAATCATATTGGATGCACACGCTTAGTATGTAATGTGACACATGAATACCGCAATGCGTGAAGTATCACAAGTGATACTTCACCTCGATAGGCAACCAGATGAACGAAGACGGGATCACCGCCGAAACGCTGCAAAGGATTGTTCATGAAGTGGAGCAAGCAAACAAAAAAAAGCCGGGCGAAGGAACCCGGCTGTTCGAACAAGCAATGGATAGAATTAAATCAGCGCGGGCGCGCACTCTTGATGAGTCGGCTGACTAGCTCGGCATCATTTTCTGAGAGGTCCGCAGCCTTCTCAACCACGGACTGGCTCTCGGATGATGGATCATCAGAAAACAACCAAGCCATATCAATGTTTGCAACTTCGCATATTTTCATAAGCTTACCGACCGTCGGGTTAAAGCGGCCTGACAGCACCCGGCTTACATACTCAGCTCCGCTATCGCTCTCCAACGACACCTTATCATAGTCAAGGTTACGGTCATCCAGGGCTTGACGCAGGCGCTTCCTCCACGCCTCGACCCCCTCACTCTTTGAGTCTGAATTATTCTTGCCTGGTTTGCTCATGCGCGAACCTTACACGGAATTATTTGTCCAGCAAACGGAAATAAAAGTCCAGCAGGCGGACTTTTAAGTTCACCCATCCAGCAAAAAGGGGTTAACCGCCACCTTTTGCGATAATCTCTCGACCCTTTACGGCATGTTGCTGGTCTTTTAGGGTTGTTACACTGGTCTTTTAAGGCTACCGTTTAACCCAACGGAGGACCCGATGGCACCAGAAACAATAATTCACCACTTGAGCGGACAGCAGTTCGCAGGGCTTCTCCGCAAAGAGCTTGACCAGATGAACCGGGGCTTCACCACGGTTTCTTGCGAAAGCTTTGCCAGGTCTTGCGGCCTCTCTGGGAAGCAAATTCGCAGACTGAAGGACGGACAGGTTCCCAACCCGAATACCCTGACTGTCAGGACGGTTCTGTACACCTTGGGGTATCGGGTAGCGAATGCAGGCGACGACGTCGTTCCACACCTTAAAGAATCAGGTAGTTACGACGAGGAAATGCACGGCCCCATGCGAGATCGTCGCAGTTTATCTGCTGATGATCTGCCCCCTCTCTCCGGCAGGAGGGAGGCAGGCCAGTGACCAGCATTCAAAAAGAACACCCGTCCAGCCAGTCCCGCACGCCTGCTAGCAGCGGCCTGGTTCAACTTCCCGGCAGCCATGGGGGTGCGCTGCCGGGGCCTTTTTATTCCCGCGTACCACTCACCGGAACGGGTCCCAGCCTTGCTTCATTTCTAGCGGGCTGGGGCCAAGGGTTCCGCGCTGTGTGGCCAAACCCCTCGGACCTTTTCGACGACCTGATTGGGGGCGTTTGCGCCTTCGCCCTGCCCTCCCTGCTTTTGTTTGGAGCCTTTTTGAAATGACCGGAAACGACTTTTTCACCAAGAATTCTGTTCTTCACCGAGCCACTGAGCTGCACGGCGCAGCGGCCGAGTATGCAAAACAGCGCGACCGCCTGGTTATCGCTGCAAGCCGTCACAAGATGGCCCGAGCACACGGCTGGAATACGATTGGCGAATGCGCTGCTGATGTGGACGCAGCAGTTGAGGCTATGGCCGAAGCGCAGCGCCGGGTCGCTGACCTTGTCTCCAGCCTGGCGAGTGACGGCGCCCTGGACGATTTCAACGACTTCCTGGCCCGCAAGCACTGATGCCTGGTGCGCAGATTATGACGGGCAGTTTCAAGCCCCGCCTGCGCGCTGACACCGCTGGCCATGCCGCAAAGAACGGCAGGCCTTCCCTTGAAACCGCTGAATTCAATCAAAGTGGAGCATCCCCAATGACCCCTCCAAATTGGCAGAAAATTCAAATCCTTCCGGTTGCTGATATCCAAGTGGAAGAACGCTTGCGCACCGCCTCACCCACGGCGGTTGCCAGCATCGTGTCGTCCATCCAAGAGGTCGGCAGCATCCTGCAGCCGCTGCTGGTGCGCAGGGTCAAAGACGGCTACCGGCTGATGGACGGCTTGCACCGCCTGACCGCCGCCAAGGAAGCCGGGCTGGAAGAAGTGCCGGTCAAGGTCAGCGAATGCACCAATGACCAGGCCATCCGGATTGAAGTTGATGCCAATGTGGCCGGCGCCCCGCTGACACCGCTGGATATGGCCGTTTTTCTGGCTGCGCACAAAGAGCTGTATGAGCGGGAAAACCCCGAGACAGCGCAAGGCAAAGCTGGCGCGCACGGCCGCTGGGATGCAAACGACAAAATGTCGCTTGCATCATTCAGCGCCAACGCTGCTGAAACATTTGGAAAATCTCAGAAGACAATGCAGCGCCTGATCAGTGTCGGCGAAAAGCTGTCCAAAGAGGAAATCAGCCAACTGCGGAACGCACCGAACAAGGTGCAATTCAAAGACCTGGAACACATAGCCAAGTGCGGCGAACAGGCGGATCGAAGCGCGATCTGCGCGGCCCTGGGCATGGGGGAGGCGAAATCCGCCAAAGAGGTTCTAGACCGCAAGAAAGTACCCGGAGCGGCGGTGCAATCCACCACAGACCAGCAGGTTGCCAAGATTGCCGACGCCTGGCGGCGCGGTTCCAAAGCTGCACGGGCGCAGTTTGCGGCGGAATTCCGCGATGAGCTGCTGGAACATCTGCAGGATGCCGGAGACAGCGAAACGCCCGCTTCTGAAGTTGTGATGTTCCAAGCCCACAACCGGGAGGCCGGATAATGGGCAGCGGCATCACTCCCGAAAAAGAATGGTGGACGGCGGCAGAGATTGCCGAGGCAAAACTGCCGGGGTTGCCCGGCACGGTGCAGAACGTAAACGCCTTTGCTGAGCGCAGCGGCTGGCGCAAGGTGCCCGGAGCCATCAAGCGCAAGCCTGGGCGCGGCGGCGGGTGGTCCTATCACTGGTCTGTCCTGCCCGCTGCCGCCCGTCAAAAACTGGTGATGCAGGCGGCAGAAACACCAGCGCAACCGGAGCGCCCAGACCGGGCGACCGCCTGGGTGGCTTATGAAAAGCTGTCCCAAAAAAACAAGGACGAGGCTGCACGTAGACTGGATGTGCTTGCGAAAGTGGAGCTGCTGCACAGCAGCGGCACGGTTCATGTTCAAGCCGTGGGGTTCATTGCTGATGAATACAAGATCAGCCCGCGCACTATCTACAATTGGCTCGGGCTGATTGAAGGAATTCCGGCGGCGGATCACCTGGCCTATCTGGCGCCCCAGCCACCCAAAAAGCGCACCAAAACTGAGGACCGCGGCAAGTTCAGAATGTTCATGGACTGGCTGAAAAGTGCCTTCCTGCGGATGGAGGGGCCGACATTTGCACAGAGCTACCGTGACGCGGTTCGTGTTGCGAGCCATCGGGGCTGGGAGTTTCCAATCCTGAAAACCGCAAAACGCTGGATGGATGCCGAAGTGCCGCGCACCACCCAAGTGTACAAACGCGAAGGCCCGCGCGGGCTGATACGCTGCTTTCCTGCGCAGATCAGAGATAAATCCGCTCTACATGCACTGGAAGCGGTGAACGCGGATTGCCACAAGTTTGATGTTTTTGTCCGCTGGCCGGATGGCAAGGTCCGCCGCCCGCAAATGATTGCGTTTCAGGACCTCTACTCAGGAAAGTTCCTGTCCTGGCGGGTAGATTGTGATCCGAACAAAATCATGGTGATGGCTGCCTTTGGAGAAATGGTAGACAGTTGGGGCATCCCAAAGCGTTGCCTGTTCGACAACGGCCACGAGTTTGCAAACAAGTGGATGACGGGCGGGTCCCCTACCCGGTTCCGGTTCAAGGTGCGCGAAGATGATGCGCACGGCGTATTAACGCTGCTGGGCATCAACCTGACATGGGCACAACCGGCAAGCGGCCAGTCAAAACCTATCGAGCGGGCCTTTGGCGGCCATGCAAATGACATTGCTAAAGATGTGCGTTTCGCGGGCGCATATGTGGGGAACCGTCCGGATGCCAAACCCGAGAATTACGGCTCCCACGCCGTTCCTCTGCACGAGTTTATTGAGGTTCTGGAAGAGCGCATTGAAGAACACAATGCCCGGACGGGCCGCCGCACGGACACCGCAGCCGGCCGGAGCTTTGATGAGACCTTCGCGGAAAGTTACGCCACGGCCAATGTCCTGAAGGCGACCGAAGAACAGCGCAATCTTTGGCTGATGGGCCAGGACACAGGTAAGCTTCACAAAAACAATGGCAGCCTGAAGTTTCTGGGCAATGTCTATCACTGCGACTGGATGAGCCAGGATGCAGGCCGCAAGGTTGTGATCCGCTTTGACCCCGAAAACCTGCACAGCGGGGTGCATATTTACACGCACGACGGCGCGCACCTGGGCTTTGCTGAATGCCAGCAGAAAATCGGCTTCTTCAGTCATGAGGATGCGCGCGTCACCGCCAAGCGGAAGCGCGATATCGTCAAAAAGGAGAAGGAACTGGCCGAGCTGTACGCGCCGCATACTCCGAAACAGCTCGGGGCCGATCTGAACGGGATCAGCAAGGAAACAAACGCACTGATGGAAGCCAAAGTGGTGAAGGCAGTGTTTCCCAAAACGCCCAAGGTTTCAAACTTCCGGGACCATTCGGACCCCAGCGCCGAGGCCGCCCAGGACGCCCTCATTCTGCAGATCGGCGATGGGCGGAAGAAATCCGAACCCTCCCCCAAACAGGAGGCCTTCAAAGTGGCCGCAAC
Organism: Leisingera sp. NJS204; assembly: GCF_004123675.1. Classification (NCBI taxonomy): domain Bacteria; kingdom Pseudomonadati; phylum Pseudomonadota; class Alphaproteobacteria; order Rhodobacterales; family Roseobacteraceae; genus Leisingera; species Leisingera sp. NJS204. The sequence continues at coordinate 1,616,313 of NZ_CP035417.1, read as the reverse complement.
AGCAGACGACCGGTTTGCCCAAGCGCAGGAAATCGAGCGCCGGCAGCAAAACGGCGACCCGGTCGGGGAGCGCGAGGCTGGCTGGCTGAAGGGCTACCAAACCCATTCGGAGTACGAGGCGCTGGCAGCGTTGAAACAGGCATTCGGCGGCAATAACGCCGGGTAGATCACAAAAGAAAACCGCCGCCTGGCTGGACCCCATGGCGACGGCATTGATTGACTAGGAGCGAGCATGACACAGACCTTGGAAATCGGCAATAGCGTACAGCCGTTGACCAACGTGGCGACGATGGCAGCGCTGGTAACCGAGCTGCAGAACCGGACCTTTGGAATGCCGGGCTTGGGGGTGTTTTACGGCTACCCCGGCTACGGCAAGACCTTCGGCGCCATCTTCTGCGCCTCTGCCTTTGACGTCATCCACATTTCGATGCAGGGCGATTGGACAAAAAAGACCTTTTTGGAACGGCTGCTGAACGAGCTGGGCGTGGCGCCCAAGCGGGTGGTGCCTGACATGGTTCTGCAGGCCTGCGAGGAACTGGCACTGGACGGGCGCACGCTGATTGTCGATGAAGCGGATTATGCCTTCCGGCGCGGCGTGATCGAGCTGATCCGGGACTTGCATGACGGTTCGGACACCCCGGTTGTCATGATCGGCATGGAGGAATTCCCGCAGCAGCTCCGGAAATATGAACTCATTGACAGCCGGGTTATGTCCTGGGTCGCCGCGCAGCCGGCCACCCTGAAAGATGCGGGCCTGCTGGCAAGCGTTTATGCTGAAGGCGTGGAGGTTTCTGAGGATCTTCTGGACGCCATTCTGGACCGCAACACCGGCAACGTGCGGCGCATGGTGACCGATCTTGCCCAGGTCAAAGGCGAGGCAAACAAGCTCGGTCAGACCAGCATGACGCTGCAGGACTGGGGCGGTATTGAATTCCGCCGCAAGGATGCGCCCAGCCCGCGCAGGGGGCTGAAATGAGCCAAACCGCCACCCGCAACGCCGCCGAAAAAGAGATCCTGGAATTCATCCAGACCCGGCTGCGGTTTACCCACCATGACGTTGCCACCTACTGCGAGGCAGGCGATTGGACCCGGCAGAATTACCTGCGCGCCTTGCAGCGCCAGGGCGTTGTCACCGAATGCGGCAACGACGGCACCACCAAGTTCTTCACCGTGTGGGGCGTTGAGGAAGCCAAGGAAATCATGGCGGCGGCAAACGGGCATGAGCTGGACACAGCCTGGTCCCGCAACCGCCTGGACCGGCTGCTGGACAAGATGCGCGAGACCGGTGCGGATATTGAGCTTCCATCGGCTGAACCGCGCAGCCTGGAAGAACAGCAGATCTGGAAATACATTTCCGAGCGGCCTTACTTCACCAACGCGGATGTTGAAACCATCTGCGCTTCGGAAACCATCCGGACGCGGTTTCTCAGCCGCCTGAAGCAGACCGGCGTCATGCGGGTCTGGGGCCGCAGCAAGGGCAAGGTGTTCTTCTCGGTGAAGTCGCCGGAAGAGGCCCGCGAAGACGCCAAAGACAAGCGCAGCACCAAAGAAGGCGCCGTCTGGACCGCAATCCGCCATCAGAAACGGTTCCGGCCGGTTGATATCTTTGCCGCGCTGGCTCCGGCCCGCCCGGATATCCCCCAGCGGTTCATTGTGGAATACTGCCGGATTTTGCGCCGCGCCGGCTATCTGCGCACCGCCGCCCGCACCCGGAACCTGATGGCGGACACGCCGCTGTCTCTGATCAAAAACACCGGCCCGCTGCCGCCCCGGAAACGCAGCATGACCGTCATCATCGACAGCAACGACGACAAGATTGTCTATGCTCCAGGAGGGCGCCTGTGATGAGCGACCGCTTGATACTAGCTAAGGACGGCTGGGGCGATGTTCTGCCCGATTGGGTCGAAGTCCTGGTGCGCGAATGCGACCAGTCTTCGCAGAATTCTGTTGCCAGTAAACTTGGCCTCAGCGCCACAATTGTCAGCCAGGCCATGCGCAACCGCTATGGCGGTTCGCTTGTCCGCATTGAAGCTGCGGTGCGCGACGTCTTCATGAGTGCCCCGGTTCTTTGCCCCGCTCTGAAAACCGAGATCCCCAGCGCCGCCTGCCTGGCCCACCGCCGCCGTGCGGAAAAGTGGACACATTCCAGCCCGTTCCGGGTCCGGATGATACGTGCCTGCCGCGCCTGCCCGAAGTTCAGAAAGGACCCCGAAGAATGAAGGTTCGGCTTCCGATCAAGACCCGGCTTGCAATTCATCTGCGCAGTATTGCCGACCGCTTGGACCCAACAGGCGCCTGATCCTTTTCCACCTCTCACTGAAAGCCATCACTCATGACTGAACAGTCCCCTCAAGAAAACCGGCCGAGCCAATTCAATCCCGCTCCTCTTCCCGACGGCCGGATTGTGGCCAACGGCAACACCTATATGAGCAACGCCAAAGGCGGCCTGGACCCAATCGAAACCATAAACGCTCAAGATCTGCTGATGGATGAAACCGTCCGCAAGATTGTCAGCTACGCCTTGCCGCTGCAGGAGCAAATATCGCGCTTCAAAGCCCACACCAATAAGGACATTCTCGCTCTGGAAGAACTTCTGGCGCAGGAATACGGCGCCAAGCTTGGCGGCAAAAAAGGCAATATGACCCTGCTGTCCCATGACAGCCTGTACAAGGTCACGGTTTCAGTTGCCGACCGGATCGACTTCGGCCCCGAACTTCAGATTGCAAAGCAACTGCTGGACGAATGCCTGAATGAATGGGCCGCAGATGCTGGCCCGGAACTCCGCTCCATCGTCACCCGCGCGTTCAACACCGACAAGACGGGGCAAATCAACCGCTCTGAGATTTTCATGCTGCTGCGCCAGGATATCGCCGACGAGCGCTGGCAGCAGGCCATGAAAGCCATCCGTATGGCGATGCGGGTTGTCGGCACGGCGTCTTATACGCGCTGCTACCGCCGTTTGAGCGTTGATGCCCCCTGGCAGTACATCGCCATCGATCTGGCCAAAGCGTGAGGACGAAACATGGCAATGACCGAAGACGAAATCCGCGATGCAGCCCGGCGCAGCTTCCGCGTTTATGCGCAGAAAAAACGCTGGGCCAATCGTGTGCTGGGAAGCGCGGTGGCGCTGCTGAAACAGGGGGCGGAGGTCTCCCGCATTTCCCCCGAACGCTTTGACGCCATTGTGCGCGAAGAAATGGACGAAGCACTGCAGCGCATGAAAGCCGACGAAGCTGCAAGCCACCCGGTTGCGGCCGCGCTGAGCGAGGGTTCCTGATGACCCGTGCGCTTCAGCAGAAAATCCACGTCGGCTGCCGCGAGCTGGGCCTGGACAGTGACGGCCGCCGCGATCTGCAGCTTGCCGTCACCGGCAAAGCCTCCATGAAAGACATGAATGAGGCCGAGCTGAACAGCGTTTTAAGGCGCCTTAAATCGGACGGCTTCAAGGCCAGCAGCGGCGGCAAAAAGCAAAAACTGGCGCCCCGCGCGGATCTGCGCCTAGTCCATGTTCTGTGGCGTGAACTGGGTGCCGCCGGCGCACTGCGCGACCCCAGCCGCAAAGGCCTGAACAAGTTCGTCCGCGCCCGGTTCGAAAACACCTGGCAGTCGGTTCCCGCCGACGTGGATATGCTGCGCCAGCATGATCAGATCGACCAGGTTATTCAGGCCCTGAAAAGCTGGGGCAAACGGGCGGACATTGATTTCGCCTGGGAGGACCACCAGCGATGAAAAAGCCAAGCCGCCTGCAAGTTTCTGACCACGCTGTCCTGCGGTTCCTTGAGCGCGTCAAGGGCGTGAACGTCAACGCAATCCGCCGCCGGATCGGCAAGGCTGTGACGCTTGGCGATGCGTTTCCGGAGGCCACAGGCATCATCCACGGCGGCCATATCTATAAGGTCCGCAATGGAGTGGTGACCACTGTTTTGCCGATCCGGGGAAAACGAACCAACCGCAAGCCGCCGAAGGGCCGGACCAATGGCAAAGGATGAACTGAGTTTTCCTAAGCCGCCTGCCCAGGTGGACCCCTATATGGAAGCCCTGGGGCTTGAGGACACCTTGCGTTTTCTCGAAGCCTTTGGCGGTGTTGAAACCTACATCGCCACCCACCCGACTGCCCGTTCCAAAGTTGTTGAGCTGATTGGCTACCCTAAGGCCCGGATGCTGGCAGCCATTGAAAACCGCTTGCAACGCCGTGTTCCCTTGGTCAAGGAATGGCGGGCTGCAGTCTATCATTCTCAGGGCTTGCCAACCGTGCAAATTGCTCTCAAGCTTGGCGTGACCGACGTCAGCGTCCGCCGCTGGTTGCGGAAACCCGGCGCGCGGCGCAAGTCCGACCCCAACCAGCCTTCCCTGTTTCCCGGCGTCTGACGTCAACTGCCCCGCACATAGGTGCGGGTGTATCGTCCCGTCCCGATCCCCCAATTTGAACCCCATTGAAATGGGGTTTTAAGGGGCCGGAAATGGGCATCCAATACGGCAGAGTCACTGGCATAGATTTCAACGAAGCGCGCTGGATTGGCCACGAGATCACTCCCAGCCTGGTCATTCTTCACGACACCGCCAGCAGGATCGAAAAGGGCAACGCCGCCCGCTACTTGCAGGACAACGGCGCCAAGGTGTCGGTCCAGTTTGTGATCGAGCGTGACGGGCACATCGAGCAGCAGGTCCCGGTCAACCGGAAAGCCAGCCACGCCGGAAAATCAGAGTATCATGGCCGCGAATGGTGCAATGGGTTCTCCATCGGCATCGAGATGGTGAACCCCGGCCGCATGACGCGGGCATCGGAGCAATCCGCCCGCACCTGGTTCGGCCAGAAATTCAGCATTCTGGAATACGGCATTGAAGAAGCCGAGACGCCCCATCACGGCCACGGGTTGTGGATGCCCTACACCGAGGAGCAAATCGCAGCTCTGGTAGGCCTGCTGCAAACGCTGTTTTCGTCCATTCCGACTCTCGAAGACATGACCACCCACTGGTACGTGTCCCCCGGCCGTAAGGTGGACACCAACCCGCTTTTCCCGCTGGAACATATCCGGTCGCTTATCCTTGGCCGCACCGACCCGGCCGAGGCGGAACTGGGCGATGAGGAAATTCCCGCCGCGGCAGACGATTTTGTGATCATCAGCACACCCGGCGACACGCTCAATATGCGCCGCTGGCCCAGCTTCAATCCCAATGTCATTGCGCAGATCCCCGATGAAACCCGCGTGCCGGTCATCGCCTCTGTAACCGTCGCCGGGCGCGACTGGCTGAAGGTCATCTATGGCGGCGCCGAGGGGTGGATTGCCGAAAGCTACGCCGATCCTGTCACCATTTCCAAACCCGGCTTCAAAGGGGCTGAGACATGAAAAACAAAGCCAAGATCATCCGGTTTCTGGGCACTGTTGCGCCGACCGTCGCGGCGGCCCTGGGCGGGCCTATGGCGGGGGTGGCTGTTGATGCCCTGGCCACGCAATTCATGGGCCGCCAGGGCGCGTCCTCCAACGAGGTGGAACAGGCCATCCTGGGCGCATCTGCCGCCGATCTGGCCAAGCTGAAGCAGGTCGATGCAGAATTTGCCGCCCAGCTTCAGGCAGCCGGCATCGAGCTGGAACGCATCGCCGCTGATGATCGCGCCAGCGCCCGCGCCCGCCAGGTCCAGACCAGGGACTGGGTTCCTGGCGTTCTGGCCGCTGCTGTGATTGTCGGGTTCTTTGTGGTCCTGGCCTATGTGTCTTTGTACGAACTGCCTGCGGCCACCGGCCCGGTTGTCACCCTGCTGATTGGCTCACTGGCCACCGGACTTAGCCAGGTGCTGAACTTCTATTTTGGCTCGTCGGTCGGGTCCAAGAACAAGGACGCGGTGATTGCCGGTATGAAAGGCGGTGCGGCATGATCCGGGTTCTCGCACTTTCCGCCGCTATCGCCTTGGGCTTTTTCGTCCAGCCCGCCGCCGCGGCTACGCAGTGCTATGCCCGTTTCGATGAACTGGCCGCCATTCTTTTTGAAAAGTACGGCGAGGCCCCCGCCGCTGAAATGCTCGCCAGGAACGGCAATGCCATTCATCTGTTCGTTTCTCCGGAAACCGGCACCTGGACGATATCGGCCACATCGCCCGGCGGTACGGCCTGTGTCCTTGGGTATGGCAGAGAGTTTCAGGCGATTGGCGCAGCCGAACCGGAACCGTCGGGGGAGCTTCACTGATGGAGTTCGACCCCACGTTCACGTGGTCTAACGCCTTCACGGCTGGCGCCTATGTCGCGGCGCTCGGATCGGCAGTTTATGCCTGGTTCGGGCGCCGCGGCGACGACCTTTCAGAGCAGTTCAAGACAATCGACGCTCGGTTTCACACCGGGTCAAAACGAATGGACGAACACGCTCTGGAAATCCAATCCCTGCAACACATCGTGGAAAACCTGCCCGCGAAAGAAGAGGTCCATCAGCTTCAGCTCACCCTGACTGAAATGGACGGCACCCTCAGAGCGATTGCGACCCAGATGCAAGCCCTTGCCGAAGGGCAGAGGCGTTTAGAGCGCACGGTTCAAGGCCACGAAACCTACCTACGGAACCTCACGAAATGAGCAGTTATCAAAAACAGCAACGGGTCCTTCGCCGAGGGGTTTTTCTCCATCATTTGCTTGGCGTGAACAACCTCCCCACAAATGCAGATATCTTGTTAATGGTGGCAAAGGGTTGCGGCATTCCAACGTTCTACAATGAAGCCGTCGCGGATCTTCATTGGCTCGAAGAAAAGGGCTTTGTCAAAACCTCCGGTGACAATGAAGTAGTCATTGCGGAACTGACCCGTCGCGGCCTGCGACTTGCTCGAAATGAGGCCACCGACCCCGGTGTGCGGCTTCCGGACCCGGGCGCCTGATCCATGCCGCGCCCCCGTAAAATCAACATGATGCCAGGCGAGGTGCGCGACTGGCTGAACGAGACGCTGAAGAACAGCGGCTGGAGCGGTTATGAGAAAATCGCAGATGACCTGAATGCCAAGCTGCAGGAAGAAGGCATAGAGCTGCAGATTGGCAAGTCTGCGGTTCACGAGTACGGCCAGGAATACCGCGAATTCGTCAAGTATCAGGAGCAGGCCAGCCAATGGGCTGCTAGCTGGATGACCGAAGCCGGGCTGGAAGAAGAAGCCCAGCGGCACAACGTGCTGTTCCAGATGCTAACCACGCTGGCGTTCAAATCCATGCAGCATCAAATGAGCAAGGACGGCGGCGAGATCGATCCGCGCGAACTGCATTTCATCGGCAAGATGATGAAAGACGTAATGGCCAGCTCCGGCATCCGCGAAAAGCTGATGGATGATGAGCGCGGCCGCATTGCGCTGAAGGCCAAAGAAGAGGCCGCTGGAGACATGGCGAAAGCCGCAACCCAGCTCGGTATGACGGCTGAAACGGTCGAGGCAATCCGGGAGCAAATCCTGTTCGGGGGCAAGCGATGAATGCGCTTGCCGGGGTCTGTCCATGAGCGCCGAAACCGGACAAATCACCGACGCGGAATGGGAACAACTGCGCGCTGACAGTGCGCAATCCTTTCCTGATATCATCGACACCAGCCAGGGCCTTCCGGCTGTCTTGCTGCCGTACCAGACCAAGCTCCTGCAAACGACGGCTGCCTACCAGTTCACGGTCTGCGAGAAATCCCGCCGTATCGGGATGACCTGGGGCGTGGGCGCAGACGCTGTCTTGACCTCCGGCGCGTCTAAGCCAGCGGGCGGCATGGATACGCTCTATATCGGCTTCAATCTGGATATGGCGCGCGAGTTTATCGACACCTGCGCCATGTGGGCCAAGGCCTTCATGCCTGCCGCAACGGCGGTGCAGGATTTCCTGTTCAAGGATCAGAAAGAGGGCGAAGAAGACCGGCACATCAGCGCCTTCCGCATCCGCTTTGCCAGCGGCTTTGAAATCGTCGCGCTGACCAGCAAGCCACGTTCCCTGCGCGGACGCCAGGGCTATGTGATCTTTGACGAGGCAGCCTTCCACGACGAGCTGGACGAAATGCTGAAGGCGGCAAACGCCCTCCTGATGTGGGGCGGCAAGGTCCTGGTCATTTCCACCCATGACGGGGACAGCAACCCCTTCAATGTCCTGGTGCGCCAGGTCAATTCCGGCGAGCGCGGCGACATTGCCAAAGTGGTGCGCGTCACCTTCAACGAGGCGGTGGACGCCGGGCTTTATGAACGGATTGCCCTGGTCACGGGAAAGCCCGACACGCCGGAAGAAAAGCAGAAGTGGATAGACAGCATCCACGCCGTTTACGGCGATGACGCCGACGAGGAGCTGCACTGCATCCCGAAGTCCGGCTCCGGCGCCTGGCTGGCCGCACCGCTGATTGAGGCCCGCATGACGGCTGACGCCCCGGTGCTGCGCCTGGAACTGCCCGACAACTACCTGCACATGACCCCGCAGCATCAGTCCGAACACATGCGGCCCTTTATGCGCGAACTGGACCAGGTTCTGTGCGGGCTTGATATGACGCCGCATTATGCGGCCGGGTTTGACTTTGCCAGGGTGGCGGATCTTTCGGTCCTGCCGCTTTTGATGCTCGAGCAGAACCTGCGGCGGCGTGAAGCTATGTCCCTGGAAATGCGCAACGTGCCAGGCAATGAGCAAAAGGCCATTGTCGGCGACGTTCTGGAATGTGTTCTGCCGCGCCTGCTGGGGGCTGCCTTTGATGCCACCGGCATGGGCTGGACTGTGGCAGAAGACATGGGCCGCCGGTTCGGCCTGCGCGAAAGCGAAGAAACGCCCGGCCTGATCTGGGCAATCAAGTTCAGCCTGGAATGGTACCGGGTGAATATGCCGCCCCTTAAAACCGCCTTTGAAGGCGACATGATTTCAATCGGTGCGGATGCGGATCACCTGACCGACCTGCGCGCTGTGAAGGAAATCCGGGGCATCCCCAAGGTGCCCGATATCCGCGACAAGGAGCTGGCCAAGGGGAAAAAAGGCGTCAAGCGGCGCCACGGCGACTATGCCGTCGGCCTGGCACTGGCGCATTTCGCGTCCCGGATGCGGTTCGTTGAGTTCGGCTACCGGGCCGCCGCGGCCCCGCAGAATACCACCGCACCATCCAGGACCGGCGCCGAACGCCTGGCCCGGAACAGAGCGGCGGATAATCCGAAAAACACGTGGAGCGGCCCGCTGGGCGCCCGAATCAAGGGGGGGTTCTGATGGCCCGGACAAAGAAAGAGCGCAAGCGGCTTAAAGCGCACCGCGCGCAACGGCAGGTAATGGAACTGCGGAAAGAGCGGGTGAAAATGGCTCAAGTGCAAACCGCAGCCCCCGCCGGTCAGGATTTTTCCAGCCCGCGGCCCGGTCTTTTCAATTGGCTGTGGAGCAAACTCCGGGGGCGCGGCTGATGGCAAAATCTCCTGTGCTTGATCCCTATGGCCGTCCGGTTGACCGCAAGGCTCTGACCGAGGAAATCGCTGCCGCTTCATTCGGCAGTGTGCGGTCCCCTGTGTCCGGATATCCCGGCGACGGGCTGGACCCGGTGCGGCTTGCCAATATCCTGCGGGCCGCTGACCAGGGCGACCCGGTTCGGTACCTGGAACTGGCCGAGACCATTGAAGAGCGGGATCTGCATTATTTGGGTGTGGTCGGCACCCGAAAGCGGGCCGTCAGCCAGTTGCCTGCCACCGTGACAACGCGCGGGACAACAGCAGCAGAGAAAAAACACGCTGATGCCTTCCGCGACTGGCTGACCCGTGACGAGCTGCAGGGCGAGCTGTTTGATATCCTGGATGGTGTCGGCAAGGGCTATTCCTTTACCGAAATCATCTGGGAACATGCGGACGGAATGACCGTGCCCCAGCGGCTGGAATGGCGGGATCCGCGCTGGTTCCGGTTCCAGCGCAAAGACCTGCGTACCCCGGTGATGCTGAATGAAGGCGGCCAGGAAGAACCCCTGCCCGCCTACAAATTCATTTTTGCCCCGATCAAGGCCAAGTCCGGCCTCCCGGTGCGCGGCGGACTTGCCCGGCCCGCCGCCTGGGCCTGGATGTTCAAAGCCTTCACCCAGCGGGACTGGGCGATTTTCACGCAGACCTATGGCCAGCCTATCCGGATCGGGAAATACGGCCCCGGCACTTCTGAAGAGGAAAAGGACACGCTTTATCACGCGGTGGTCAATATCGCCGGGGATTGCGCGGCCATCATGCCGGACAGCATGATGATGGAATTCATTGAGGCGCAGAATATCAGCGGCTCTGTGGACCTATATGAACGGCGCGCCGACTGGCTGGACAAACAGACCTCCAAGGCGGTTCTTGGGCAGACCTCCACCACAGACGCGGTTACCGGCGGGCTTGGCTCCGGCAAAGAGCACCGGCAGGTCCAGGAGGATATTGAAACCGCCGACGCCAGCCTGCTGGCCGGTGTTCTCAACCAAATGCTGGTACGCCCGTTTATTGACCTGAATTTCGGGCCGCAAAAACGCTATCCCCAATTGAAACTTGCCCGTCCTGAAGCCGAAGACCTGAAGGCCTGGACAGATGCCGCAACGCCCTGGGTCGAGGTGGGTCTTCAGGTTTCCGAAAAGGAAGTCCTGGCCAAGCTCGGGCTTTCCGCGCCCAAGAGCGGGGAGCGAATTCTGGGCAAACCGCCCGAAACCCCGCCTCAGCCGGGAATGCAACCGGGCGCAGGCAACGGGAATACCCCTGAGAGCATTTTTAAAGGGGGGTTTTATACCCGGAACGGTTTTTCAGGGGGCGATACCGCCCTGCAGGCCGAACAGCCCTCTACGGGCGGTTTTTCGGGGGTGTCGCCAATTGCGGATCTGACCGCCCGGCTTGAGCGTGAGGCAGGCCCGGCGGTGGACGGGATGCTGGATCAGATTGAAGCCATGTTTGAAGCGGCGTCCAGCCTTGAGGAATTACGGGACATCCTGCTGAACTCCTTTTCCGACCTGGATGCGTCCGGGCTGACCGCTTCCCTTTCCGATGCCATCCTGGCGGCGGCGGCCGGCGGGCGGGCTGCTGTAGAGGATGAAGCCGGTGACTGATGCGCTGGCGGCCACCTTCCGCCGCCCTTTCAAGGAGCAGGTTGCGGCCTTCCGTCTGCGGCTCGGCGACCTGGTTCCCACGGTGGCGTGGGATGACCTGGAAGGCGCGGCTCATGACCGGTCTCTTGCCGTCGCCGGAGCCACCAAGGCCGATCTGCTGGCAGACCTGGCCGCCGCCCTGGACAAAGCCATTGTAGAAGGCACCGGCTTTGAAGCGTTCAAAGATGATTTCCGGGCCATTGTAGCCCGGCGCGGCTGGACCGGCTGGACCGGCGAAGACAGCGAAAAAGGCCGGAACTGGCGGATGCGGACCATCTACCGCACCAATATGCGCACCAGCTACATGGCCGGGCGCCTGGCGCAGCTCCGCAACGGCAACTTTCCGTTTCTGGTATACCGGCACGGCGGATCCTTGGAACCGCGCCTGCAGCACCTCTCCTGGGACGGGCTGATCCTTCCCGCCGATCATCCGTTCTGGCCGTTTGCTTTCCCGCCCAATGGCTTTGGCTGCAGTTGCAATGTCTTTGGCGCCCGCTCAATTGCCGGAGCGATCCGGCGCGGCGGCAAGCCGGGTGTAAAGCTCCGGGACGGCTGGGACGCTCCCCTGGCAGAAACCGGCGCGCCCGCCGGCATAGATGAGGGCTGGGGCCAGGCGCCAGGCGCATCTGTTGCCGACCTGGTGCAGGCCATGGCCAAGAAGACGGTAAACTGGCCGTATTCAATTGCCCGTGCCTATCTGGACGATTTCCCGGCGGTTCAACAGGATGCCTTGTCCAGCGCCTACCGCAACCTGCCGTCGCTGATGACCGACCTGCGCCGCTATGCAAAGGCCGTGCAGGAGGGCCGCAGCGTGCAGCCGGTGCGGACCATGGGCCGCCTCACCCAGGCGCACCGCCAGCGGGTGAATGACTTGCTGGGCAGCGATCTGGAGAACTATCACTTCACGCTGGACGCGCCTGCAGTGCGGCACATCCTTTCGGGACACGGCGGCACTGCTGAAGCCCTGCGCGGCCAGATCCCCATCAGTGCGGAAACTTATGCGCTGCTGCCCCGAATTCTGAACCAGCCGGACGTCATCGAGGAGGCGGGCGAGACACGGGCCGGATTGCCTGTGGTCCGGTTCACGCGCCGGATTGGCGGCGTCACCTACACGGTGGCCATGGAGATCCGCGGCAGAAAACGCCGGATGCTGGCAGTTCAATCCATGTGGGGAAGAAGAGCTTCCGAAGGGTCCCCGACCTGAACGCCCGAACACGGTTCCAGGTTATGAGCCTGGCGGTCTGATGCCCCCAACGAAAGCAGGTAGAATATAGCCATGAGCGGACTTGTTTACAACACGGACACCCTGGACCCGATGCTGGAAGCGCTCCGGAACGCGCTTGACGATCCCTCCGAGGCGATGGCGGACCTGGGCGAATACCTGATCAACTCCACCCAGGACCGGATGCTGAAGGGCGAAAACCCCGACGGCAGCCCATTTGCGCCGCGGTCCCAGACGACAATCGACCGCTACGCCAAGCTGGGCCTGTCCTATGGCGCGCCGTTGAATCAATCAGGCGACATGCGAAACAGCCTCTTCTATGAGGCCAGCAAAGACGGGCTGGAGTACGGCTCCAATGCCATCCAGGCCGCTGTCATGCAGTTTGGTGCCGCCAAAGGCGCCTTTGGCACCGCTTCAAACGGGGCTTCAATTCCCTGGGGCGGCATACCAGCCCGCGAATTCATCGGCCTTTCCGACGAGGACCAGGACAACATGGTGCTTGAGCTGGAAGAGTGGCTGGAAACGGCGGCAAACAGCCGGGGTTGACCTGGCAACCCTGCCCCGCCAACCTGTCCCGAACCGCCCCCCGAACACTCCCGCCGCATTGACCCGCACATAGGTGCGGGTATTTCGGCGCGCGTCCGCCTGCGACATTCGCTGGCATGGGAAACACGCATCAGACCGCCATTCTAGCGCTTCATTCCGAACTCCCCGGCACAGCGGCTGCCGGGGCGCCGGATTGGGTGCATCTTCTGCCCACCACGTCCGGCCTGGTGCAAACCAATGACCGCCGGGGGCCGTACAATGTAACCGACGCTGAGAAGATCATCGCCGCCAGCTTTGCTGGAACGGACAAGCTGGTGATTGACGAAAATCATGCCACTGACCTGGCCGCGCCGAAGGGGCTGCCTGCCCCGGCCCGCGGCTGGATCACCGAAATGCAGGCCCGCGAAGACGGCATCTGGGGCCGGGTTGAATGGACCGGCACGGGCCGCGCCCTTCTCGAAGACCGTGCCTTCACACGCATTTCCCCGGTTGTCGGTGTGCCTGCACCAAACAGCCGCGAAATCCTGGCGATCCACCGCGCGTCCCTCGTCAACAAGCCGAATTTCCGCGGGCTGACTGCCCTTAATCAACAGGAGAATGAAACCATGACGTTTCAGGAAACCCTCGCCAAGATGCTGGGCCTTGCGGCCGGTGCCAGCGAGGATGATATCACCAAGGCGCTGGCCGCACTGAAGCCGGGCGACACCGTCGCGCTGCAATCCCAGATGGGTGAAATCGGCGTTGCCCTGGGCTGCGCTCAAGGTGCCGCTGCACCCGACATTCTGGCCGCCGCCAAAGATGCGGGCACGGATGAAGGCAAGGATCAGCAGATCGTCGCCCTGCAGTCCAGCATTACAGCTCTGCAAGGCACGGTGACCGCGCTGTCTGAGACTGTCACCACGAGCCAGGCCGCGACCCAAAAGGCCGCATCCGAAGCCGCCATCGATCAGGCAATCCGGGAAATGCGCGTCGGTGTTGCTCCCAATCGCGACCACTATATCGCCATGCACCAGGAAAACCCGGAACGCACTGCATCTCTTATTGCCGGCCTTCCGAAACTGGATGCCACCGCCACCACCATCCTGCCGCCGGAAACCAAAGACGGCGCGGTTTCCTTGCAAGCCGAAGAAGCCAACGTGGCCACTCTGCTGGGCTTGTCTCCGGAACAATTTGCAGGCGAAGAGGAGACAGGCAAGTGACCGCTTTGACCAATGACCGCAACACCCCGCAATCCCTGGGCGACAACCGGGTCGGCAAAGCCGTTGCAGGCGTGCTGATCTTTGCCGGGGCCATTGTCATGCGCAATGCCGCCGGTCTGCTGACCAAAGGCCAGACCGCAAACGGCCTGGTCGCTGTCGGCCGGGCGGATGACCAGGTGGACAACCGCCTGGGCGCTGACGGCGATCTGGATGTGCCGTTCAATGCGGGCCTGTTCCGCTACGCCAATTCAGCCGGTGCTGATGAAATCACCGCCGCCGATATCGGCAGCCTCGCCTTTGTGGCGGATGACCAGACCGTCGCGAAAACAGACGGCGGCGGCACCCGGTCCCGTGCGGGCTTTATCGACAACGTGGACGCCCAGGGCGTCTGGGTCCGCTTCGACGAAGCGCTGACCAACGCAGGTTAAGGAACCCATCATGCTTATTACCACCGCAGCACTAAATGCGCTTCGCAAGGGCTTTAAGGCTCATTTTCAGAGCGGCATCGGCCAGGAGAAAACGCTTTACCAGCGTATCGCAACCACCGTCCTGTCCACCGCTGGCGAAGAAACCTATGGCTGGCTCGGCGAAATGCCCGAGGTGCGCGAATGGATTGGCGACCGCCACGTTCATGGCCTGAAAGAACACGACTACGCCATCAAGAACAAAGACTTCGAACTGACCATCGGCGTCCAGCGGAACAAAATCAAAGACGACACCATCGGCGTGTATAAACCCGTCTTTGAAGGCTTTGGCCGCAAGGTGGCCGCACATCCTGACAAGCTGGTGTTTGGCCTTCTGAAAGATGGTGCCAATCAGAAATGTTATGACGGGCAGAGCTTCTTTGACACCGACCACCCGGTTCTGGACGCTGAAGGCAACACCTATACGGTTTCCAATGACGGCGGCGGCGCTGGCACCCCCTGGTATCTGCTTTGCACCAGCGAAGTGATCAAGCCGATCATCTACCAGGAACGCGAAGCCTTTGACTTCGTGGCGCTGGACAATCCCACCGACGCGAATGTCTTCAAGAACAAGGAATTCCTGTACGGGACGGACGGGCGCTGCAATGTGGGCTTTGGCTTCTGGCAGACCGCCTTTGTCTCCCGGCAACCCCTGACGGCTGCCAACTATGAGGCCGCACGGGTCGCGGTGCAGTCCATGAAAGCGGACTACGGCGAGCCGCTTAACCTCTCCCCGGACGTGCTGATGGTGCCGCCCGCACTGGAAGGCGCCGCCAACCGCCTGATGAAAAATGACCAGATCGACGGCTCGGACAACGAGTGGAAAGGCACCGCCGAGGTGCTGATGGTCTCCCGTCTGGCCTAAGGAGCAGATCCCATGAATGAACGTGAACAACTGTTTGCCCGTGCGAAAGAACTGGGCCTCTCCCCCGCGCCGAACATCGGCGATGACAAGCTGAAGGCCAAGATTGCCGAAGCTGAAGCCAAGGCTGAGGCCGAAGCGAAAGCCAAGGCCGAAGCAGAGGAAAAAGCTGAAGCAGAGGCCAAGGCGAAGGCAGAGGCCAATGCCGCCCCGGTCAGTGAAGCCAGTAGCGCTTTGGCCGCCAGTTTTCAGTCCCTTTCCGCAAAGGTGGTCCCCCCAGTGATCCAGGATGCGCAGAAGGAAAGCCTGGTTGTCGTCAAAGGCCCGGAACAAGGCCGCTGGCGCATCGGCAAGAAATTCACCCGCGAAGCGGTTGAAATCCCCCTCGCTGACCTGAGCAGGGAGGAACTGGCGGCGCTGGAAGCCGATCCGGAGCTGATCGTTTCCTTCCGTTAAGCCCCCCGGCAGCGCCCCACCGGCGCTGCCACCCTTTCCCCTTCTCGTGATCATTCGAGGGCACCATGGCCTACACCACGCTTGGCAAGCTGGCGAAACGGTACGGCGACAGCCTGCTGATTGAGCTGACAGACCGCGCAGACGAACCCACCGGCCAGGTTGACGACACTGTAGTGGTCGGCGCTATTGACGGCGCCGATGCGCTGATCGACGGCCATTTGCAGGGCCGCTACGTTCTGCCGCTGGGTGTGACCCCGCCGCTCATCGAGGAGCTGGCGGAAGCCATCGTTATCTACAAGCTGCACACCTACTCGCCCGAAGGCAAAATCAAGGACGAGTACAAGGACGCCAAAGAGACCCTGGACAAGATTTCCAGCGGCAGGATCCGCCTGCCCGTTGCCGGTGTGGAACCCGCGACCCAACCCGGCAATGGCGTGCGCGTCACCGACCGGGAACGCCCGCTGACCGCCAAGAACCTGAAAGGGTTCATCTGATGCTGGACGCGATTGTCAGCCGCTTGAACGATCAGGTGCCCGAGCTGTCCAACCGGGCAAAGCCTGTTGCTGACCTGGTTGAAATGATCCGGAGCGGCCGCCTGCCGCAGAATGCCACCGCGACGGTTTCCCCCGCGGGCCTGAAAGGCGGCAAAGCCGAGGCGGGCACCGGGGTTTTCACCCAGCCGCTGGCCCGTGCCTATTCCGTGCTGCTGATCGCCCCCAGCCAGTCCAAGACCGGCGCCAAAGCGCTGGAAGCAGTGGACCCGCTCATTACCAGCGTGGCCTCTGCTCTGGCGGGCTGGGCGCCGGTTTCCGGGCCGGGTGTGTTTCAGGTGGACCGCGGCCGCCTGCTGTCCATCACCGGGGGCCGCCTCCTCTATGAGCTGGTCTTTTCCATCGACACCGAACTGAGGGTCACATCATGAGCAAGCCTCCCCTGCCCCAATCCGGCGGCAGCTTCACCCGCCAGCCTGACGGCAAACTGAAGCAGGTTGAAAAGCCCGCTGCAGATCCAAAGCCGAAGACCCCGGCGAAACCCGCCCGCAAAGCAAAGGAGGCATAAATGGCCGCCCCGAAATATTGGCGCGACAAGCGCATCCTGTTCAAGCTGGAAAGCACCTATGGCGACGACGCCACCCCGACCGGGGCGGCCAATGCCATCCGAGGCTTTGATGTGACCTTCAAGCCGATGGAGGGCCAGGATCAGGACCGCGACCTGGAACAGCCCGGCATGAGTGCCAACGGTACCATCCCGACGGATATTCACGCCAAGCTGGCCTTGACTGTGGACCTCAGCGCCTCCGGTGCCGCGGGCACGCCCCCGGCCTGGGGGCCGCTGCTGCGCGCCTGCGCCGTCGCCGAAACCATCACCCCCGGCACCTCCGTTGAATACACCCCTATCGTCGACGGCCAGGAATCAGGAACCGTGCATATCAGCATCGGCGGCACCCGCTATGTCATGCTCGGCACCCGCGGCACTGCGGAATTCATGCTGGATGCGCAAGCCACGCCCAAGATCAAGTTTGACCTGACCGGGCTGTTCACGCTGCCCAGCGATACTGCCCCGCCTGCCGTTGATCTGGCGTCTTGGACCGAGCCGACAATTGTCAGCCACAACAACACCCCGGTGTTCACCATCGGCGGCACCAGCCTGGTCATGAAGACAGCCAAGCTGGCCCTGGGCAACAAGGTTGAACCGCGCTTCCTGGTCGGCGCCGAGCGGGTGCTGATCACCGACAAATCCGAGCTGTTCGAAACCACCGTGGAAGCCCAGCCGCTGGCCGGTTTCAACCCGTTCCAGATGGCCATGAACATGGACCAGCCCGCCGTGGCCCTGACCCACGGCACCGAGGCCGGGAAAATCGCCACCCTTAATCTGCCCACCGCCCAGATGCAGCGGCCGGGGCTGTCGCAATCTCAGGGCATCAAGGAATGGCCCCTGCGCCTGGTGCCCCGCGCTGCCGCCCTGAACAGCCAATGGTCGCTGACCCTCACCTGATCCCAAAGGAGCAAACCCCAGTGTTCAATGTGCTTGAAAACCCCACCTTCACCCGCCCGGTGAAAGTCCAGGTACCGAAGGGCGACAGTGTCGAAGAACAGACATTTAAGGCCACTTTCAACGCCCTGGACGATGCCGAAACCGACGGGTTGTCCATGATTGATACGGACAGCACCAAAGAGTTCCTGCGCCGGGCTGTTCTGACGATGGATGAACTGGCCGGGGAAAACGGCAAGCCCATCCCATACAGCGAAGATACCCGCGAGGCCGTCCTCTCCAAGCCCTACGCCCGGATCGCCCTGATGGCGGCCTATCACACCGGCATGAACGGTCTTCTGCCGGGAAACTGATCTGGGCCGGGCGGGCGTGGGTGCAGGGCAAATTGTTCAGCACCTCGCCCGCCCGGTGCGAAGAAGACGAAGACGCCGAAACCCTGGGCATCCCGAAAGAGCTGATGGCCGCAGGGCGGCCGGGCCAATCCGATCCGGACGGCGTCTGGCGGCAGAACGCGGAGGCGGTGGAAGCCTTCCTGGACGCCGCCACCCAGTTGAACCGGATCGCCCTGGCAGACGGCAGCAGCCGCATCACCGGATTGAACTACCCCGGCGCCCAGGCCGCCTGGGCATTCAGCGGCACCGAAATGACCCCGGACCTGTTTGCCAAGGTCCAGATGATTGAAAGCGGCGTTCTGGCCGAAAGCAGCGGAAACTAACCATGCCCTTCGTCCTCTCCGGAAAAGTCTTGATGGATGCCTCCCAGGGCATTCAGGAGCTGCAGGAGCTGAAGGGCGCAAAAGACGCCGCCGGGAAATCCGCCAAAGTCCTCAGCTTTGAGGAAGCCAAGGCCGCGCGGGAAATCAAGCAGCTCGGCACCGTCTCCGGCGCGGCCGCAAGCCGGACGCAAGCCCTCAGCGCGGCGGAAGCCTCAGTGGCCAGGGACGCTGTCACTGTCGGCACCAGCCACCAGCTTGCAGCGGGCCAGGTGGGCAACCTGACAGCCCAGTTCAACGATATTGGCGTGATGCTGGCTGCGGGCCAGAACCCGCTTCAGCTCGCCATTCAGCAAGGCACCCAAATCACCCAGGTGTTCGGCAATTCCGGGGCGGCGAATGCGGCAAACATGATACGCCAGGCGCTGGCCCGCATGATCAGCCCGCTGAACCTGATCACCATCGGCGGCATTGCTGCGGGCGCAGCCATGATCCAATGGATGACTGGTTCCGCCGAGGCGGCCGAAACTCTGGAAGACCGGATTGAGGCGGCCGGGGACGCCATCGAGGCGTTCAGCGACAAGTCGCAAAAGACCCGTCTCAGCGTTGCTGAAATGGTCGAGGAATTCGGCTCGGCCTCCCCCGAACTGCGCCTGGTGCTGGCCGATATGGCGGCCCTGGCAAAACTGGATGCGCAAAAGGCGATTGACGCCACCGCCGAGAGTGTCCGCAACCTGGTTCTTGAAACCTCTTTCTTGGACGAGCGCAATTCCCGTGGACTGGCCCGTGATTTCCTTGGCCTGAGTTCGATGCTGTCCACGCATCGGGAATTGAGCGATGTTTTTGCCCGTAATCTGGAACTGCTGGACAGCAGCGAAGATCCTGCCAAGCGGCTGGCCGCCGCGCTGGATGTGCGGGAAATGCTGCTGGAGGCTGCTGGCGGCCTGGATGGGCTGAACGCCAGCCAGCGTGAATTCTATGAAGGCCTGGCAGCAGTTATCCGAGATCTGGAAGTCTTTGCCGGGCGTGTCCAGGCGCCCTGGCAGGAGCTTCAGGCCACCGGCAGCGAGCTGTGGCAGAACCTGCAGAATTCGGCCAAGGGCTATCTGGACGAGCGCCTGAAGATCGAGACCGCCGCCCGCAACACAATTGCCCAGCTTCAGACCGAAGAAGCCCTGCAGGAGGCCATCGCCACGCATGGCGACGGCAGCTTGCAGGCGGCGGAACTGCGCCTTCAGGCCGAGCGGCGCGCCTACCAGCAGCAGGTTGACGCGCAGGAGATTTCCGAGGAGCTGAAGATCGAGCTGATGGCAGCCTGGGATGCTGCCAACGGGGTGGCCGACGCTGACATGGCGGGCAATATCACCCTGGCCGCCGATGAGGCCCACCGCCTGAAAACCAACCTGCTGGCAGCCCAGGGCAAAGAGATCATGGGCCGGATCGGCGCCAACCCCGATTTCAACGACCCGCG
Organism: Leisingera sp. NJS204; assembly: GCF_004123675.1. Classification (NCBI taxonomy): domain Bacteria; kingdom Pseudomonadati; phylum Pseudomonadota; class Alphaproteobacteria; order Rhodobacterales; family Roseobacteraceae; genus Leisingera; species Leisingera sp. NJS204. Next base: position 1,596,352 of record NZ_CP035417.1, on the reverse strand, counting down.
CGGCGAAAGCGCAGGCGCCGGAAACCCGGATTACATCTATCGCGACCAGGGCCTGCCGGACGTGGATCTGCCTTCGAACCCGCGAAAAAAACGGGGCGGCGGAAAAAGCCAGAGCCAGAAAGAGCGCGACGCTATTGAAAAGCTGATAGCAGCAGAAGACCGGCGCCTGGATATCCTGAAAGAAACCGACCCGGTTATGCAGGAAATGATCCGGCACAGGGAAGCCTTGATTGGCGCCACCGACGCCGAGCGCGAGGCCGTAGAGGATATCATCCGTCAGCGGCTGGAAGAAGAAAAGGCGCTGAAGCAGACCAAAGAGGCCGGCGAATGGCTGAAGGCAACCGGCCAGGATCTGGGCGACGCGCTGACGTCCAGCGGCGACGCCGCCGCAGACGCCTGGGACCGCGTGAAGGAAGCAATCCTCCGCGCCGCTGCTGAGGCCGTGTTCTTTGGCAAAGGGCCTCTTGCCGAGCTTTTCAACATTGGCAGCGGCCTGTTTGGCGGCGGATCTGGCTCCGGGGGCGAAACCGACCTGTTAGGCGACTTTGTCTCCGGGCTGTTTGGCTTTGCCGACGGCACTGTTGGCATGGTCCACGGCGATGGCGGCAATCGCGATGACAAGGTCCCGGCTTGGCTGTCTGCCGGTGAAAGCGTCATCACCGCCAAGGCCACCCGCCGCTACCGGCCGCTTTTGCAGGCGATGAATGACGGCGTTGAAATCCCCGGCTTTGCAGGCGGCTTTGTGCCCGCTGACACCGCCAGTGCGCCGTCAGCCGCAGCGGCGGCCGGGCAACCCCGCCCGGCCATGACAGTCCGCCTTCTGCCTTCACCGATGTTCGAGGCGGTGGTGGAAGAACGCGCCTCGGAAATCAGCGTGGAAGTGGTCCGGGACTACGACCAAGGCCCCGCCCGCTCGACCGTGAAAGACACTCTTGAAGATCCATACAAGGTTTGATGATGGCACTGACCTGGCCCCTCCCCCTCAGCGAATTCTTCGACACCCTGCCCATCGCCCGGATCACCTCCCGGCCGGGTGCTGCCAATACCACGTCGGAAACCCATGGCGGCGACGTGATCAAGCACCGGCTCGGCAGCCGCCTGTGGGGCGGGCGCATTGTCCTGGACAAGGACCACCACAGCGCCATTGCCGCCATCGAGGCGCGCCTGTCCCTGCTGGACGAACCCGGCGCGTCCTTCCTGCTGTGGGACACCCGCCAGCCGCACCCGGCGGCCGACCCGGAAAAGTTCATCCTTGGCAGCTCCGCCCCCGTCATCGAAGCGCTGAACCCGAACAACCGCGAGCTGGATATCTCCGGCCTGCCTGCGGGCTACATCCTCAACCGCGGCGACCTGCTGGGCTTCACCTATGGCGCCAATCCAACCCGCTACGCCTACCACCGCATTGCGACCGGCGCGGTGGCCTCAGGTACCGGTGTTGCCGCAGACATCGAGGTCACCCCGTTCATCCGGCCGGGCGCTGCCCTTGGTGCTGCGATCACGCTGGGCAACCCGGTTCTGAAGGCCACCCTCACCACCGCCCAATACGGCGAGGGCCGTTCGGCTGTGACCGAAGGCGGCTCGTTCAACTGGCTGCAGACGCTGAGGTAACCATGAGCTATTCCGCACAGGCACAGCAGCAGCTCGCAGAACGCCGCGGCACAGACGCCCGCGTCCTGTTGTGGTTCCAGGCCAGGAACCGCACCACGGGCGCCCCGGAAACCCTTGGGTTCTGGACCGGCGATGATCATCAGGAATTCCTGATCGACGGCGAAATCCGCACCTACTACGGCGCGGGTGCCGTGATCGATGTTCCGCCCATCATCGCCGCGCCGGGGTTTCAGGTGCGCCAGTACCGGGTCAAGCTGCCGCCGATGCTGGACGAGGTGAAACAGCTCCTGCAGCAGTACGACCCCCGCCACGCCGAAGTGCAGATCCATTCCGCCGTCTTCGACCTGGACACCGGCAATCTGATGCCCCCCGTAAAACGCATGTTTAAGGGCGTTTTAAACGAGGCGCCGGAGGAGCTGGGCGGCAAGGGCAAGCCCAGCTTTACCCAGCTTGTGCTGGTATCGCCCGCCCGCAAGCTGACCCAGGGCCTGCCCCTGAAACGCTCAAACGCCGAACTGCAGCGCCGCAACGCAGATGACCGGGGCCGCGAATACAGCGACGTGGCCGGGGAATGGCCGGTGCCATGGGGGACCTGATGCAGAACCGGGCGGAACTCCTGCTGGATTATCTGAGCGGCATCCGGACAGCCAAGCGCGTGCTGAAGCCGTCGCGGTTTGACTGCGCCTTCTTTGCGGCAGGCTGGGTGAAGGCTTGCACGGGCGTTGACCTGGCCAGTGCCTGGCGCGGGACCTACCGCAGCCTGGACGAAGGACGCGCCAAGCTGAAGGAGGCCGGGTTTCAGGATCTGGACGGGCTTGCCGCCGCTCACTTGATGGAAATCGACGGCTGGGACAGTTCCCGGCCCGGCGATATCGCGGCGCTCCGCGAAGACGGACACGCCGCACTGGGGATCATCGGCGGCCCGCAGATCCATGTTCTGGGCCTCAAAGAGCTGGACTATCTCCACTTGGACCGCGCAGAACGGGTGTTCCGTCCATGAAGCTTCTGTCTTATGCCCTGCTGTTCCTGCTGGTGCTGTGCCAGCCCGCTGAAGCCGCCGGTGTCGGCGCAGTTCTGGTCGCCTTGGGCACTGCCTTCAAGGCCTATGTTGCCGCCAATGCAATCGCAGCCTTTGCCCTGCGGACGCTGGTATCCACCGGCATTTCGCTGCTGCTGAAAAAGTTCCAGAAGCGCAAGCAGCGCCGCCCCGGCATTCAGACCTCGGCGACCACGACCGGCGGGACAGATCCGCAAGGTTCTGTTGTCGGCCGCTTTGCCACGGCAGGCCATCTGGTCTATCAGAACAGCCACGGCGACAACCGCGTTTACCTCACCCATGTGATTGAGCTGGGCGATATCCCCGGCGCCAGCCTGCGCCGCCTGATCATCGACGGCGAATACTCGGAGATCGGCACCGACTGGGACCCGAACGTCGGCTACCAGATCCTGAACAAAGTCGCGGATGACGGCTGGGGATACGGCTGGATCCGGTTTTATGACGGCAGCCAACAGGCAGCGGATCCGCGCCTGGCCGACCTCTATGGCGAGGACCCCGACCGGGCCTGGACCACCGATCACATTCTGACCGGCCTCAATTACGCGGTTCTGACCTTTTACCGCAGCGACAAGCAGTATCCGAACGGCAGGCCGCAGGTCCGCTTCGAACTGGACGGGCCGGGCTTTTATGATGTGCGCCAGGACAGCACCGCCGGGGGCAACGGGCCTCAGCGCTGGGACGATCAATCGACCTGGCAGCCCACCGAAAACCTGATGGCCATGGCCTATACCATCATGCGCGGCATCACCCTGCCCTGCGGCTCTGTCTGGGGCGGCGGCTTTCCGGCTGAGGACATGCCTTACACCGAATGGGCGGCGGCACTGGATGCCTGCGATCTGGGCGTGGGCAACAACAACCGGCCTCAGTTCCGCGGCGGCATGGAGATCCGCTTTGAAGAACCGCCGGTTGATTTCCTTGAGGAGGTCTTTGCCTCCGCAAATGCCGAGATTGTCGAGCTGGGCGGCTATTGGTATCCGCTGGTGGGGTCTGTTGACACCTATGCGGCCGACCTGACCGAAGACGATCTGCTGGTCTCTGAAGGCTGGAAGCACGATCCCTTCCCCGGTCTGGAAAAGGCGTTCAACGCCGTCACCATCACGCACCCTTCCCCGAACGCACTGTGGAACCCATCCGCCCCGATCACCCTGACCAAGCCGGAGTGGGAAGCAGAAGACGGCGGCGAGCGTGTGTTCGACCTGAAGCTGCCGATGGTGTTCAATACCCCGCAAGCGCGCCAGATCGGCAATGCGCTGCTGAAGGAAAACCGCCGTTTCAGAACACACCGGCTGCCGCTGCCGCCTGAGTATTCCAATCTGCGGCCTCTGCTGAAGACCCGCTTCACGTCCGCCTGGTACGGCTACAGCAGCAAGACCTTCACCATCACCGAGATGGCCTTTGACCTGCTGAAGCTGAATGTCTCTGTCAGCCTGCGGGAGTGGGATCACAGCGACTTTGATCCGGACCTGGCGCTTGAAACTCCGGGCCTGCCGCAGGTCACCGCGCCCATCGTCACCCAGGACGCCGGGGTGCCGGGCTTTGGCGTCTCCGGTATCGAGATCAAGGACGCAAACGGCATTATCCGCGGCGTAGGCATCCGGGCAGTTTGGACCCCTTCCCTTGCCTTCACGGCGGATGGCGTTTCTTTCCAGGTCCGCGTCAAGGACGGCGACGACGAGCGCTTCAGCGCCAGCACCGCCGATCTGGAGCTGGGCACCTTCCGCCTGGAGCCGATGCAGGGCAGCACCGAATACGAGGCCCGCGCCAAGGCAATCTCAAAGACCAGGGACACCAAGTGGACCGCCTGGCTGCCGGTCACCACGCCCGCGTTCAAGCTGCAGCCGGACATGCTGGCAGATGAGACCTGGCAGGCAATTTCCGATGATGCCAATGCCGCCGCTGCCGCGCTGGATGACCAGCTTGTCCTGGACAAGATCGCGCCGCTGGAAGGCGCGGTGCAGCGGGATCTGGAAATCCGCGATGTGCAGAGCTTCCATGCGGCAGAGGCGCTGGGGGTCATCGGGGACAAAGTGCTTTGGATGCTGACCAAGCTGTCCGAAATCGACGGGCGCATGGCCGATGCCGGGATCTATCAGGACCCGGACACCGGCACGGTGCGGATCTACGGCGTGGAGGCGGAAGCCGAACGGATCAGCGAGGCGGAAATCCGGCTGTCTGCCGCGGAAGCCTCTATCACGCTGTCGGCCACGCAAGCCTGGGTCAATCAGCAGATATCCAATGCGGTTCTGGACCCCAGTCAGATCCCTGTGGTGGGCGACCTGCAGGTGCGGATCAATCAGGTTGAGGCAGATCTGGACGCGGCGGAGGCGGCCATCGCCCTGAAGGCCACGCAAACCGAAGTGGACGGGATGGACGCCCGCCTGAGTTCGGCAGAAGTGGATATCGACGCCGCCCAAGAGGCCATCACCCTGAAGGTGGATCAGGCGGATTTTGACGACGCCGAAAGCCGCCTGTCCTCGGTGCAGGTGCAGATCAGCACTCTGGACGGCCCGGCAATCACCCAGTCGGTAAGCGACGTGCGGACCCTGCATGATCAGATGGCGCTGCAGGATGTTGCCACCCTTGAGCAATTGCTGCTGGCCTATGAGCAACGCGAAGCCCTGAAAACCCAGATTGCCTATGCCACTCAGGATATCCGGGCGCGGGTGGATGATGACCGCAACGCAACAGCGGCCATCACTGCAAGCCTTGGTGTGGCGATTGAAAACAGCGTGGCGCTGATTGAATCGGAAAAGCTGGTGCGCGCCAGCGGCGATGCGGCACTGGCCAGCAGCATTGATGCTTTGGAAGTCCGTCTGGATGGCGACATTGCTGCCCAGGCCTCTGCTTCCAGCGCGCTGACAACCCGTGTCAGCACCGCAGAAGGTGCAATCACCAGCCACAGTCAAAGCCTGATCAGCCTTGAAGCCCGCCTGGACGACGCGGAAGGGGGTATTTCCGGCCAGGCCACGGCGCAATCGCAACTGGATGCGCGGGTCACAAGTGCGGAAAGCGTGATCACCAGCCACGGCCAGAGCCTCATCAGCCTGGACAGCCGTCTGGATGATGCCGAGGGCAATGCTGCCGGACAGGCCACGGCCCTCAGCCAGTTGGACACCCGCGTCAGCGATGCCGAGGGGAATGTGTCCAGCCAGGCCACGGCGATCACTCAGTTGCAATCGGATGTTGGCGACAACAGCACCAGCATTCAGCAGACCATGCAGACTGTGGACGGGGTGATGGGGGAATACACCCTGCGCATCGACAATAACGGCCATGTGGCGGGCATGGTGGTGCGGTCTGATCTGGATGACGAAGGAGAACCCGCATCCGAGATTGCGTTTCAGGCGGACAAGTTTGCAATCGTCTCACCTGATGGCGCGCAGAAACGCAGCCCGTTTGTGGTCTATACTGAGGACCGCACGATCAATGGCCGGGTGTATCCGGCGAACGTCTACATGGAGAACGTCTCACTTGGGGCGGCATCCATCGGGCGCGCTGAAATCGCGGATGTGATCAAGAGCGACGATTACGCGCAAGACGGCAACGGCATTCCAACCGCCGGAATAAAGATCAACTTTAACACCGGGCAGATCAAGGCGGCGGGGATGGTTCTGTCCCGGCCCATGGTTCTGGCGCAGGGATCGTTCACGGCTACGGGGGCAATCAGCAACGGCGCCCGCTGGGCCTTTGTGAATACCGGCATCCGGGTTGGAAAACTGGACGTCTGGCAGGCGCAGCGGTTTGCCCTGGCCGCTGCCGCATCGGTCACCACCACCGGCACCGCACCGGGCGGCATGGACCCCAACAACACATTCTGGACGCTCAATACATCGATCCAGCCCGGCGCGCGCTGGAATGGCTTCGGCGGCGCCAACCCCGCTCCGGCAGCGTCTTGGAGCAAGGACCCTTCCGCCCTGGTGGATCCGCATTGGGCCAGCGGCAGCGATCAGCGGGTGTTCCTCGCAATCGATCTGGAGGCCCAGGGCGGCGTCTATTTCAACAACCCGAAAATCGAATGGACAGTGTTCCAGGTAACATAAGGAGAGCAGCCCTATGGCATGGCCAAAGGCAGGAACAGTCAGCGTTGTGAACGGCAGCGCAATCGTCACCGGAACCGGCACCAGCTTCTTTGGCAGCGCGCAGGCGGGCTGGGGCTTTGTCGGCCCGGACGGGCGGGTCTACGAGGTACTGGCGGTCAGCAGCGGCACGGTTTTGACAATCACCCCTGTGTACCAGGGCGCAACGGCGGCCGGGCAGATCTATGCGCTGTTCCCCACTATGTCGCTGGCGCATGATGTGGTGGCCAGCGTGCAGGCGCTGGCCGGCACGTTTCAAGCCGTTGCGGACGGCCCCGGACAGGGCAAGTTCAGCACCGATGTGGTCAAGCTGGGCGATGAAGACACCGGCCTCGGCTGGCCGTCCAGCAATGAGGTGGCGCTGAAAGCCGGGGGTGACTGGCAGCTCCGCCTCAAGGAAGGTGCTGCCAGCGGCGCGGCGGTGCAGGACCATTGGCTTGATGCGGCAATTGGAAAGCTGTTGACGGCCGGGGCTTTCGGCTGGGGGCACGATGCCGCGAACGGATCGGCAAACTCGGCTGCGGGCACAGAGCTTTCCGCGATCACTGTCACCGGCCTTTACCGGTATGCCAGCACGCACACCGATGCGCCCAGCACCGCGGGCGTACTGATGCATCTGAACCGGATCCCCAGCAGCGCTGCCGGTGGCATGGTTCAGATTGCGTTCGGCAACAACGGCGAGATGTGGATCCGCGTTCAGGACGGGGCGGGTCCGGTCTCCTTCGGGACTTGGCGGCGGATGGACCCCGAGCGCGGCAGTAATACCAATGGCGAGTATGTGCGCTTTGCTGACGGCACGCAGATCTGCACCGATACCGTTGCGCCCGGCACTTCTGCGGACAGCACCTGGACCTTCCCGGCTGTGTTCGCAACGGCCTCTGGTCTTGTCGTGGCCGGCGCAGGCCGGACGAGTTCGGACGCCAGCTTTGTTTCAGCACGCCCGCCCACAAATTCAAACGTCGATTTTAACCATTGGAACACCAGCGGTGCGCGTGTTGGCGGTGCCGTCAGCCTGATCGCAATCGGCCGCTGGTATTAAAGGAGATCATCATGAAAGTAATCTGCATCTGTGTCGCCGGTCTGCCCGGCCAGCCTGAAACAAGCGCCAGCGTAAACGGCGATGTGATCACTGTGGACGGCGTGCCCTATGACCTTTCCGCCGTGCCTGATGGCGGCTTTGCCGAACCGGGGGGCGACAACCACCCTTTCATAGGACGCATCGAGCGGATCGATGGCGGGCTGCGTGTGCAACTGCGCTGGATCTATTCAGACGCAACCGCAGAGCCGGATCAGCCCGCTGTCCAGCCTGTGTTCATGGTCATCATCGGAGAGGTGCCTGACCCGATTGTCCGCAAACCCCTGGCCAGCGAGGCAGCAGCATGACGTTTTCCCTGAAAATCACCACCTCCGAGCAGGTCGCAGCGGCGGCCCGCACGGCACTCCTGGCCGATCTGGCCGACACCCGGTGGAAGATCCAAAACGGCGGCATCACCCTGCCCAGCGGCTTCCACGCCCGCACAGACCGCACAACCCGCGCCGACCTCACCGAAGCCTTGAGCGCTCTGCAACTGGGCATCAAAAGCGAGCCGTTCTCCTGGAAGGCCCCCGATGGCTGGATCAAGCTGACGCGCGCAGATCTGGAGCAGATCACCGCCGCCGTCGCAGCCCATGTGCAGGGTTGCTTTGATGCGGAAGAAGCCGTGGAGGCGCAGATCACCGCACTCAACGATGCGGAGCTGGCCGGGTTTGATGTGTCGGCCGCATTTACCGCCGCTCCGGCAGCCCCTGCGGCTGAAACCTGAAACAACCCGCCTCCCGGTAACGGGAGGCCAAGGGGTGTATCACCACCCCTTAACACGGGGCCATAGTTCTCACACCTGACCCCGCCGACCACTACAAACTCCTGGCCGCTCCCTGTCCTCGAGGACCCGGCCTCTTTGGAGTGATTCCACTTGAAGCTGCAAGACCAGCGTTGCGGTGAATGCCGCAGATTGTTATTTAAAATCGAGCCTGGCGCCCTCAGCGGCACGCTCGCCATCAAGTGCCCAAGATGCAAGGCACATAATTCCCTGAGGCCGCAGAGCCCTTCACCAAAGCGCCCGGTTCAATCCAATGAGCGCGATGGAAAGGAAGGGCAGAATGCCCAAGTCGTCCGAGATCAATCTACCCCCGCTGCCGCCAGGAACCCACGGGAAACCGAAAGGGAACCGCTATAAGCGCCAGTTCGGCGTTATTGTCCTGGTGCCGGACGAACCGGCCCAGAAAGCGCTCTTTGAGGAGCTGAAGGCCCAGGGGCGCAAGTGCAAGGTGGTGAACACATGAGGCTCACCATCCACCACAAATCCCCCATCCCCGAAACCTACCGCGCGGCCCGCGTGTCCAGCATGTTCAACGTGGAGGGCGATGCCGACTTCCGCTTTGAGCTGGACGCCGACCTGGGCGCCCGCCCCTGGCAGATCGGCCTGATCATTGGCCCGTCCGGTTCCGGCAAGTCCTCTCTCGGCCGGGCGCTGTTCGGCCGGGGCGCAGACGCCGCCCCCAAATGGCCCGGCAATGCGGCCGTCATTGATGCAATCGCCCCGGATAGCGAAATGGACCAGGTCACGGGCGCGCTCGCCGCTGTAGGCTTGGGCAGTGTGCCGAGCTGGCTGCGGCCCTGGCGGCACCTTTCCAACGGGGAACAGTTCCGCGCCAATCTGGCCCGGCTGCTGTGCGAGCGCCCCGCCCTGGCCGTCGTGGATGAATTCACGTCAACAATCGACCGGCAGGTTGCCAGAATCGGCGCCGCCGCCTTATCCAAAGCCTGGCGGCGGGGCACCGGCCAATTCGTCGGCATCACTTGCCACGACGACGTAGCCAAGTGGCTGCAGCCTGACTGGGTGATTGATACGCGTAGTGCCGAGCTTAAATGGAGGCGTCTTCGACGGCCGCCAAGCATCGCAATGGACATTCACAAGACCGACGGTTCCTACTGGCCCCTGTTTGAGCCGCATCACTACTTGAAAGCCAACCGGCCGATTGCGGCAGACTACTACGTCGGGTTCGTCAATGCTGAACCCGTCGCCCACGTCTGCTTTTCCCCGAGGCCTGGACTATCTGAAGCTAAGGCCTGCCGGATTGTGATCATGCCTGAGTGGCAAGGCCTGGGCCTGGGGCTGCGGTTTGTGTCTGAGGTCGCAGCACTTTGGCGCAGGGGGCAGAACCGGTATGACCGGCCAATGCCAACCTTGGTCAATACGAGCCATCCGGGGCTGATTGCGTCCTTCAGAAAGCACCCGCATTGGCACCAGGTTTCCGCTTCACTCTACGGCGGGAAGGCGAAGATTGATTGCAACCGCATCATGACCCGAATGGCGGGCCACCTTCGGGCGCTGCAGGGGTTTCGCTACATTGAGGGCTGTTGAGGCGCCTCGAACCTTCAAAAACCATAAAGCCCCCCTTTAAGCACCCTTTAAAACCCTCCGCCGCCCGGCGTTTTTTTACGGTTCGGGCGGCGGATTGCCGGGTATTGCAACGGGAAGTGTCCCGTACTGCAATGGGAAGTGTCCCAAAATCCTGGCGTCAAATCGCGGGACCGGCGGATTTCCGGACTGGATAAACGGCGGTTTTAGGGCTAAAAATCAGGGAATTCGCAAAAATGAGTTGCTGCAACGGGAAGTGTCCCGCACTGCAACGCGAAGTGTCCCGCTACAGTCCCGCTACACCCGCTACACCGCCGCCCGAATGCGTGAATGTAAAATGTTTTCACATCCCCCTTGAACTCAGACCGCCGGGTTCCGATATGCAATGATGTGAAAAGAATTTACATTCACCGCAACCAGGAGGACCCTGATGACGAGTTTCACCCCTACCGCCCCCCATACACCCGTGCAGGGCTGGTTTTCCCGCAGCGAAGCCTGGCTGGACAGCAAGGGCAAAGGCGCTTGGATTGCCGCCATGGTCTTGGGCTTCGTGTTCTTCTGGCCAGTGGGCCTGGCCCTTCTCTTTTACATGATCTGGAGCAAACGCATGTTCAGCAAATCCTCCTGCCGCCACCGCAAGTCATGGGCGCGCCACGGATATTCCGCTATGCAGCCCTCGGGCAACAGTGCCTTTGATGCCTACAAGGCAGACACGCTGAACCGCTTGGAGCAGGAGCAGCACGACTTTGACGCCTTCCTGCAGCGCCTGCGCGAAGCCAAGGACAAAGCCGAATTTGACGAGTTCATGGATGAGCGCGCGCAAACCGCCGCCCGCAGTGATGATCCGGAAGATGAAACCGGCAACGGCGGCCCCAAGAGCCACTGATCTGCCCGGCACGCAAAGGCTCCGGCTGCCCCGCCCCTGACCGGGCGGGGAAACGGTTCGGCCCATCTCCGCCCCCCCGCTTAGCCCCTGCAGCGCAAAGGACTTCTGCATATGACCGCCCTGCCCGACCCCGATTACCAGGCAGAATTTTATACATCCGTGCCCGCCAAACGGCTGATCGCCTGGATCATCGACAGCATTCTGATCTTTGCGATCAGCGCCGCCGCAGTGGTGCTGACGGCCTTTACCGGGCTGCTGATCTGGCCGCTTTTGTATCTGGCTGCGGGGTTTGCCTACCGGACCGTGACCATTGCCAATGGCTCTGCCACCTGGGGCATGCGCTTTGCCGGGATTGAACTGCGCGACGGCTCCGGCCAGCGGCTCGACAGCAGTTTGGCCGCGCTGCACACCGCAGGCTACTCGCTGTCGCTGGCGCTGCCGGTTCTGCAGGTGATCTCGGTCATCCTGATGCTGACCTCCTCGCGCGGCCAAGGCTTGACTGACCACTTCCTCGGCACCGCAATGCTGAACCGCCGGGTGTAACGGACCCCGGCCTGCTCCGGAACACACAGGGGCAAGGCTATGCTAAGCTGCCTTGCGTCCAACCGGGAGTACCAGTTTTCAGGACACATACGCCTGAGGACCTGCCTGACCCCGTTCCCGAATCTTCAATATCCCAGGCGATCTCATGCACAAGCATCCAAGCCGCGTTAGATGGGCAGTTTGAACAAACGCATCTTGGAAACCTGACCGTAAGGCATAGCCCGCAAACCAAACTACTGGAAACGCTGCAAGGCATGCAAAAGGGCAGAAATGCAGCACCGGATGACGCAGAAAGATCAGGCAAGCCCGGATGCGAACATAAGCGCGCAAAGGCGCGGCGGTCTGCGGAAGTGCTCTTGCCGAAGCTTTCAGCGGCGCAACTTCTGACAGATATTGAACAATCGGCGCTGTCTGCCCGCCTTCCAACGCAAGAGCCTGTTAAACCATTTTCCACAAGTCCACTTGGCGCACTGGAACCGCGTTGCTATCATCATGGGACCACGTTGCGAACCGTTCCGTCTGTCCTGTGAAACTGCTGAAGAGTTCTGATGCGCCATACCCTTCCTATTGCACCGCAGTTTTATGTGACGGCGCCGCAGCCCTGCCCGTATCTGGAGGGCCGGATGGAGCGCAAGCTGTTCACCGCGCTGCAGGGCGACGGGGTGGAGCAACTGAACAACAGCCTTAGCCAACAGGGTTTCAGACGCTCGCAGAACGTGCTTTACCGGCCGTCCTGTTCGGAATGTTCCGCCTGCCTGTCGGCGCGGATCGATGTGGCGGCCTTTACTGCCACCCGCAGCCAGAAACGCACGCTTAAACGCAATGCGCATCTGGAACGGCGTGCAACCTCGCCCTGGGCAACCGAAGACCAGTTTTCGCTGTTCCGCAGCTATCTCGACAGCCGCCATGCCGATGGCGGCATGGCGGATATGGATGTCTTTGAGTACGCTGCTATGATCGAGGAAACCCCGGTGCGCAGCCGGGTTGTCGAATATGGCGAGGCCGGATCCAACAAGCTGACGGCGGTATCACTGACCGACGTGCTGGAGGATGGGCTCAGCATGGTCTATTCCTTCTACGCCCCGGACCAGCCGCAGAATTCGCTGGGCACGTTTATGATCCTCGACCATATCGCCATCGCCCGCGAGGCCGGGCTGCCTTATGTCTACCTCGGCTACTGGGTGCCCGGCAGCCAGAAGATGAGCTACAAGGCCAAGTTCGCAGGCCTGGAAATTTATCACCGCAGCGAATGGAAAAAGATGTCCGACCCGTCTGAGTTCGAAGCCGCCGGCCATCCGCTGTCCACCGATCCGATTGCCGAACAGGTCGCCAATATCCAGTTGCCTGAACAGCCTATCCATCGAAGCCGCTGATGCAGCATATTCACGCCGTTTCACTGCTGGTGCCGGATTACGACGCCGCAATTGCATTTTACTGCGGCCGGCTTGGCTGGCAGCTGGCCGAGGATATCGATCAGGGCAGCAAACGCTGGGTCCGTATCCTGCCGCCGGGCGCCAGCCAGGGCAGCTTGATCCTGGCCCGTGCCGAAGGACCGGAACAGGAGGCTGCCATCGGCAGCCAGTTCGGCGGCCGTGTCGGGTTGTTCCTGGCCTCAGATGACTTTGCCCGCGACCACGCGGCGATGCAGGCTCAGGGCGTCATGTTCGAGGAACAGCCGCGCCATGAACCCTATGGCACCGTTGCGGTCTGGCGCGATCCTTTCGGCAACCGCTGGGACCTGATCCAGTTCGCCTGAAACCGGCGCCGCCTTGTTTCATCTTTCTGCAAATACTCCGGGGTGAATGCGCCACAGGCGCAGAGGGGCAGCGCCCCTCCCCCGTAAAAGCAAAGGGGCCCGCATTGGGCCCCTTTTTCGTTTAACTTTTCCTGTTGCCCTGGTCAGTTCGGAATCAGCGCCGGCACGATGGTCACAATCGCCGGGAAGGCCCACAAGATGCCGATGCCCACCACCTGGATCAGCACAAACGGCGCAACCCCGCGGTAGATATGGGCCGTTGTCACCTCCTTGGGCGCAACCCCGCGCAAATAAAACAGCGCAAAACCGAAGGGCGGTGTCAGGAACGAGGTCTGCAGGTTCACCGCCACCATAATGGTGACCCATTTCGGATCAAACGAACCGCCATAGATCACCGGTCCGACGATGGGGATCACGATGTAGATGATCTCCAGGAAGTCCAGCACAAAACCCAGGAAGAACAGCACCAGCATCACGATCAAAAAGACCGTCATCTCGTTGTCAAAGCTCTTCAGGAACTGCTGGATATAGTGTTCGCCGCCAAAGGAGATCACCACCAGGTTCAACAGCTGCGAGCCGATCAGGATGGTGAACACCATTGAGGTCACCTTGGCGGTCTCCCGCACAATCGGTGACAGCACGCCGGACTTGAACAGCACCCAGCAGCCGTAAAGCAGCCCGAACAGCGCAAACAGATAGGCGCCGTAGGCCACAAAGAATGCAATCCAGCTTTCCAGGGAAACGCCGCCCTGGTTCACCCGCAGGTCAAAATTCATGCCAACCAGGATGCACAGCATGACGGCAAAGGTGGACCAGATGATAATCTTGCCGGACCGGCCCTGATCCTGCAGCTTGCGGTAGGCCGCCAGCATGATGGCACCGCCTGCCCCCAGCGCCGCAGCGGGCGTCGGGTTGGTGATGCCGCCCAGGATCGACCCAAGCACCGCAACAATCAGCACCAGCGGCGGGAACACCACCCGGATCAGATCGTTTCCGGCGCAGCGCGCAGCGGCCTCGCGGCAGCCCCAAAGCGCCAGCAGCAGCGGCAGTGCAATCCACAGCACAGTGGCACCGGCCGAGGTTGTGGGTGCAATTGCCACCAGATCCACCAGCGCAACCAGCAGCACGCCGATGGCGCCCAGGATCAGCGGCTTGGCATCGCGCGACGGCGCCACACCGCGGCCAAAGGCCAGCACCAGCCCCAGCAGGATCATGATCACCGAAATGCCGGTGCCGATCGGCGCGGCGGCGGCGATCTTGGCATCACGGGCGGCGATGATTTCATCCTCGCTCAGCCGTTCTGACAGGGTCACACCGCCAGCAGCCTCGATGGCCTCCTGTTCGGCAACAGCGGCGTCCCAATCCTCCTGCCCGTGCAGGTCGATCATCGCGGCCTTGCACTCGGCACCGACATTGGTGCGCAGGGAGGCTGTCTCGCCCGCGTCCGAGAATGTCGAAACGGTGATGTTCTGGCTGCCGATCACGTTGAAGCTGCCCAGCAGGATGGCACCGCCGACCAAGGCCGCCGGAACCGCCAGGAACCAGGTCAGGCCTTCACCGCGGGTGATCACCTCGCCAGTGCCGGGCTCCATCGCCACGGCAGGTGCCTTGTGCGGGTTCAGCAGCGCATAGCCAAAGGCGTAAGTTGCATAAAGCAGCGCCAGCAGGATACCCGGCAGCAGCGCCGCCTGGAACAAGGTGCCGACCGATACCACCGCAGGCTCGCCCAGATAAGTCAGCGCGTCGGAACAGCCCGCCTCCATCGCGCGGGTTTCCTGCGCGGTGGAATACAGGTCGCCCGCGAGCGTGCCCAGTAGAACAATCACGATGGACGGCGGGATGATCTGGCCCAGGGTGCCGGACGCCGCAATCACGCCGGTTGCCAGTTCCGGCGAGTAGTTGTTGCGCAGCATGGTGGGCAGCGCCAAGAGACCCATGGTCACCACGGTGGCGCCGACAATACCGGTGGAGGCCGCAAGGAAGGCCCCCACAACCACAATCGACACCGCCAGACCGCCGGGCAGCGGACCAAAGACGCGCGCCATGGTGGTCAAGAGATCGTTGGCGATCTTGGAACGTTCCAGGGTGATGCCCATCAGAACAAACATTAGAACTGCCAGCAGGGTTTCAATCGAGGCACCGGCCAGAACCCTCTCATTCATCCGGTTGACGATGAAGGAGACATTGCGGTCGAGCGCCACTTCCCAGCCTTGTGTGAACACAGGTTCCGCCAATGTTGGCAGGTCCGGGTATCGGAAGACCGAAACCTTATCCGGCCGGATGCCGGAATTCACCAGATCGCGGTAGGCCTGCGACGAGGTGTCGATGGCCTGGTGGATCAGGATACCGGAGCTGTCCAGCGCCGCAATAATCCCGAAGGAGATGATCCCGGCACCGCCGATGGCAAAGGCCACCGGAAAGCCGGAGAGGATGCCCCCGAAGAGGCACATGAATACGATGAGCAGGCCGATTTCGACGCCATCAAGTCCAAATAACATGTTTCTGACGTCCCTTTAGTGCGTGCCTTCGTAGGCTTCTTCACCCTCTCCAAGGCTGTCCTTGTCGAGGTATTTGTTTTCGCTGCCTCGGCCTTCGACGAACTCAAGATAAGAGCGGTAGAAGAAGGCAATGGCGTGCAGGAACACGAGGCCCGCAAACAGCACCAGCAGGATCTTGAACAGGAAGTAGGCATTGAACCCGTTGGGGCTGAACCCGATGGTCTCCACATTCCAGCGCAGGGCGCGGGATTTCATCACCAGCCGGTCCAGGCTGTCCGAGGCCGAGGGTTTCGGCACGATCAGGTGGCGCCACAGGAAGAACCAGCCGTACATCCAGGTCAGCACTGCCGTGGGCATCATGAACAAAAGCGAGCCGAGCATGTCGACCACCCGCTTGGCGCGGAAACTAATGCCGGAATAGATCAGGTCCACCCGCACATGGCCGCCCTGCACAAATGTGTAAGTCACGCAAAGACAGACAACCAAGGCATTGTAAAGCTTCAGTTCTTCAGCAAACCAGCTGATGTCCTGCGAAAACGGGATGCCAAAGCCGAAACTGATATCAGGCCGGGCAAACACGCGCTGCATGAAGACAATGATGATCTGTTGCAAGACCATCAAAAGGCCGGCCCAGGCAAAGAAGCGGCCCACGGTGTTGGCCAGCCCTTCCAGCCCGCGCACCATGCCCCACATGACATTGCGAAAGTACAGGCCGATAGCGGTCAGCACCAGGAAGGCGGTGAATACGACAAAGAAAAACTCGACCGAGCCGCCGTAGTAGACAAAGCGCATGACCGAGGCCTTGTCGGACCAGTCAAGCCACAGCTGCGGATGGGTGACGGCGTAGCCGAAATTGTAAAAGGCGCCGGCGATGTTCTGGATCAGCCAGACAAGCCCGCCCCAGATTGCGCCAAAGAAGGTGATGCCACTCTCTTCCTGCATGTTTCCCCCGGGAAGATTGCTGCGAAGCTGCCGCTAGCGGGTTGGGCGCGCGGCGTCTGCCGGCCGTCCCGCAGTTTCAGCAACTGCATGTGGATCCCCCGCGCGGCGGCGGAGGATCCGATTGATGCCTTTCAGGCAGATTAGCCCAGGACGCGGTCGCGCTGAACGCGGTAGGCGCCTTCGGATTTGGTGATCCAGCCCGAGGAGGCCTTCATCGAGGCTTCGACGCTGCTGCGGATTTTTGCAAACAATTCGTCGCCCATGAACTCGTCAAGGGTGTCCTTGGTGGCGGACCCGAAGGCATCCCAGACGCTGTCCGGGAACTCCAGGGTTTTAACGCCGCCGGACTGCAGGCGCTGCAGCGCCGCACCGTTGTTGTTCATGAACTGCGCCAGGCTCCACTGGTGGCCGGCGGCGGACGCCATTTCAATGACCTTCTGGTGCGCAGGCGACAGGCCTTCGAACACATCGCGGTTGGTGGCAACCGACAGCGCCGCGCCCGGCTCGTGGAAACCTGCGGTGTAGTAGGTCTTGGTGATTTCCTGGAAGCCGGCCTTCTCGTCCGCCCAAGGACCGATCCACTCGGTGCCGTCGATCGCGCCGGAGGACAGCGCCTGATAGACTTCGGAACCGGGGATGTTCTGCACCGAGGCGCCCAGTTTGCCCAGCGCCTTGCCGCCCAGGCCCGGCATCCGGAATTTCAGGCCGTTGAAATCTTCGGGGCCTTTGATTTCCTTGTTGTACCAGCCGCCGGCCTGCGGGCCGGTGTTGCCGCCGATGAAGGACTTGAGGCCGAAAATCTGGCCCAGCTCGTCATGCAGCGCATGGCCTTCGCCGTGGTAGTACCAGTTGGTCAGTTCCTGCGGGGTCATGCCAAAGGGCACGGCGGTGAAATAAGCGTAGCCCGGGTGCTGGCCGGTGAAATAATAGTCGGCACCATGGTACATGTCGGCCTGGCCTGCGGTCACGGCGTCGAACACTTCGAACGCGCCGACCAGCTCGCCTGCGGCTTTCACCTCAACGGTCAGGTCGCCACCGGACATGGCGGTGATGGCGTCGGCAACATACTGCGCGGAATCATGCACACCCGCCAGGCCGCGGCCCCAGGTGGTGACCATGGTCAGGGTGCGCTTGCCCTGGGCATAGGCCGGTGCAGCCAGCGTGCCGGCTGCTGCGGCAGTCCCGCCCAGCGCGGAAGTTCTCAAAAAAGAACGGCGATCCATTAATTATTCCTCCCATTTATTCTTCGGATTGCCCGGAAGGTCCCCCCGGGCGGATCGGTTCGAGTGCGGCCAGCCTAGCGGCGATGAATTTTATGTGAATACCTAGTACTGCGTAGAACGGCACGTTTTTGAGGGCATTCGCTGGAAAGTTCCTGCATTCCCGGCGCGAATCCCCAGGGGACCACTCCCGCCCTAAGAGCAAATACCTCCTGCCCATGTGATTCCTCTGGGCGGCTGCAAAATGATTCGGTACAAGAATCTGACCAATTCCGGGGGCCCTGCTGATGCGCCTGTTCCAATCCATTCTGCGCCCCACCTATGCGCAGAAGCTGTCGCTGTTGATGACCCTGCCGCTGATTGTGGCGGGCACCGCGATTGCTGTGCTGGTGGGCTATCAGTCGCGCAGCCTGGCCGAACGTGAAATTCAAGCGCTGGAACTGCAGCTGCTGGAGGCCAAGAAGGCCGAGCTGCGCAATTACGTGACCCAGGCGCGCAATGGCTTCGCCCATATCTACGGGCTGGCCGCCCCCGATGATGCCGAAGCCAAAGAGCGGGTCACCCAGATCCTCAGCGCGATGATCTACGGCAAGGACGGGTTCTTTTTTGTCTACGACTACGACGGCACCAATCTGGTCAGCCCGCGGCAGACTGAATTTATCAACCGCAATTGGGCTGGGCTGACCGACAGCACCGGGGTGCCGGTGGTGGATGAATTCATCCGCCTGGCCCGGATCGGTGCGGGCTGGCACAGCTTCACCTGGGAGAAGCCCTCAACCGGGGAAGAGGCGCAGATGATCGCCTATGTGCTGGGGCTGCAGGATTGGCAGTGGGCGATCGGCACCGGCGTATTCATTGACGATGTGCTGGCTTCGGTTGCCGCGTCGCGGGCCGAGGTTGAGGCCCGGGTGCAGCGTACATTCTTCTATATCGGCGGTATCACTCTGGTTTCTCTGGTGCTGGTCTTTGCTTCCGGCATGTTCCTGAACCTGCGTGAGCGGCGGCTGGCGGATGCCAAGCTGAAGGAGTTGACCCAGCGGGTGTTCGATGCCCAGGAAGAAGAGCGCGGCCGGGTGGCGCGGGAGCTGCATGACGGCATCAGCCAGCTTTTGGTCGGGGTGCGCTATGCGCTGGACAACACCCGCCGGCGGCTGTCCCGCGGTGACAGCGACGGTGCTGCGGCACCGTTGGAGAAAGGCGCCGATAACCTGCTGACTGCAATCACCGAAGTGCGCCGTATCAGCCGCGACCTGCGTCCCGGTGTGCTGGACGATCTGGGCCTTGGCCCGGCGCTGAAGGCGTTGACGGATGATTTTGCCGCCCGTACCGGCATTGAGACAGAATTTTCCACTGTGGTGTTCCGCAACCGGCTGGATCAGGATGCCAAGATCGCGCTGTACCGGATTGCGCAGGAAGCGCTGACCAATATCGAACGCCATGCCGAAGCCAGCAGGGTCAGCATCGACCTGCGCGGCCACACCAAAGGCGCCACCATGCGGATCACCGACAATGGCCGCGGATTGCCGCCGCGCGATGCGCGCAGCGGGCCGGGCATTGGCCTGCGCAACATGCAAGAACGGATTGAGCAGCTTGACGGGGCCTTGCGCATTCTGTCATCACGAGGCACCCAAAGCGGCACGGTGATTGAGGCAAGCCTGCCTCTGAGCCATCTGCTGCCGCCGGGTGAAGAGGGCACGCCTGTGCAATTGCCGTAGACCTGGGGAGGAGCGGCGGCTTGCGGGCCTCTCAATTGATGGAAAGCTGCCTTGTGGGGGATGATGGCTGATCCTGTGAAAGTTCTGATCGTGGATGACCACCCGATGGTCGCCGAGGGCATCCAGTCGATCCTGGAAAGCTATGATGATATCGAGGTCGTCGGCTCATTGACTGACGGGCGCGACGCGGTGGAACAGATGGGCACTTTGGCGCCGGATGTGGTGCTGATGGATCTGAACATGCCCAATCTTGGCGGGCTGAGCGCGACCGAGATCATTCTGGAACAACACCCCGGCACCCGCATCCTGATCCTGTCGATGCATGACAGCGCCGAATATATCTCCACCGCGCTCAGCCATGGCGCCATGGGGTATGTGCTCAAGGATGTGCCCACAGAAGAGATCAAACAGGCCGTTGATGCGGTGATGAAGGGGCAGACCTATCTTTGCACCGGGGCCGCGGGTTCGCTGAAGCCCAAGGGCGGCGACAGCCGCGAAGCGCTCACGGGCCGGGAACAGACCATCCTGCTGGAGCTGGCACAGGGGAAGTCCAACAAGGAAGTCGCCCAAGCGCTTGATATCTCGGTCAGAACCGTTGAGACGCACCGCAAGAACATCAAACGCAAGCTGGGCATTTCCTCCACCGCCGGCTTGACGCGATACGCGCTGGAGCATGGCGTGCTGCAGGGGACCGGGGCCGGGTTCTGATCCTCTCCCGCAATTTTGCCTTTGTGATGTGCCGCCCCTGCCCTAGCCTCCCGGGCTAAGGAGACGCGCTATGACGACGGACAAACCCCCGATCACACCTGAAACCCAGGCCAAATGGCAGCGGGTGGTGGATCTGGTGGCCGAGCTGACCGATGTGCCCGCCGCATTGATCATGGCAACCGTGGATCTGGATCACCGGGTCAAAGTCTCGAACGCGGCGGAAAACAATCCCTATTACCCCGGCCGCAAGTACCACCTGAATGAAAAACTCTATTGTTTCGGCGTGTTTGAGACCGACGGCGAACTGGTGGTTGAGGACGCCCGATGCGATCCCCGCTGGCAGGACAACGAGGACATGGAGCACGCCATGTCCTTCTACATCGGCTATCCGATCAAATGGCCGGACGGCGAGGTTTACGGCACCATCTGCGTGCTCGACACCCGCCGCAACAAACGCGCCCTGATGTTCCGCAAAGGCCTGCAGGAATTCTGCCGGGTGGTCGAGGGCGATCTGGCGCTGCTGCTGGAGGTCGCCCAGCGCAAACAGGCCCAGGCCGAGCTGCGTGAGACCGTGCGGGCGCGCGAAGACACCATCAAACGCCGCACCAAAGCATTGGAGGATGCCAATACCGCATTGCGGGTGCTGATCGACAATGTGGAGGCCTCGCGCCAAGAGAGTGAGCAGCAGATCGAGCAGCAGATTAAGGGCATGGTGCTGCCCTATGTGGCCAAGCTGCGGCATCTGGATGCGGACCGGGAGTTGCAAAGCGCCTATTTGCAGATGGTCGAGGATAATCTGAAGAACATCACCTCAAGCCTGTCCTCCAAGCTGGCGGAAACGCTGGAGCAACTGACACCTGCGGAGACTGAGATCATGCAGCTGATCATGATGGGCCGCACCACCAAGGAGATCGCGGCCACCCTGGGCCGCGAGACCAGCACCATCGACTTTCACCGCAACAACATCCGCCAGAAGCTGGGCCTCAGCCGGCGCGAGAACCTGCGCCAGCACCTGATCGCGCTGAATTCTGCCGGGTAGCCCGGTTATCTGAGGCGGCTGAGCAGCGCCTGCGACGGATCACCTGTTGCGGGCAATCCGCGGCTGGACTGAAAGCCGCTGATGGCAGCACGGCTTTTCGGTCCCAGCACACCGTCGGCGCCGCCGGTATCGAACCCTTTGGCCGTCAGGCGTTTTTGCAGCAGGATGCGGTCATCCTTGGTCAGCCCGTATCGGTCCGGCGGGAAACTGGCGCGCAGCGGGCCCCCGCCTGCGATACGGTCAGCCAGATGGCCCACCCCGATCGCATAGGAATCCGAGTTGTTGTAGCGCTTGATCGCATTAAAGTTTCCAGTGACCAGGAACTTCGGTCCGCCCGCCTGCGGCTGCAGGGTTCGGCCTGCGGGGGTTCCCGGCGCCCCGGCCTCGCCGCCCCATTTCTGCCCGCGGGTCCAGCCATTGCGCTGCAGATAGGCCGCGGTGGAGGCCAGCGCGTCGCTGGGATCCTCGGACCAGATGTCGCGGCGTCCGTCACCAGTGAAATCAACCGCAAAGGCCTGATAAGATGTCGGGATGAACTGGGTATGCCCCATCGCGCCAGCCCAGCTGCCGGTCATCCGCGCAGGCGTGGTATCGCCGTTTTGCAGGATCTTCAGCGCTGCAATCAGCTGTTTTTCAAAGAACGCTCCGCGGCGTCCGTCATAGGCCAGCGTTGACGTGGCCGAGATCACCGGCACATTGCCGCGGCGCTCACCGTAAAAACTCTCCAGCCCCCAGATTGCGCAGATGATTTCCGCATCAACGCCGTAAGCGCGCTCCAGCGCCCGCAAGGTGGACTGATGCCGGGCAAAGGCGGCGCGGCCTTTGGACAGGCGCTCGTCCGAAACGGCGATAGAAAGGTAATCCTCCAGCGTGCGCTTGAATTCGGTCTGGTTGCGGTCGCGTTTGACAACGCCGGGCAGGTAGCCCGCACCGCGGAACGCTGCGCGCAGGGTAGATTGGGAAATGCCGCGCGCTTCTGCCCGGATGCGAAAGGCAGCAACCCAGGCATCATAGCCCGCATTGGGCGCCGGGCGCAGGTCTGCGGGCAGGCCGGTTGCGCCGCTGGAGCCGCTGCCAGACGGCACCGTACTGCTGCAGGCGGTCAGTCCGAAAGCCGCAAGACCAAATCCAAAATGACGCCGTGTGATATCCATGCTGCTGCCCGTTCCGATGTTTGTTTTACAGCCCGGTTGCGCCGGACTTGTTTCCTGACAAGCTGCCAGAATCCGGAGATGGCGCCAAGGCCCGGATTTCCCCGCAGCAAAGACCCGCCACAGGCCTCCGGCCGCTTGTTATGGGGCCGCCCCCCATATTTACCCCATATTCTTCCGGGGCACCCCTGACGTCCAACCCTGTCTAGCCTGATTGCATCGCTGCACCAATGCGGCGGCCGGAAAACACCAGGGAGACAGAACCAATGGATGAGCAAAGGAAAAACCTCGATCCGGTGAGGCTGGACGGGCGCAAAGATGATCTGGCACCGGGGCTGTCGCGGCGCAGTTTCTTTGCGGCGGCAGGTGCCGCAGGTGTGGGCACTGCCGCCAGCCTTCTGGGCAGTACCAGCGCCCAGGCGCAATCCACCGACTGGCTGCAGCCCGGCAACAACAACCATGTGATCGACCTGCAGAACGCAGGGTCATTCACCGATGGCGAGGTCAAAATCGATTTCTACGGCCATTGCGCCTTTAAGATCACCTCACCCGGCGGCACCTCGATCCTGTTCGACCCGTGGCGCGATGATCCGTCGGGCGCGTGGGGGCTGTGGTTCAAGCAGAAATTCCCGGAGACACTGGTTGACATCACCATGTCCACCCACACCCATTTTGATCACGACGCCATTGACCGGCCGCAATCAACCATGGTGCTGGACCGGATGGTAGGCACATTCGAGTTCGCCGACATGAAGATCACCGGCTACGCCGACAAACACGCCTGCGTGGCGCCGGGCTGGTATCCGTGGACTGATGCGCTGGCCGAATTCGGGGTTGAGGCCTGCCCGCCCAATAACCCGGGCCATATGGATATGGTGACCTACGTGGTGGAAACCGGCGGCATCCGCACGCTGATCTGGGGCGACAACCGGCCTGACCCGGCAGACGGGTTCTGGGATGCCATTGGCCGGATTGATGTGCTGACCCTGCCAGTGGATGGCTCCGAACACATCCTGTCCTATGCCCAAGCCAATGCACTGGTTGAGCGGATCCAGCCCAAGGTGGTGATCCCCACCCACTACTTGTCGGAGACCACGACCTATACGCTGTCGACCCTGCAACCGGCGGATGCCTGGGTGAAGGATCAGAAAAGCTTTAAGATGCTGGACAATGCGTCGCTGTCGCTGGCCGCCGCGGATGTTCAGGGGATGGATAAGGAGTTCCTCTATTTCGGGCACAACGCGCTGACGGAGTAATCCTCGGCATTGCTGCAACAATGTTGTGCCCGGCTGGCCGGGTGCCCTCCCCCAGGGCGCCCGGCATCGGCCCATTGCCGGATCACCTGGATAAAAACCGCCGCTGCGGGAAACCTGTCTGGGCATAGATTTCCCAGATCTTCTGTTCAAGATCCGACGCGCCGATCTGCAGGCAATTGTCCCGGAAGTTCCAGGTCGTAACTTGCGCATATCCGCCGGTGCGGCCCAATGCGCGTTCCAGCGCGGCATCAAACTGCCCCGGCCGGGTGACGGTCTCCGCCATGTGGTGAAGGTCCGAAGCGCCGTTAATAATGGCCGACGTGTGGTGCAGGAAGCCTTCAGAACGTCTTGCAGGATGGCGATGCCGCTGAACCGCGTGGTGCCGGTCTCATGCGGGTTGCTGCCCTGGAAAAGACCGCGACCGCACTTGCCGGAAGGCTTGCCCGTTCCCGCTCCTGCCGATGGCGGAACCGCCGCTGATCCTTGAAATTCTGCTGCAGCCGCCCTTAGAAACGCTTGGCGTATTGGAGCGGAACCATGTCTGTGCGGAACGGGCGGCTGCCAATCGCGCTCAAACTGCGGATCCCCATGGGTTCAAGGTGCCCTTGCCGCCAAAGGGTCAAGCAGCAATCAATCCCGCAACGCGTCAGCGCGCAGGCCTTCACGTTCGTAATGCCGCGGCAGTACCCGGCCATAAAGCTGCTTGGTGCGCTCAACCCCGCCGCACATGCCTTCCTTTTCGACAAAGGAGAAGATACCGACAAAGCGCCTGCGCGGACCCTCGACAGGGGCGACCCGGTGCAGCGAATAGCGGCCGCGGAAAATCTGCAAGTCTCCGGGCTGCAGCACCAGTTTGCGCACCAGCGGCGAACCGCCCGCCAGCACCCGCGCCACGCCGTCATAATTCTCATCCGCTGGGGTGCGCAGCATCGGAGCATATTCGAAATCGCCGCCCGCCTCGCCGTTTTGGATCGCCAGTGTCACCGTGTAATTGTTGGTGTCGAAATGCCAGGGAAAGCCCTGCCCCTCCTCGACCATGTTGATGATCACATCGGCCAGCGGATCGTCATAGCGGAAAAACCGGTCCTCTGGCTCCCCCAGAGCGGTGCGGATGAAGGGCATGAAACCGGAAAACTCATAAATGGCGCGCAGCGGGCTGTCCGCACCGAAGTTATCCGCCGGAATAAAGGCGTTGGAGCGGTCATAAAATTGGCGCACCGGGTGGGTTTCCGGCAGCGCCGGGTCGTCTTTGGAGAAATAGGCATTGGTGCGGCTGAAAGATTTGTGGCCGTTCTCCGCCACCGCATCGGCTTCAGCAGCCAGCATGGCAATACCGTCCTGATGCACAAATCCCGGCAGCACCGCACAGCCATCCGCCCCCAGATCGCGCTGCAGATCCGCAATCAGCCGCGCAAAAGCTTCGGAGCCGGGCCGGTCGATCGGATAACGCCCCAAATCGACCAGATCAGAAAGTTGAACCATTTTCGCATCCTTCCCTGTGCGCTCTTTTGAGTTAAGCCTGCCCGCGGAAAATCTGCTGATCTTGCAAAAACGGGACACCGGCGTGCCGGTTTTGAACGATTCCGCATCACTGCGCCCCTCTGCCTTCGCGGAAATGTCGCTGCACCCAGGCCTCAAGCAAGAAAATGTCCCCGCACAGCGCTTTTTTGATACCTTTGGCGGTTGACGCCCCTGTCCAGCGCCCATAATGTCGCCCGCAACGCAAGAAGGAGCCTGTGGCCGTGACCACCCTAGTCGTAATCGTAGGAACCAAGCGCATGGGCCGGTAACGGTAAACCATAATCGAACCCATGCGCCTCCGACTTGAAATCGGGGGCTTTTTTTATGCGTAACGGACGATGCCGCCAATTGGAGCAAAAAGCAGATGACACGTGAAATGACCGGCGCAAAGATGGTTGTCCAAGCCCTGAAGGATCAGGGTGTGGATGTAGTCTTCGGATACCCAGGCGGCGCCGTGCTGCCGATCTATGACGAGATCTTTCTGCAAAACGACATCCGCCACGTGCTGGTGCGCCACGAACAGGGCGCGGTGCACGCCGCCGAGGGCTATGCCCGCTCCACCGGCAAACCCGGCGTTGTGCTGGTGACCTCGGGCCCCGGTGCCACCAATGCGGTGACCGGCTTGACGGACGCCTTGCTTGATTCCATCCCGCTGGTGGTTCTGACCGGCCAGGTGCCGACCTTCATGATCGGCTCGGACGCCTTTCAGGAAGCCGATACCGTCGGCATCACCCGCCCTTGCACCAAGCACAACTGGCTGGTCAAGGACACCGATGCGCTGGCCGGCACCCTGCACGAAGCCTTTCATGTCGCCACCTCGGGCCGTCCCGGTCCGGTTCTGGTCGACATTCCCAAAGACGTGCAGTTTGCAAACGGCACTTATAACGGGCCTAAACCCGCCGCCTCCCATTATCAGCCGCAAGTCAAAGGCGACATGGAGGAGATCACTGAACTGGTTGCAGCCCTTGAGACCGCTGAACGCCCAGTGTTCTATACCGGCGGCGGCGTGATCAACTCCGGCAATGCCGCCAGCCAATTGCTGCGCGAACTGGTGGACGGTACCGGCATCCCGGTGACCTCAACCCTGATGGGGCTGGGCGCCTATCCGGCCTCGGGCAAAAACTGGCTGGGAATGCTGGGGATGCACGGGCTGTATGAGGCCAACATGGCGATGCACGGCTGTGATCTGATGATCAATATCGGCGCCCGCTTTGACGACCGCATTACCGGCAAGATCGACGCCTTCAGCCCGAACTCGAAGAAGGCGCATATCGATATCGACCCCTCCTCGATCAACAAGGTGATCCGGGTCGATATCCCGATCGTGGGCGATGTGGCGCATGTTCTGGAAGACATCCTGAAGGTCTGGAAGTCGCGCGGCCGCAAGGTGAACCGCGAGGCGCTGGCCAAATGGCACAAACAGATCGACGAATGGCGCGCGGTGAACTGCCTGGACTTCAGGAATTCGGAAAAGACCATCAAACCGCAATATGCGCTGCAGCGCCTGGAAGAGCTGACCAAGGGCCATGACCGCTACATCACCACCGAGGTCGGTCAGCACCAGATGTGGGCGGCGCAATACCTGAATTTCGAGGATCCGAACCGCTGGATGACCTCGGGCGGGCTTGGCACCATGGGTTATGGTTTTCCGGCCTCGATCGGCGCCCAGATGGCGCATCCGGACGCGCTGGTGATCAACGTCGCGGGCGAAGCCTCCTGGCTGATGAACATGCAGGAGATGGGCACCGCGATGCAGTTCCGCCTGCCGGTGAAACAATTCATCCTCAACAACGAGCGCCTGGGCATGGTGCGCCAGTGGCAGGAACTGCTGCACGGCGAGCGCTACTCGCACAGCTGGTCGGAATCGCTGCCCGATTTTGTGAAACTCGCCGAGGCTTTCGGCGCCAAGGGCATCTGTGTCAGCGATCCCAAGGACCTGGATGATGCGATCATGGAAATGATCGAATTCGACGGGCCGGTGATCTTTGATTGCCTGGTGGAAAAGCACGAGAACTGCTTCCCGATGATCCCGTCAGGCAAGGCGCATAATGAGATGCTGCTGGGCGAGGCCGATACGCAAGGCGTTATCCAGGCCGGCGGCGCAGTGCTGGTGTAACGCGGCAGCGCCGCAAATTTCTTCGAAGAAATTTGCCAGGAAAATTCGAATTTTCCTGGCAGCGACATACGAGAGAAAGGCACGACATGTCTGCCCTGCATATTAAAAAAGGCTCCACCCGCCATTCCGCCTATAACCTGCGCCCGACGTTTTCGGATGTGCAGGAGCGGCACACAATTGCGGTTCTGGTGGAAAACGAACCCGGTGTTCTCGCCCGTGTCATCGGGCTGTTCTCGGGCCGCGGTTACAACATTGAAAGCCTGACCGTGGCCGAAGTTGATCATACCGGCCATCTATCGCGCATCACCATCGTCACCACCGGCACCCCGCAGGTGATTGAACAGATCAAGGCCCAGCTGGGCCGGATCGTTTCGGTGCGCGACGTGCATGACCTGACCGTCGAAGGCGTGGCCGTAGAGCGCGAGCTGGCGATCCTCAAGGTCGCCGGTGAAGGCGAAAAACGCGTCGAGGCGCTGCGGCTGGCGGATATCTTCCGTGCCAATGTGGTTGACAGCACGCTGAACAGCTTTGTTTTCGAGATCACCGGCGCGCCGGAAAAGATCGACGCCTTTGCCGATCTGATGCGTCCGCTTGGCCTGTCCGAGATTGCCCGCACCGGTGTCGCTGCGCTGCTGCGTGGAATTTGACCCTGCAGCCGGCCCGCGCACGGGCCGGCAGTCTCAGCCCCGGCCTACATGAAGCGGCGCCGCAACGCGCCGCTTTTTTACGGAATGCTGCGGAAAGGGCACCACGATTCCTATATCCTGCCCTGCCGCCGCCGTTTCGGCGCCGCGTTCCGCTGCCGCGCACAGCCGATCTGCCAGGCCCGGGCTGCCCTGTTCCAGCAATACCGCGAGATTTTCCGCAATCCTGCAATTGCCGCTCAAAGTTAGTTCAAACTCAACCCAATCGCCCGGATTCAGTTCCTGGAAGTCTTCCCCTGGCTTTTTAGTGTAAAAAGCCAGGTCACCCTGATCATCGCACCAAATAACGGCTTTGTTCAGGGATTCATCACTCCATAAGATGACTCCAATCATACCAGTCCTCGCATTGCCGCATTCCAATTCTGGAACAATTGAGGTGACGCCAACATGCTAAAATACGCGCTGCCCTATTGCATTTTGTGTCGGCTTGACTAGCCTGGTGACGTGAATTAGCAACAGGCGTGACGCTGATCGGGTTCAGCGGCGCGTACTTCTCCGGCAATTTCTTGCGTAAAGCGCTGCCAGATAGTGCTAAATACCAAAATCAGCCACGCCATCAGGGGCAATGATGACCAGCCACACACGATCCCCCGCCGACCTGAGAAACATGTTTGGCGCCAATTTGCGTCAATTGTCACGGCAATATCCGTCGATTTCGGAACTGTCACGGCAGCTGGGGATCAACCGGACCCAATTCAACCGGTATCTGTCCGGCGAGAGCTTTCCGCGCCCGGATGTGCTGGACCGCATCTGCCAGTTTTTCGAAGTGGATGCCCGCATTCTGCT
This sequence comes from Leisingera sp. NJS204, assembly GCF_004123675.1. Taxonomy (NCBI): domain Bacteria; kingdom Pseudomonadati; phylum Pseudomonadota; class Alphaproteobacteria; order Rhodobacterales; family Roseobacteraceae; genus Leisingera; species Leisingera sp. NJS204. The sequence goes on along the minus strand of NZ_CP035417.1, from coordinate 1,567,369 downwards.
CGACCCGGTGGAAAAACTGTCAAAAACCGGCCAGGTCATCAACGGTGCCTTTCTCGCCGATTTCCTGGGCCGCGGTGTGCTGCAGCTGAGGGAAGAGTTTTTCCCGTCCGGGTTCTACCGCTTCACCCGCCGCAGTTTCATCAATGATGAAAAATTCGTCATTGGCCTGGTCTATGTTTTCCGCGACGCAGGCGTGACATACATAAAGGGCTTTGAAGCCAAGGAGGCGATGCGCAGCCAAGGCCTGCCCGACAGTCCCGGTGTCCGCGAATTCCGCGGCTACATCAGCGGCCACGAGGACGGTGTCGCCTTTGTCATCGCCCGCCGCAATGCCATGACCTATTCCTTCAACTATCTGGCCCGGGTGGCCTCGCTGGAGAACAACTTCTGGTCCGGTTACGTCGCCCGCACCGTCCGGGAAAACGAAACCGGCGAACGGGTGACGCGGATGGTCTATGAACATCTTGGCCGGGACACCAATCAGGTGCTGGCTGCCGCCCGCAGCGCAGGGTTCGCCAATGAGGCAGAGCTGCTGCCCTTTCACCAGCGGCTGCTGCACACCGGCCAGCCTTTCTGCTGACCCTATTCAGCAGCAGCCTGGCGGTAGATGTGCCAGGTGGCGTGACCAAGCAGCGGCAGCACCAGAAACAGCCCCAGGAACCACGGCAGCAGCGCGGCAAAGGTCGCGGCCGCAATCAGACCGGCCCAGATCATCATCACCAGAAAATTCTGCTGCACATATTGAAAACTTGTGATCATCGCGGTGACAAAATCCACCTCGCGGTCCAACAGCAGCGGCAGTGAAATCACCGTGATCATGTAAAGCAGCAACGCAAACAGCGCGCCGACTGCGGTGCCGACGGCCAACATGGCCAGCCCGTTGGCGGTCAGGAAAACCTCGGCTGAACTGGAGATATTGGTCATTGTGGCATGGCCCATGAACAGGGCGAAAATCATATGGCCAAGGAAAAACCAGAACAGGAACACCACAATGATGATGGCGCAGATAGACGGCAGCTGACGGCGGCTTTGCTGCAGAACCACGCCCAGGATCCTGCCAACCGCTATCCCTCTGCCCTGCTCCAGGCGGTGCGAGACCTCATATAGGCCCACCGCTGCAAAGGGACCGATCAGCGGAAAGCCGATCGCCGCAAGAACCAGCCAAAAAGTGGTACCGGTCTGAACCGTGGTCCAGGCCATGGCCCAGCCTGCCAGCACATAAAAGCCCGCAAAAAACAGCCCGTAAACAGGTTTCGCCCGGAAGTCCGCCCAGCCCCGGCGCAGTGCCTCAAACAGCATCTGCGTCGAAATCGGCCGCAGCGGCGGCACCCCAAAGGGCTTTTCGGTGGTCATCGCGGTCTGTCCTCCCATTTGGTGTTTTTGCCAGCCTAGCCGCGATCCCGGTGTTAAAAAATGCCTTCCGGATGTATATTATCAATTACCCTGCGGGATCAGCGTTGCGGCCTGGCCTGTCAGGTCCTGCCCGGATCCCGTGCAGAGCAAAGACGGGCCTTCCGGTCCGCCTTCTGTCCCGGAAAATTCAGTTTGCAGTCAGACAAACATGAAATCATCAGCGGTCAGGCCAAGCCCGGCCTCGCCGTGCAGCCGGATAGTTCCGCCATCATGGGTGATCAGACGGTCGCCGCCGTCATCCTCGATAACAAGGCTGCCAAGGCCGCCGCTGTGCCCCCTGATTTGCAGGATATCGGTGCCATCCATGAAGTCCCTGACCAGATCATCGCCGCTGCCTGGCGCAAATACAAATGTGTCGGCGCCGCCGCCGCCCTTCAGCGTGTCATTGCCGCCGCCGCCGTTCAACGTATCCGCACCGCCGCCGCCGATCAGCCTGTCCGCACCGCCGCCGCCGTTCAGCGTATCACCGCCAGCCAAACCAAAAAGCCGGTCATTGCCGCCCTTGCCGGCAAGCAGATTGGCCCCGCCATCCCCCGACAGCCTGTCGCCCTTCGAGGTGCCGGTCAGGTTTTCGATGCTGGTTTCCTGAAAGAACCCAGCGCCCTCCGCATCCAAATCGCCGCCCGGCGCTCCCGGGTTCTGCCAGGCGCCACCGGAGTCGAGCGTAAACTGCACACCGGTTGCGAAATTCGAGAAATCAACAGTGTCTCTGCCGCCGCCGCCCTGAATGTTCAGTCCGAAACCGGGATCCGTCTCCGAGACTTTCACGACGTCCCTTCCTTCGCCCAGCCGAACCATGCCAGCGCCGCCAGAGCCGATTTCGACCGTATCCTTGCCGTCGCCGGTTGAGATCAGCTCAACCCACTCCTTGCCGGTGCGGACACTGTCCTTGCCATCCCCGGTACGGACGATGCCGGCGCCGCTGGCACCGATCACCACCGTATCATCGCCGCCAGAGGTGCTGACATATTCGGCAAACCCCTTGCGGACCACCACCTTGTCATCGCCGGCTCCCGTGCGCACGGTGCCCGCCCCGCCGGTGCCAATGGTGATCACATCCCCCTTAGCCCGATCCGCATCACTGCTGCCCAGGCCGGTTTCGATGTTGAACACAAAGGCATTTCCGGTTTTTACGATGTTTTCCTCAGCAAACAGAATGATGGAGAACGTGCTGCCGTCCTGATTGTTGCCCAGTTTGACCTCGTGCTTCCCTCCGTCCCAGCCGTTGATCTGGCGTATGCGGGTGGAGTCCAGTTCCACCACGGAATTGTACCCGACTTCCAGATAATCAATCCGGCGGCCTGCGCCGCTGTCCATATCAGTGATCGTCGTCAGGTTGTCCTCGGCGGCATTACCAAACCGGACGATCTTGGCCGTCCAGTCCTCGCCGGTAAGATCAAGGTTCGCGACAAGGCGGTTTTCAGGGTCGCTCTCAAAGACATTGTAGGTGTTCATGAACCGGTCGAACCATTCGACCTCACTTTGACCTTCAAGCCGGGGGATCATAGTTTCACCGTCAAAGGTCAGATTCAACTCTACCGTGGCCATGGCAAAGTCCTCCTCGTTAAATAGCTGAAATTGTTAAAACGGGGTTTCACTACCGGAAACAATGCCCGGAACCCCCAGGGTTTAGTGTATCATGAGTTGACAATAAAATGAACGCGCACGGAAAAAGAGCCTCGGGGCGGGCACCCTGAGGCTCTTTCATTCTGCAGCTGGCGCGCCGTTTGCAGCGCGACGCCGGATCAGTCCTCGCCCTGCGCCTCCGAGCGGCTTTTACCGGCGACATTCATCGCCAGCGTTGCGCCCATAAACCCGTCCAGATCGCCATCCAGAACACCCTTGGTATCCGAGGTCTCGTGGCTGGTGCGCAGATCCTTCACCATCTGGTAGGGCTGCAGCACGTAAGAGCGGATCTGGTTGCCCCAGCCTGCATCGCCTTTGGCCTCGTGGGCGGCGTTGATCGCCTCGTTGCGGCGGTCCAGCTCCTGCTGATACAGACGCGATTTCAGCGCCTTCATGGCAATGTCGCGGTTTTGGTGCTGCGATTTCTCAGAGGAGGTCACGACAATGCCGGTCGGGATGTGGGTAATCCGCACCGCCGAGTCGGTGGTGTTCACGTGCTGGCCGCCCGCCCCCGAGGAGCGGTAGGTATCGACCCGGATATCAGAAGGGTTCACGTCGATCTCGATATTGTCGTCCACCACCGGGTAGACCCAGACCGAGCTGAACGAGGTGTGCCGCTTGGCCGCCGAGTCATATGGCGAGATCCGCACCAGCCGGTGCACGCCGCTCTCGGATTTCAGCCAGCCATAGGCGTTGTGGCCGGAAATCTTGTAGGCGGCGGATTTGATGCCCGCCTCGTCGCCTGCGCTTTCGGATTGCAGCTCGACCTTGTAACCCTTCTTCTCGGCCCAGCGGACATACATCCGCGCCAGCATCGAGGCCCAGTCGCAGCTTTCGGTGCCGCCCGCGCCTGCATTGATTTCCAGGAAGGTGTCATTGGCATCGGCCTCGCCGTCCAGCAGCGCTTCCAGTTCCTTCTCGGCAGCCTTGTCCTTCAGCGCGCTCAGCGCGGCCTCGGCATCCTTGATGACCTCTTCGTCCTCTTCCATCTCGCCCAGCTCGATCAGCTCGATATTGTCGGAAAGGTCTTGCTTGATGCCCTTGTAGGTATTGATCGCATCCACCAGCGCCTGGCGTTCGCGCATCAGCTTCTGGGCCGCGTCCGGATCGTCCCACAGGTTAGGGTCCTCAACCCGCGCGTTGAATTCCTCCAGCCGGAATTCGGCGGTTTCCCAATTCAACCGCTGGGCCAGCAGCTCAAGCGATTTCTCGATGTCCGCCACGATGTTCTGGGTTTCCGCGCGCATGGGAGGTCCTTGCAATCTAAGATCAGGCTTGCGTGATAAACCACCCTTGCGCCGCGGGCAAGCGGCCAGACCCTGCACCGGCCCGCCAGCCGCTGCGGAAAAACCAACTAAAATGCCGCGCGTTTTCCAAAGCCGGAAATACGCGGAATTAACGCGGCCTGCTTGACTTTGGGATCTGGAACGCGCGAGCAGCCTGCCCGCTGCGAATTTGAGGAATTGGGACCATGCCCAGCGGGTATCTTGTCCAGCTTGGAGACGGATCGCTCGATCACGGCGATACGATCACGTCCACCTATTCCTCCTTCACCACGGACCAAAACCTGGGCGCCGGCAATTGGAGCTGGACCGGCTCGCACGGCGGCACGCCTTACACCAATGAGATTGAAAGCGGGGTTTATTATCTCGGCGCTGACGGCAACGTTTATTTTGTGCCGGATCTGGGCCCGCCTGACTCCTTCAGTTCGGCCAGTGCAGACAGCCCGCCCGCCTATACAGACACCGATGGCCCGGTCGAGGGCACCAGCGGCGCAGATAACATCGACAGCAGCTACACCGACAGCGATGGCGATCAGATCGACAATGGCAGCGGCGGCGGCGCCTCGGGCAATCAGGACACGGTTGAGGCCGGCGCCGGCGATGATACCGTTGATGCCGGTGCGGACGACGACATGGTGTTCGGCGGTGACGGCGATGACAGCCTGGAAGGCGGCGCAGGCGATGACACGATCTATGGCGACAGCAGTTCTGAGGCCGGGCTGGCAGAGACCCAGGAAAGCATCGATGACTCCAATGTCACCGACACCAGCAGCGGCTTCACGGTCACGGCCAAGGACCTGTCGGGCACTGCCAATGCGGCCAATATTGACTATTACGATGGTGCATTTGGCGTTGCCGGGGCCATCTCCGATTCCGACAGCGGCGTTGACGCGCAGATTGGATATGACAAAGCATCAGGCATTTCCGAAGAGCTGATCGTCGACTTCGATCAGGATACAACCGACGCCAGCTTCACCTTCAAGCACCTGTTTTCCGATAGTCACGGTGAAGAAGGCCATTGGGCGGTCTACAAAGATGGCGTCCTGGTCGCCCAGGGGGATTTCACCGAAGATGTGGCCGGAACAGGCACCGGGACCGTCGACATCAACGGTTATGGCGCTTTTGACCAGCTGGTCCTGTCGGCCAACCTGCAAACCGATGGCACCGACGGGTCCGACTACACGATCTCGAACATCACATTCACGGTGCCGCCGGAGGACCCCGCTGATGGTGATGACAGTATTTCCGGCGGCGGCGGCGATGATCTGATCTATGGCCAGGGGGGAAGCGACACAATCTCCGGCGGCGCGGGAAATGATACGCTTTATGGCGGCAGCGGCAACGACACGCTTTGGGCGGGAACCGGAGATGACCTTGTCTATGGCGGGGATGGCAACGACCTCTATGACACGGACGAGGGTAACGATACCTTCTATGGCGAAGGCGGGGACGACTGGGTTGCAGTTTGGGCAAATCCTGATGGCGAAACCCTGGTGGGCGGCGAAACCGATGAAACCTCCGGCGACATGCTGGAGCTCTATGGCGACGGCACCGGTATAAACATCACCTTCACGGGTGATGAAGCAGGCTCTTTCTCCGTCGGCGGGGATAGCGTCACTTTCTCGGAGTTCGAACGCTACTACCTGCATTCCGGTGACGATACGCTCAATGCGTCCATCGGAACCTCGGATATCTGGGTCAAAGGGGCCGCAGGCGACAACAGTCTGACCGGCGGCAGCGGCAGCGACACCCTTCTGGGTGAAGGCGGCGGTGATACACTGGAAGGCAACGCCGGAGCCGACTCCATCGACGGTGGTTCCGGTGATGACAGCCTGATCATCGGTGAGGGCGACACAGCCTCGGGCGGTGACGGCGACGATTATTTCACCATAGTCGACACCGGCGACAGCGGCAGCAACAACCTGACCGTCACCGGTGGCAACACCGGGCAAACCACCGGCGACACGCTGGATTTCAACGGCCAGCTTGACAAGGGCACGCTGAACATAACCGACAACACCGGCGGCAGCCTGACCGGCACGGCAACACTTCTGGATGGCAGTGTGGTCAGCTTCTCGGGTATCGAGAACATAATCTGCTTCGCAGCCGGAACCAGAATTGCCACCACCGCAGGCCTGCGCGCCATCGAAACGCTGCAACCGGGCGATCAGGTGATCACCCGCGACAATGGTTTGCAGCCTGTGCGCTGGGTCAGCCAGTCCACTGTCCCTGCGACGGGTAACCTGGCCCCGGTGCGGATCCCGGCCGGGTGTTTCGGCGCTGAACGCGACCTGCTGGTGTCACCGCAGCACCGGATGCTGTTTTGCGGCGCTGCTTCAACTTTGCTGTTTGACGAAAACGAGGTTCTGGTCCCGGCGCTGCATCTGGTCAACGGCCGCACTGTCCGGCAGGAAACCGGCGGCACAGTCACCTATGTGCACCTGTTGTTCGACCAGCACGAAATCATCTATGCCGAAGGCGCGCCCTCGGAAAGCTTCCATCCCGGCGCCCAGGCCGTCTCAACCCTGGACGATCCGGTGCGCGAGGAACTGTTCCGGATCATGCCCGATCTGCGCTGGAACACGGGAAGTTATGGCGCCACCGCGCGCCAGGTTGCAGCGCGTCACGAGGCAGCGCTTTTGTTTCAGTAAAGCCCGCCGGAACTGATAGTGCCAAAGGTCGCCTTGGGCCCCAGCACGGCGGTGCCGCCGCTGGAGGTGGTCACTTTGCGCCCCGATTCCTGCACCTCTTCGATCAGCGGCAGGTTCGATCCCATCGCAAAGCCGCCATCATAGGTCAGGCCGAAGATCGGCTCGGCGCCGTCGCGGAAATACTCGGCCACCACATAGGCGCCTGACGCATTGTCGGGCAGCCGTGCGCCGGTATAGCGGTCGATCTTGATGAAATGGCCGCCTTCCGGCACGTCGAACGGGCCGCCGCCAAACTTCTCGGTGGCCTTTTTCATGAACTGCTGGAACACCGGGCCGCACATGGTGCCGCCATAGGCGCCGCGGCCCATCGGACGGGGCTGGTCAAAACCCATGTAGCAGCCGGCCACGATGTTGGAGGTGAAGCCGACAAACCAGACATCGCGGGAATCATTGGTGGTGCCGGTCTTGCCCGCAGTGGGCACCGGCAGGTTGATCACGCTCGACGCGGTGCCCCGGTCCACCACGCCCCGCATCATCGAGGTCAGCTGATAGGCAGTGATCGGATCCATCACCTGTTCGCGGTCGGTGACAATCCGCGGCGCCTGGCCGGGGGCCAGATCCGGGTCTGCGCATTCGACACAGTCACGGTCGTCATGCCGGTAGATGGTGCGCCCGAAACGGTCCTGCACCCGATCCACCAATGTGGGCTGCACCCGCTCACCGCCGTTGGCGAACATCGCATAGGCCGCGACCATCTTGTAAAGCGTGGTTTCCTCGGACCCCAGCGAGTTGGCCAGGAAGGCGCCCATGTTGTCATAAACGCCAAAGCGTTCCGCGTATCCCGCGACAACCGGCATACCGACCTCCTGTGCCAGGCGGATGGTCATCAGGTTCCGGCTCATCTCAATGCCCGTCCGCAGCGGCGTCGGGCCATAGAATTTGTTCGACGAGTTCTTGGGCCGCCACAGACCCTGCGGCGTGTTGATCTCAATCGGGGCGTCCACCACGATGGTCGCCGGGCTGTAACCGCTGTCCAGCGCCGCCGCATAAACAAACGGCTTAAAGCTGGAGCCGGGCTGGCGCAGCGCCTGGGTCGCGCGGTTGAACACAGAATGCTGGTAGGAAAAGCCCCCCTGCATCGCCAGAACCCGGCCGGTGTTCACGTCCATCGCGACAAAGCCGCCCTGCACTTCCGGCACCTGACGCAGCGACCAATGGCTGAACGTGCCATCTTTTTCCTCGGCCCGGACCAGCACCACATCGCCGCGGGTGAAATTCGCGGCAAAGCTGCCCTGCATCCATTTGATGTCAGAACGCGGCACCGTGCCCGTGCCCTCATTGTCTTCGACACCGACGGTCAGAGATTTATCACCAACGTCCAGCACCACGGCCGGGTACCATTTGCCGCCCAGTTCAATGTCCCGGGACACGTCGGCACTGGCCAGTGCGGCACGCCAGCTGGCCTCATCAGCCAGCTGCGCCTCCTCCAGCGTCACGCCGGTACCGCGCCATTTCCCGCGCGAGCGGTCGTACTTCTGCAAACCGCCGCGCATCGCCAGCGCCGCCTCGGCCTGCATTTCGTGGTCGATGGTGGCACGCACGGTAAAGCCGCCGGTAAAAAACTCGCCCTCGCCAAAGTCCTGTGTCAACTGGCGGCGGATTTCATCGGTAAAGTAGTCGCGCGGCGGCAGCGCAGTGCGGAAGCCCTCGAAATCGCCGTTCTGCACCGAACGCAGCGGCTGTGCCACCTCGACGCCGTAGACATCCCGCGAGATATAACCGTTCTCGCGCATCTCCCGCAGCACATAGTTGCGCCGCGCCAGCAGCCGTTCCTTTTGGCGCACCGGGTGGTAATCCGACGGCGCCTTGGGCATTGCAGCCAGCGTTGCCGCCTCATGCGGGGCCAGCTCGCCAAGGGTCTTGTTGAAATAGGTCTGCGCCGCCGCCGTCACGCCATAAGAGTTCTGGCCCAGGAAAATCTCGTTCAGATACAGCTCCAGGATCCGCTCCTTATTAAGCGTCTCCTCCAGCCGGGTGGCAAGGATGATCTCCTTGATCTTGCGCTCGGCGCGGCGGTCGCCGGACAGCAGGAAGTTCTTCATCACCTGCTGGGTGATGGTTGAGGCGCCGCGCACATTCGCCCCGCGCGAGCGCACCGCCTCAATCGCTGCCGCAGCAATACCGCGGGCATCATAGCCGCCGTGGCTGTAAAAATTCTTATCCTCCGCCGAGATAAAGGCCTGTTTCACCAGATCCGGAATGTCCGCCGACGGTGTGAACAGGCGCCGCTCCTTGGCGAATTCGTCGATCATGTGGCCTTCGCCGGAATAAATCCGGCTGATGGTCGGCGGCTGATACTGCGACAGCGAGTCGTGGCTTGGCAGATCGCGACCGTAGATCCAGAACACCGCGCCAATGGTCAGCGCCACCATCGCCACCCCAAGGGTGAGGGTGCTGAAGATGGAACCAAAGAAGGAGAGTATGAACCTAAGCACGGGTTTGGCCTTTCTCGCGAGGTGCCGCCTATATAGGTGCGGCAGTCCCCCGGGTCAAAACAGGAAACAGCGGATATATGCCAGAGAGATGGGAGAATTCTAGCACAATTCCCCGCCCTGTGCGGTGTCTTACGTGACGGGAGCACCCAAGCCGTAGTCACAGAACTGGAGTTGCTGCAGGGTCAGCCCGCCTGGGCTGTGCTCCAGCACCGTCAGCGCCGGGGCCTCGGCGGCAGGTCTGAAGCTGCTCCAGCCCCAATCAGGGCACGGTGGTGGCGCCTGGTAAAGTACTGATTTTGCAGTGGTAAAGGAAATGCCCCGCGCTGTTCCGGAGCAGGGCCGGTGCACATGCCCCGCCAGCAGATGCAGCACGTTGGAGTAACCGGAAAGCAACGTCAGCAGCGCGTCCCCGTTTCGCAGATTGTCCGGATCCAGCATCGGCAGTCCCAGCATCATCGGCGGGTGATGCATGGCCACGATGGCGGGCCGCCCGTTCAGCGCGTCCAGCTCTGTCTTCAGCCAGCGCATCCGCTCTGCGCAGAGAACACCCGCAGCCGCGCCCGGAATCAGCGTATCCAGGCACAGCACAGAAAGATCCCCGAAATCGCACCGGTACTGGATAAACCCGGGCATTGCGGTTCCCGGCAACGGCAGCACCGCACGCAGCGCCGCCCGGTCATCATGATTGCCGGTCATTGGCAGAACCGGCATCGGCAAGCTGTCAAGAAACCCCTTCAACGCCTTGTAATTCTGCGTCGTTCCGGTTTCCACCAGGTCGCCGGTGATCAGACAGGCGGAGGCATCAGGATGGTGCTTGGCGATAAAACCAACCGCAGCCTGCAGCCGCAAACGCGGGTCATGCCCCAGCACCAGCCCCTCAGCCTCGAAATGCAGATCCGACATCCAGATGAGTTTCATCGCTGCCCCCTATTGCCGCACCAGCGTGCGGCGGGCGTCGTCCTGCGCGCGCCAGGTAATCAGCCCGTTCAGAATGCCGCGCGCGGCCTGGGCCCGCCAATCCGGATCCACCAGGTTCTCAAGGTCCCGCTTGCTGGACAGAAAGCCGATCTCAACCAGTACCGAAGGGATATCAGCCGACTTCAGCACCGAAAACCCGGCCGAGCGCAGCGGCCGGTTGTTGATCGGCCGCCCCTGCCCCCGCAGCCCGTCAATCAGCGCCACCGCCAAGGCATCGCTACGCGGCTGGGTCTCTTGCCGGGCCAGATCCAGCATCACCGCCGTCACCTTGTCGTCCGCTTCGCTCAGGTCGGTGCCGGACAGCAGGTCGCCGCGCAGGTGCCGCTCTGCCAGCTTGGCCGAGGCCACGTCGGAGGCTTCCTTGGAAAGGGTATAAACGGTAGAACCATGCGCCCGGCCCTCGGAAATCGTATCGGCATGCAGCGAGATGAACACATCCGCCCCAGCCTGATGCGCCATGGCAATGCGGCGTTCCAGCGAGACAAAGTAATCGTCATCCCGGGTCAACAGCACAGTGAACTGGCCGGACCGAAGCAGCGCTTCGCCCAGCTCCCGCGCGAATTGCAGCATCAGATGTTTCTCAATGACCACCTCGGTCTCCGCCCCTGGGTCAATGCCGCCATGTCCGGGATCAAGCATCACCAGGAGCGGTGCATTTTCATCGCGCGCGCCCTTGCCCGGCATGGATTGCGGCGCAGGCAGATCCCAGCGCGGATCCTGCGGGGCGCCGGCGCTGGCGGCAAACTCTTCCGCCGTGGCAGGCGCAAGCGATACTGCCAGCCGGGCGGCGGCGGTCACCTGGTCCACAGTCATAGCTGCCGTGGAAACCTTCATCGGCTCTGCCAGCTGCAAAACCAAACGCGACCAGCCTGGCACATAGGTGCCGAATTGCGCCGCGGTGATCTGCTCGCTCTGCAGCAATGTCTCCGCCGTCAGCCCGGTCCAATCGACCTCCTGGAAATCCAGCACCAGCCGTGGCGGCTCAGCCAGGGTGAACAGCCGGTACGGAACCCCCTGGCTAAGGCCCAGCGTGATCTCGGCGCCCCGTCCGGCATCGCGGGTGTGGCTGGCCTCCGCATCAACGCGCGCCAGCCCGCTGAAGCCTTGCGCCCAGGCCCCGGTCTCAGTCCCCGCTGCCAGCAGCCAGATCAGCGTTATGAAGGAAAGCAGTCTGCCCATGCCTGAACCCCGGTTCTTGGTTTTCGGCGCAGACTAGGCAATTCCGCCCGGATTGAAAATCCGCCTTCTGTGGTCAGCCGCGCGCGGCCATGAATTTTTCCAGCCGCGCCAGCCCTTCTTCAATATCCGCCGTCGATCGCGCATAGGAGAACCGCAGTGTGGTGGCGCCACGAACAAGGTCAAAATCCAGCCCCGGCGTCACTGCAACACCCGCACTATCAAGGATTTCCGCGGCAAAGCTGCGGCTGTCCGCGGTCAGGTCCGACACATCGGCATAGACATAAAACGCCCCGTCCGGCGGCGCGATTTTGGTGAAACCGGCCTTAGGCAGCCCGTCCAGCATCAGCTGGCGGTTCTTTGCGTAGACGGCCAGGTTTTCGCGCATCTCATCCTCGCAATCAAGCGCCGCCAGTGCCGCCACCTGACTGGCGTGCGGGGCGCAGATAAACATGTTCTGGGCTATGCGTTCCACCACCCGCACGTGATCCTCGGGCACCACCATCCAGCCCACCCGCCAGCCGGTCATCGAGAAGAACTTGGAGAAAGAGTTGATCACATAGCATTCATCCGTCAGCTCCAGCGCGGTGACCGCCTTCGCCTCATACTCCAGCCCGTGATAGATCTCGTCGGAGATGAAACTGGCGCCCTCACCCCGCGCCGCGTCGATCAGATCGCCCATCGCGGTACGGTCCAGCATGGTGCCGGATGGATTGGCGGGCGAGGCCACCATGAGGCCCGCCAGATCCTGCCCCTTCAAATCCTCGGCCACTGGCTGCAGCCGGTTTTCCGGTGCGGTCTGAATGTCCACCGGCGTCAGCCCCAGCGCCTTCAGAATCTGCCGGTAGGACGGGTAGCCCGGCGCGCCAATCCCCACCCGGTCGCCGCTGTCGAACAGCGCGGTGAAACTCAGCAGAAAGGCGCCGGAGGAGCCCGGCGTCACGATCACCCGATCCGGATTGAGATCAACATTATACCAATCGCCGTACAGCCGCGCGATGCGCTGGCGCAGCTCCGGCAGACCCAGTGCAACAGTATAGCCCAAAGCATTGTTTTCCAGCGCATTCCCCAGCGCCTTCAGCGCACCGGAGGGCGCCCCCGTCGATGGCTGGCCCACCTCCATATGGATGATATGGCGGCCGGCTTCCTCGGCCTTGCGGGCGGCCTCCATCACGTCCATCACAATAAACGGATCAACGCTGGATCGGCTTGAGTTTCGCATTCTGATCTCCCATGGTGCGCGCATGAGTTTTGACCGTTTCTTCCGGCTGGCGTCAATCCCGGCTCTTGTGCTTTGCGCGCTGTTTCAATTTGCAGCGGCGGCGCAGGCGGCGTCGATCTCGCTGTTGCGTGACCCGGACGTGGAACACGGTCTGAACAAGCTGGCGGCACCAGTGCTGCGGGCCGCGGGGTTGAATGCGAACCGGGTCCGGATTCTGCTGGTCAACGATTCCGCCTTCAATGCCTTTGTCTTGGATTCGCGAACGATATTCGTGAATTACGGGCTGATCCTCAAGGTGACCTCCCCCGAGATGCTGCAGGCGGTGATCGCCCATGAGGCCGCCCATATCACCAATGGCCACCTGGCGCGGCGGATGCAGAACCTGCGCTCGGCCAGCAGCGCTGCCGGTTTAGGCGTGGCGCTTGCGGTTCTGGCCGCGGCTGCGGGTGCGGGCGACGCCGCGGGCGGCATTGCCATCGGCACGCAGAATTCCGCGCTGCGCAGGTTTCTGTCCCATACCCGCGCCGAAGAAAGCTCGGCCGACCGTTCTGCCGCGGATTACCTCAACCGTGCCGGCATCAGCCCGCAGGGGCTGGTTGATCTGCACCGCGCCTTTGCCGGTCAGGAAGTGTTGAGTGCCGGCAGCCAGGACCCCTATACCCGCTCGCATCCCTTAAGCCGCGACCGTATCCGCGCCGCCCAGGCCTATCTCGCGGCGCATGGCGACAAGGGGCAGACCAGTGCCGAGGCGCAATACTGGTTCGCCCGGGTGCGCGGCAAGCTGTCGGGGTTTACCCGTGCCCCGAAATGGACCCTGCGCCGGGTGCGCGAGGAACAGTACAAAGACGTGCGCCTGATGCGCGAGGCCGCCGCCTATCACCGGCAGAGGAATTTAAAGAAGGCCCTGAAGGCGGTGAATGGCGCGCTGGCGATCCGGCCCTCCGATCCCTTCTATCATGAGCTGAAGGGACAGATCCTGATAGAGAACCGGCAATGGGGCGCCGCATTGGCGGCCTATGGCAAGGCGGTGAAACTGGCCCCCAAGGACCCGCTGATCCTTTCCGGTTACGGGCGTGCGCAGCTGGCCGCGGGCCAGCCGAAAGCGGCGCTGCAATCCATGGAACGCGCCCGCGCCATCGATTTCCGCAACCAGGTGCTGCTGCGCGACATGTCGCTGGCCTATGCCAAGACCGGCCAGCGCGGCCTGGCGGCGCTGGTCACCGCCGAACGCTATGCCTTGCAAGGGCGTCTGGATGACGCCGGAATTCATGCCAAACGGGCCGTCGCCCAGCTGCCTGCAGGATCCGCCGCCGCGCGGCGGGCACAGGATGTGCTGGCGGCCTATGAACAAGCTCAGAAAAGGAAAAGACGAAAATGAAACCCTTTACCCGCGCTGCCACGGCGGCAGCCACTGCCCTCGCCCTGCTGAGCACCCCGGCGCAGGCGCTGGACCTCAGCAATATGTCAGAAGCCGAACGTGAGGCTTTTGGCGAACAGATCCGTGCCTATCTGCTGGAGAACCCCGAGCTGATCCTGGAAGCGGTTGATCTGCTGGAACAGCGCCAGCAGCAGGCCGAGGCTGTCCGCGATGACACGCTGGTCACAGACAATCTGGCAGAGCTGCAGAACGATGGTTATTCCTGGGTCGGCGGCAACCCGGATGGCGACATCACCCTGGTTGAGTTCATGGACTACCGCTGCGGCTACTGCCGCCGGGCAGCCCCCGAGGTGGAAAAGCTGGTGAAAGGCGACGGTAATATCCGCCTGGTGATCAAGGAGTTCCCGATCCTGGGCGAAGCCTCGGTGCTGTCGTCGCGCTTTGCCGTGGCAACCAAACTGGTTGCGGGGAATGACGCCTATAAGCAAGTGCATGATGCGCTGATTGAATTCGGCAGCGAGCCGAACGAGGTGGCTTTGCGCCGGATCGCGGACGGGCTGTCATTGGATGGCGATGCGATCTTTGCCAAGATGGACAGCGAAGAGGTGACGGCCGAGCTGCGCCAGACCCGCGCGCTGGCACAGAAGATGGCAATCTCCGGCACCCCGACCTTTGTGCTTGGCAATGAACTGCTGCGCGGCTACCTGCCCGCCGACCAGATGGAAATCATAGTGGCTGAAATCCGCGACCAGCAAAGCTGACGCCTGACGACGAACCGGCGGAACTGGGGCTGGGGGGATCGCATTTAATTGGAATGGTGAACACAGGGGAAACTTGAACGAGGCCTTCGGGTGCGTCAAGGAAGCCCTGTGTTTACTGAAAAACCAGATTTGGCGCCCACTCGGCGTTGTTGCAGAACTCCTTGGTGTAGGGATTCACGTTGCGAATCCGGTAAGTTAAATTGCTCGGTATGAGCAAACCTGAACCTGCCCGCTATCGCACTACGAACTGGAAGTCCTATAACAAGGCCCTGAAACGGCGTGGTTCTCTGTTGATCTGGCTAGACCAGGACATGGTATGGCATGCCCCTAAGGCCGGACGCCCAGGGCGGCCGCCGGTGTTCTCCGGTGCGGCGATCCTGTTCGCCTGATGGTGAAAGTGCTGTTCGGCCTGCCGCTCCGGCAAACGACCGGGATGGCGTCGAGCATTCTGCATATGGCTGGTCTGGATTGACCGGTTCCCGACTTTTCCACCCTGGCCGCAGACAGAAGAACATCACCATCAGAATCTCGAGCCGTCGGACGCCCACCCTCAACCAGCTAGTGGACAGCACAGGGATCAAGTTTCTTGGTGATCGCGAATGGCTGGCCCGGAAGCACGGCACCCGGCGCAGGCGCCAATACCGCAAGGTTCATGTTGCGATGGACATGCGCACCGGCGACATCCGGGCCGTGGAATTCACCTCAAGCCGTGAGGGCGACAGTCCCGTCCTTCCTGACCTGCTCGACCAGATCCCACCGGATCAACTGATCGGCACCGTGACCGGCGATGGGGCTTTCGACACCCGCAGATGCCACTCCGCAATCCTTAAGCGCTGCGGCACCGCCATCATACCCATCCGCAAGAACGGGCGCGCGTGGAAAGAGGATTGCCCCGCAGCAAGCGCCCGCAATGACATTCTCAAGGCGACCCGGCGCCTTGCGCGGACGATCTGGAAACGCTGGCCAGGCTATCACGTCCGAAGTCGGATCGAGGCGACCCTCTCGTGACATTTCTGCACAATGCACTGCCGGGCAATGGATGCGCAGTCTCAAACCCTTCGGAGAGAGGATCGCTTCACGAGACCCCAACCGGCAGACCGCCGAAATCCACATCCGCATTGCCCTCATGAACCGCTTCAATGCACTCGGCCAAGCCGAGATCAAACGCGTGGCCTGACTTCATAGGGGAAAGGGGGGAAGCGCGTCCCGACGACGAATTCTGCAACATGTATAACCGCCCCTTGCGCAAGAAGTATTTTCTAAGCTGATTTTGGCGCGTCATCGGGTGCTGACATGTATGCGGCGTCACACATGCCGCAGGACCCGTATGGTGTTCGCGGATCAGCCCCCAAATCAACGCCGCGTGCTCACAGGCACTTTGTTGCAGGCTGGTTCTTCCGATCCCGTCTCACGACTGTTGCGCCAAACTGCTCCTTGCCCTCTTGTGCTCCAACGTCCTCGCGGCCTACCGCTGGCTCATGCCACCGTGGCCGGAGACTGGTAGACGCCACCCCGGGCTATCAAGGCCCAGACGATCCGCGCCATTTTATTCGCCAGCGCAACGCGCACCAGCATTGGTGGCTTGCGTGACAACATCCCGCCCAGCCACGTGCCTGGCTTGGCCTCGGCATGGACGTGACGCTTGATGATGACGCTGTTGGCGCCAATGATCAGCAGGCGCCTCAGGGACCGCTCGCCCATCCGCTGCCCGGCAGGGCATTGCGACACGCAATGTCCCGGGAGGGTCGTTGCGGCCCCGAGCCGCTGTTTGCCGCCTGTCGAATGCTGGCGGGGCGTGAGGTCGAGCCATGCCGCAAAGTCCCGGGCCTTGCGGAACGTCTCGGGTGGCGGAGCAAGGGTCGCGATGGCCGTAGCGATCAGCGGGCCGATGCCCGGCACCGTCATCAGGCGGCGCGCCACGTCGTTTTCCTTGGCCCGGCGGGCGATCCCGGCATCGAGTTTGACAATCTCTGCCTCCAACTTGGTCAGGGCCGTGATCAGCACCTTGAGTGTGGAGGCGGCATCGGCTGGCAAGCCGCTTTCCGGGTCATCGACGATTGCAATCAGCTTCGACGCGTTGGCCGCCCCTTGCGGTGCGACCTGTCCGAACCCGCTCAAAAGCCCTCGCAGTGCATTGATGGCCTGGGTCCGCTGCCGGATCAGAAGCTCGCGCACGCGAAACACCATAGCCGCGCGCTGTGTCTCTTCGCTCTTTATTGGTACAAAGCGCATTGCCGGACACAGCGCGGCCTCGCAGGTCGCTTCGGCATCGGCTGCATCATTCTTCTGGCGTTTGACAAAGGGAATCACATAGGCGGGAGGGATGAGCCGTACATCACAGCCCAGTTTGCTGATCTCACGGCCCCAGAAATGAGCGCCGCCACAGGCTTCCATCGCGACAACACAGGGCTGCAACCCGCTGAAGAAGGCCGGCACCTGACCCCTCCGCAGCTTCTTGCGCAGAACAGGCTGCCCCGCTGCATCTGCCCCGTGAGCCTGAAACACATTCTTCCCCAGATCGAGCCCGGCCGTGAAAATCTCTGACATGACCGCTCTCCTTTGTGGATCGCTGCAGGCCCACCTTGGCAAAGTGATGCCGTCGGGGTCGGTCACATCATCAACGCCCATTCCATGCCTCGACGATTTGCCAAAGGCTCATTTCAAACCGCCTTACCAGCCTGTCCACCGCTGATTTTGGTGGTTGGCGCAGGGCATCAATGGGACGATGGCGCTACATGTCAGATGGGTGCGTGGATGCACAAAATGAATTTGGTGCAATGGTGCGTGCCAGGTTCGTGTGTGAACTGCAGCATGAGAGCGCTGCCGAAGACGATGAGTACCTCCGGGGAAGAAACATTGAGCTGCCCCCTGAATTTCGGACACTGACGTAAGCTATGATTTGTTGTCTGCTGGTCTTCGACGAAGAGGAGATCAGAGATGTCGAAACGGAAGAACCACTCGCCCGAGTTCAAGGCGAAAGCCGCGCTTGAGGCTTTGAAGGGTGAGCGAACTGCGGCTGAGCTTGCCAGCCAATTCGGCGTCCATCCCACGATGATCCACAGCTGGAAACGCGCTCTGCTGGAAGGCGCGTCCGGCGTGTTTGAACACGGCGGAAAGAAGTCCCCAGAGATCGACGAGGAGCAGGTCAAAGAACTGCACGCGAAGATCGGGAAGCTGGCTGTCGCCAACGATTTTTTGTCACGAAAGCTCAAGCCGTGGACCGGCAAGTGAGGCGCAAGATGGTTGAGCCTGCCAATGCCAACCTGTCGATTGGCAAGCAGTGCAAGCTGCTGTCGATCTCGCGGTCGTCGTTTTACTGCACGCCCAAGGGCGAGACGGCGATGAACCTGATGTTGATGCGCCGGATCGAGGAACAGTTCCTGGAAACGCCGTTCTTTGGTGTCCGCCAGAAGACTTGGCACCTCCGAAACGACGGGCACCTTGTGAACGAGAAGCGCATCCGACGCTTGATGCGGCTGATGGGCTTGATGCCGGTCTATCAGAAACCAAACACCAGCAAAGCAGCGAAAGGGCACAAGACCTATCCCTATCTGTTGCGTGGTCTACGCCTGGAGCGTCCCAATCAGGTGTGGTGTGCCGACATCACGTATCTGCCAATGCGCAGGGGCTTTCTGTATCTGGCGGCGATCATGGATTGGCACACCCGAAAGGTGCTGGCCTGGCGCCTTTCGAACACGCTGGAAGCAGACTTCTGCGTCGAGGCACTGAACGAGGCCATCGCCAGGTTTGGCCCGCCGGAAATCATGAATACGGATCAGGGCAGCCAGTTCACATCTTTTGCCTGGACGAGCAGATTGCGCCGATCCGGCGTGCGGATCTCCCCTCTCGCGCATGCACACATGCGCTGCCGGGCAGCGGATGGATGGCAAGGGGCGCTTCCTCGATAACATCTTCGTCGAGCGGCTCTGGCGGTCGTTGAAATACGAATGCGTCTGCCTGCACGCCTGGGAGACCGGATCAGAGGCGAAGGCGGGCGTTGGGAAATGGATCGATTTCTACAACCGGAAACGCCCACACTCCGCCCTTGGCGGCAAACCCCCAGCCGTGGTCTTTTGGCTGAGAAAAGAAGAAACCCAAACCGATCAGCAGGAGCAGAGAGTAGCTTAACCTACGTCAAAACCTGTCCAAACATTGGGGAGTAGCTCAGAGCATCTTCGGAAATTGCTCCACTTGCACTTCCAGCAGGAGGACCAATTCTTCACCCTAGCAACTGTATTTCTCAGGTGAACTGAGGGGACCATTTCTGACGCGCTTTGACGAGTGCGTTTGCGATTGCAACCAGCTTTCGGGCGACCGCAGTGATGATGACTTTGTGCGGTTTTCCAGCGGATCGAAGGCGTTCTGCAAAGGTTTTGAGAACCGGATTGTGATGGCTGGCGACGAGAGCAGCCTGGAACATGACGTGCCGCAGCAACCGTCGTCCACCTGCAATTGTGCGTTTTCCTTGCATCGCGCCGCTGTCATGTGCAATAGGGGCCAGACCGGCCAGAGCTGCTGCCTGTCCTCCCGGCAGTTGGCCCAGTTCGGGCATTTCAGCGATTAGCATGGAACTGGCGACAGGCCCGATCCCCGGAACGGATCGCAGTATTTCAGCCGCCTCATGCAGATCCTCATTGGTGGCGATGGCGGATTCGATCTGAAACTCCAACGCCGTGAGCAGACGATCCAGCAGAGCCTTTAGTTCGGCGTCCGTGTCTGCGAATATTTCCGCCGTTCCCAGTTTCCGATGCGCCTTTATCTGCGCTAAAAGACGTTTGCGCGTTTCGAGGAGTTGCCCGCGTTTCGAAACCAAGGCTCTGAGAAGACTAGCTTTTGATGCGGCAGACAGCGCGCGGCATCAGGCCTGAATGCCCCTCCCGGCAGATTTGCCCCGCAAATCGCCTGCCGGGCAATGCATGAACCTCGCAATGAGCTCCGCATCTATCCGGTCTGTCTTCGCCTGAGTGCCCTGGCTGGCAGCAAAGGCCTTTATTTGAGCAGGTGGCAATTGTCGTGTCGTAACGCCGGCTGCATCGAAAGCGGCCCACAGCCGTCATTCTTGCCCGCCTGTGGCCTCAAAGCATACCAATACACCTCGCGACATTGCCAAATCGACAACGTCTGAATGCCCTCTGCGCGTATTTGGCAATCGCTGCCGATGGCCGCACGGAAGACAATGAATGTCGAGCCAGTCCCGGCTGACATCTATGCCAATGATCCGTTCCGGTGTTATCGTGTTCATACCCTCTTCCTTCTGCTCCGTGGTCCGATGCGGCCACATTCAACTGTTCGAGACGATGAAGAGAGACGGGGCTGGCTCGCTAGGAAACGTGGTCAAACCCACAAGGTTCAGACGCCATACACCGCCCCGTCAGCAACCTCGGCCAAGGCGACTGACGGGGGCAACATAGCAAACCGGAGATACAGAAGGGTCAGGACCCATTGATTTCGGTTGACCGTCATGATTCACCGGTCAAAAATTGAGCGGTGACATGTCTGATCTCTTTTGGCTGACCGATGCGCAGATGGCGCGACTGGAGCCCTATCTCCCAAAGTCCCATGGCAAGCCTCGGGTCGATGACCGGCGCGTCCTGAGCGGGATTATCTTCATCAATCGCAATGGCTTGCGCTGGCGGGGTGCGCCAAAGGAAAACGGCCCGCATAAGACCTTGCACAACCGTTGGCAGCGCTGGAGCGATAAAGGCATCTTCGCGCAGATGATGGTCGGTCTGGCTGCCGATCAGGGCAAGTCAAAGACTGTAATGATCCCCTTTCGGGACATTGCTGCGCAATGCCCTGCCGGGCAGCGGACGCGACCTATCTGAAGACACATCGAACGGCGACCAGCATGGGCGTCAAGTGAAGCGGGCCAGGAATTGATCCGGGGGATCAATTGCCCACAGAACGGGGGCGTGGACGCCTGATTGGCAGGACCAAAGGCGGCATGAATACCAAATTGCACGCCGTTTGTGACAGCCAGGGCCGCCCGCTGAACCTGTTCGTGACGGCTGGTCAGGTCAGCGACTACATCGGCGCAAGGGCGTTGCTCGGCAGTCTGCCGAAGGTCGATTGGTTGCTCGGAGACCGTGGGGATGACGCGGACTGGTTCAGAGAAGCGCTGCAAGACAAGGGGATCCGCCCATGCATCCCAGGTCGGAAGCGGCGGAAGAAACCCGTCAAGTACGACAAGCGTTGCTACAAACGGCGCAACCGGATTGAGATCATGTTCGGAAGGCTAAGAGATTGGCGACGGGTGGCAACCCGATACGATAGATGCCCCAAGGTCTTTCTATCCGCAACCGCGCTGGCCGCGCTCGTCATCTACTGGCTAGGAGTCCTGAGCCTAATCTTTCCGCCTCTAGAAGGTACAATTCTTCCAGCTTAGCAGTCCTGTTCAAGAAGGTTACGGAGCTTTCGCTCTGTAGCCGAAAAACGCATTTCTCCAACTTTCAGACTGAACTTTTGCTCAATCTCATCGAAGACAAAAAGAAAATGCCAAAATGCTGCCCTGGAACACCCAAGTACATTGGCATAGTGACTACGGCTGATTTTGCCGCCTCGTGACTCTACGACACAGCCGGACTGATAATCAGCCTCTGCAGACATTCTAAGCCTACACCGCCACTTCAGCCTTTATGTGGGGATGGGGATCGTATCCCTCCACTTTAAAGTCCTCAATCTGATAGTCATCAATACTAGCAGCGCGCCTAGTCAGAGAAATTTTGGGCAAGGGTCGAGGTTCGCGCTTCAGCTGCTCGCGGGCCTGTTCAATATGATTGAGATATAGATGCACATCACCACCAAACCAGACCAGTTCGCCCGGTTGAAGATCCGCCTGTTGCGCAAGCATGAGCAGGAGTGCTGAAGCCCCTACGTAGTTGAAGGCGGCGCCCAGCAGCAAATCGACTGACCTCTGGAATAAAATGCAATCCAACCGCCCGTCAGACGTCACATGGTACTGGTATACCATATGACAAGGCGGCAATGCCATCTCTCCTAGTTCGGCGACATTCCAGCCATGAAAGAGCATACGGCGGCTTGCCGGAGTTTCCCGCAGCGACCGGATCAGCATCTCAATCTGGTCATGCTCACGCCCGTCAGCCCCCATCCAGCGCCGCCACTGTTTCCCATAGACGGGGCCGAGTTCACCCCATTGAGCTGCAAAGCTATCGTCTTGAACAACCCTTCGCTCAAATTCCGCTTGCGTTACTTGCTCACCGGTCTCGCGGCGATAGACTGCAAGCGGCCAATCTGTCCAAATCCGTACATTTTCCCGCAGTAGTGGCTGAATGTTCGTTCCACCAGTTAAGAACCAGAGCATTTCCTTGATGGCGGTCTTCCAATAGACGCGCTTGGTCGTCAGAATCGGCGCACTTCCATCCGACAGGTCAAACCGGACCATCGCGCCGAACAGTGACCGCGTTCCAACGCCGGTTCTATCAATGCGTTCGTCCCCGCGCTCTAGAACCTGCTCCATCAGGTCCAGATACTGATACTCCGGATGCCGCATAACTCTGCCTCCACAAACGTTTCTTTACCGCCGCCAGCTAATAACTGCGGCCACTTTCCTCAATCATAATGCAAAGCGCGCGCGGGGTTACAGCTCATTCGGCCACAATAGCGCTATTAAGCCACGGTTGCGCGCAAGGGCCTGAAAAAGCTCAACAACAAGCGGGTCGCGACCTCCGCCATGCCGAAAAAGAACGGCGCCCCAGCAGCAAATCGGCCGATCTCTGGAACAAATGGCAATTCAGGCGCCCGTCAGAGGTCACGTGATACTGATAGACCATATCACTGGGCGGCAGCGCCATCTCCCCCAGTTCCGCAACGTTCCAGCCGTGAAACAGCAGGCGCCGGCTCGCAGGGGGTTCGCGCAGCGAGGGGATCAGCGTCCCGATCTGGTCATGTTCGCGGCCATCTGATCCCATCCAGCGCCGCCACTGTTTCCCGTTTACAGGGCCAAGCCCCCCCCATCGGGCGGCAAAGCCGTTGTCCCCGGTAATTCTGCGCTCAATGTCCTGTTGCGTGATGCCTTCGCCTGTCTCGCGGCGATAGGCGGCCAGTCTGTCCAGATCCGCACATTTTCCCGCAGCAGCGGCTTAATATTGGTGCCCCTGGTCAGAAACCAGAGCATCTCCTTGATTGCGGTTTTCCAATAGACACGCTTGGTCGTCAGAATAGGCGCAGTGCCATCCGATAGATCAAAGCGAACCATGGCGTCGAACAGCGAGCTGGTGCCGACCCCTGTTCTGTCAACCCGCTCGTCCCCGTATTCAAGGGCTCGTTCGATCAGGTCCAGATACTGTTATTCCGGGTGCCGCATGCCTCTGTCTCCACATCTTTTGCTATCAACAGAAACCTGCGCAGCAGGCCTTTTCAATCATAATGAATAACACGTGCAAGGCGATAGCTCATTCTTCTGTCCCAAGAACGTTCCACAACGCTTTGTGAAACAGAAAGCCGCGGCACCAGCCCAGATACCGATGCATGGCTGCTTGCCTCGATTTGCACCCGGAATTCACGCCCCGGCATATCGGCTGCGCCATCAAGCGCCAAGATCAAAAACACCTCCGCGCCGTTCCTTTCATACAACATATGCGCAGCGTGGCTTGAATTGAAGCTACATGCAGGTAGCGTATCCGCCACGGTTGCGTCCAAATGCCAACGGCTCAATTGACAACAGGCCAGCCTGGACCGAAGGTGGCGCAAAACGATAAAACAAATTGAGGTAGAGACAGATGAGGCGCTATTGGCTAGGGCTCGCGGCAGCGTCCGTGCTGTCCGCATGCGGCGGGGGCAATCCGTTTACCACAACGACGGATGACCCCACAGATGATCCGACCACCACCATCCCCGAAGCTCTGGCAAATGACCTTGAGAGCGTCGATTATGACCCAGGCAACCAAACACTGACTGTTACTGGTGTCGGCTTGGATGAAACGCCCTTTACCGCGACTTATATCCGCAAGCCCGCTTTGGACCGCAATGGCTATGAGGCCTATGCCGTTCAAGACAACGCACTGACCGAGCACTCGACTGCCTATGTGCGTCAAACCGAAGGCGGTTACGCTGCTGTCGTTGTGACAGGCGGGCAGTTCGGCACTTACCAGGGCGGCACGACCTACGGGCGCACCGGCAGCTTTACCGCCCCCGATACGGATGCGGGGGCCGGCGGTATCGTCAGCTATGCCGGCACCTATGTGGGTCTGTTGAACATTGACGGCGACGGCGGCGACTTGCTTACCCCCGCTCCCGGCACCGACCCTTCAATTCTCCCCGGCCAATCCGCAGAAGTTACCGGTGATGTCTTCATCAATGCCGACTTCACACAAGACAGTGAAGTCAAAGGCCGGATCTACAACCGCCGGATCACCGACCTGCCTGCAACAGCCGTCGAGGATCTGACCCTCATGAACACGGCGATATCGTCAGACGGCTCGTTTACAGGCGCTGTCAATGCTGGAGGCACAAGTGTCGGCGAATACGGCGGCGTCTTTTCGGGTACGGATGCCGCAACAGTGGCAGGCTCGGTCCACGCGACAAGCCATATTGAAGCCTTCGCGGGGAATACTCCCCCAATCGAGGAGTACGGGGTCTTTGTACTCGGCTCTTGCGATGGTGCCAGTCCCGACCCGGTCTGCAACCAGCCCGACCCTTAAACCATGCGCAAGGCCACCGCGGCTCTCTTTGGGCTGGCCCTGGCAACGGCCCAGCCCCATGCGCAAGAAGCACCAGCGCCGCAGATGCATCTGTCGGTCCAGCAAGGGCACGCCTTAGGCGCGCATGCGCTGAACTCCGGCAACCCCCGGCTGGCTTTGCGGATCGCCAGCGCCTTGCTGCAGGCCGACCGCAAAAACCATGCCGCCTGGCACCTGCAGGCAGCCGCCCATGCCAAAATCGGCCACCCCGGCGAAGGCCGGAAATCCGCCGCACGCGCCTTCCGCTTTGCACCGGACGGCGCTGCGAAGTACCAGATGGCGCAGCTTGCTTCCCGCCTGGCTTTTCAGAGCGGCAGCCCGACTCTGTCGCAATACTGGCTGCGCCGCACTGCCGTATTCGCCCCCGATGACAAGGCCGAGACCCTGATCGCCAAGGATTACAAAACCCTACGGCGCATAAATCCGTGGTCCTTCCGGCTAAGCGGCGGGGTGAAGCCATCAAATAATGTCAACGGCGGTTCGGATGCAGCCACGCAGGAAATTGACGGTCTCTCCTCCCATGTCAACAGGCTTGGGCCAAGAGCCGTTGCGTTATCAGGTATTACCGGCACGCTGGACGCAGGCATCAGCCGCCGCTTGAGGCAAAACGAAACAAGCCTGACCTCCTTAAGCGGCCGTCTTTACATTCAGCGTGTGGCTCTGTCCTCCAGCGCCAAGGCAAAGGCCGCTGAATTGGCCGGGCAAACTGGTACAACGGTGCCGCGCAACTCCGAATTCGGCTCTACTTATGGTGAAATCACCTTAAGCCATGCCTTTACCGCTGGTCCCAGGAAGAAAGGTGGCAGCGCCCGGATCTCCGTAACCAGTGCAACTTCCTGGTATGGCGGGGAACGGAACTATGATCTGGCAAAGGTGACCGCTGCACGCAGTTGGGCGCTATCACCTCAGATGCGCTTCACTCTTGATGGAAGCGCCGAACACCGCCTGAATCCTCGGTATGCTTCTTTGGATGCGGATGTGTTTGGCTTAGGCGCCTCGCTCTCCCGGAAACTGGCCAATGGTGACAACCTGAGCGTCACACTTGGCCTTCGCGATACCCAAGCGGAAAGCGACAGCTCCACCACGAAATCAGCAACACTCAGGGTCGGCTATACCTTTGGTCAGAAAGCAGGGCCGGTCAAGGTCAGCACCGGGTTGATCCTAGGGGCCGCCGACTACCCCACCTACATCTTCAACAATGGAACAGACTGGGTTCCGATTCCTGGCGGACGGCAGGACCATTCCGCTTACGCCGATTTGAACCTATTCTTTGAAGACTATGACTATGCCGGTTTTGCGCCGATGCTGCGATTGCGTGCCGGAAAAAAATTCTCGAACCATAGCCGCTTTGAAAGCTCGGAATTCTCTGTCTCTCTGGGCATTGAATCAAAATTCTGAGAGAACCTTGGCGCTTTCGCTGGCCATTGCGCACCGCCCCGGTAAAATCCCCCAAACATAGACAGGAAAGTCCGCCGATGCCCCTCACATATCTGCACACCATGGTCCGAGTGAAAGATCTGAAAAAATCCATGGCATTTTACACTCTTCTGGGCCTGCGTGAGACGCGCCGCTGGGAGAATGAGCAGGGCCGGTTCACCCTGGTCTTCATGGCCCCGCCGGACCAGGAGGAGGCGCCGCTGGAACTGACCTGGAACTGGGACGGCGATGATGCGCTGCCTGATGACAGCCGTCATTTCGGGCATCTCGCCTATGGTGTTGATGATATCTATGCCGCCTGCCAGCACCTGATGGACAATGGCGTCACCATCAACCGCCCGCCCCGCGACGGGCATATGGCCTTTGTCCGCTCCCCCGACAATGTGTCAATAGAACTGCTGCAAAACGGTGAGCCGCTGGCACCGGCAGAACCCTGGGCCAGCATGGAAAACACCGGCAAGTGGTAGAGCAACACCCCGTTCCGCAACGCAAAAAACCCGGCGCAGCACCGCCTTGGTGCTGCCCGCTCCATGCGGCATCTGCATCCGCCTATTGGTTTCCTGCAACCCTCAAACCCGGTAACAAGGGCGGCCGCTTCTGCAGCCGTCTGCCATGGACCTTCATGCGGATCCTGGCGCTTTGCCCTTCAATACGTCCAGAGCACGGTTTCCCCTCATGCCCTGTCAGCGGCCCGCCGGTGTTTTCCCGGCTTTTGCGGCCCGTTGCCCGCTGGGATTTCACACCCCAACCGGCGGCTTAGTAAATGTAACGGATCTGGTCAGACCAATACCGCTCCATCCGCTTCAGCGCGGTGGAGATATCATCGATCCCTTGGGAGGAGATCACATCCTTGTTCTCCAGGCCTTCCGCATGGCGCGAGAACAGCGCTGAGACGATATCGCGGATTTCCCGGCCCCGCGGGGTCAGGCGGACACGCACCGACCGGCGGTCGATCTCGCAGCGCTGATGGTGCATATAGCCCATCTCGACCAGCTTCTTCAGGTTATAGCTGACATTGCTGCCCTGATAGTAGCCGCGGGTCTTCAATTCCCCGGCGGTCACTTCATTGTCGCCGATGTTGAACAGCAGCAGCGCCTGCACCGCGTTGATCTCCAGCACGCCGACGCGTTCGAACTCATCTTTGATGACGTCCAGCAGCAGACGATGAAGGCGCTCAAGCAGACCCAGCGCCTCCAGGTAGCCAGTCATGAACCCTTTGCGGTCCGTCTGGCCGATTGGCATTTCCATACTCATTCGCATCTCCGACTCGAATTTGCTCTTGAGACAAGATGCCAACAATTCCCCAAAAATCAGTTAAGCCGGTATTTTATTATTTTTGGTACGTTTGCGATATATCGGCAACCAGGGTGCGGAACCGCTCTTGCGGTGCCGCCTGACCGGTGACCCATTGATACAGATCCTGATCATTCTCAAGCAGCAGCTGATCATAAAGATCCAGCTGCGCCTCGTTCATCTGCTCAAGATTCGCGGCTGCAAAAGCTGACAGAAGGATATCCATTTCCTTGATACCCCGGCGCATTGAACGCATCTGCAGCCGCTTCAGACGGGTGGCACGGTCTTCCTGCATCCCGGTCTCAGGCAGCTTCAGTTGCCTGGCTTTCATTGACTTGCAGCAGGGTCCGCAGTTTTTTCTCCAAACGCGCCGCGCGATCTGCATTCTGGCGCATCTCGCTGCGCAGATCGCGCAATTCGCTCAGAACGCTTGCGAAATCACCAGCGTCCAGCTCCAGCGGCGCCGGTTCCGACATGCCTTCGCCTTCGCCGGTAAGCAGCCACGACATGGAGACGTTCAACACACCCGCCAGCATGGTCAGCTTGTTGGCACGCGGTTCTGCCAGATCCCGCTCCCAAGCGCTGAGAGTGGATTTCTTGATGCCAAGCCGGCGCGCCAGCTGGCCCTGGGTCATCCCGGCAGCTTCCCGTGCGGCCGCCACGCGGTCGCCGAAAGTTGCTGCATCCGGACCGTACCAGTCTGTGTTCTGCTCCGTCATTGCCAGTTCTCCTAAATCCAGTTTCGACGCGGCTTGATCGCCATCTAGCCGCACCCTATGACAGTTATGCGAAACATACAAACCAAGGCCATAGCCCATGTCTTTCCTGTCCGAGACCTTATCCCGCGTCAAACCGTCACCGACCATTGCAATGACCGCAAAAGCCGCCGAGCTGCGGACCGCGGGACGCGACGTCATCGGCCTCAGCGCCGGCGAGCCGGACTTTGACACGCCGCAGAACATCAAGGACGCAGCGGTCGCCGCCATTGCCGCGGGCAAGACCAAATACACCGCCCCCGACGGTATCCCCGAGCTGAAGCAGGCGGTCTGCGCCAAGATGAAGCGCGACCACGGGCTGGACTACACACCCGCGCAGGTGTCGGTCGGAACCGGCGGCAAACAGACGCTGTATAATGCGCTGATGGCGACCCTGAATGCGGGCGACGAGGTTGTGATCCCTGCCCCCTATTGGGTCAGCTACCCGGATATGGTGCTGCTGGCCGGCGGCACGCCGGTGATTGCCGAGACCTCGATCCAGACCAATTTCAAGCTGACCGCCGATCAGCTGGAGGCCGCGATCACCCCGAACACCAAATGGTTCATCTTCAACTCCCCCTCCAACCCCACCGGTGCGGGCTACAGCCGGGACGAGTTGAAGGCGCTGACGGATGTGCTGATGCGCCACCCGCATGTCTGGGTGATGACCGACGACATGTACGAACACCTGGCCTATGACGGGTTCGAATTCTGCACGCCCGCCCAGGTGGAGCCGGCGCTGTACAGTCGCACCCTCACCTGCAACGGCGTCTCCAAGG
This sequence comes from Leisingera sp. NJS204, assembly GCF_004123675.1. Classification (NCBI taxonomy): domain Bacteria; kingdom Pseudomonadati; phylum Pseudomonadota; class Alphaproteobacteria; order Rhodobacterales; family Roseobacteraceae; genus Leisingera; species Leisingera sp. NJS204. Next base: position 1,538,424 of record NZ_CP035417.1, on the reverse strand, counting down.
CTTATGCGATGACCGGCTGGCGCATCGGCTATGCAGCAGGCCCGGAAAAACTGATCGCCGCCATGCGCAAGGTGCAATCACAATCCACCTCCAATCCTTGCTCGGTCAGCCAATGGGCCGCGGTCGAGGCACTGAACGGCACCCAGGACTTTCTGGCCCCCAACAACGAGACATTCGTCCGCCGCCGCGACCTGGTGGTGCGGATGCTGAACGAAATCGACGGCATCTCCTGCCCGACGCCGGAAGGCGCCTTTTACGTCTACCCGTCGATTGCCGGGCTGATCGGCAAAACCACGCCCGCAGGCAAGGTAATCGAAACAGACGAGGATTTCGCCACTGCCCTGCTGGAAGAGGCCGACGTCGCGGTGGTATTCGGTGCCGCCTTCGGGCTGTCGCCGAACTTCCGCGTCAGCTACGCTACATCCGACGCAGCGCTGGAGACGGCCTGCAGCCGCGTCCAGGCCTTCTGCGCCTCGCTGACGTAAACAGGAGAACAAGACATGAGCGCCGATCTGCCGGACTATTACTTCCGCGTCCGTGAAAACGGCGCTTTTGTCTTTCGCGTGGACACCGAGAACCGCCAGCGGCGGATCGAAATGGACCAGATCGCCGTTGTGAACATCCGCAACGGCGAGATCAAACCGCATGGCCAGCGCGAATTGTCCGAACAGGACATCGCCGAGATCAAATCCTGGATGGAAGACCGCGCCGCCACCATTGCCGCCCGCGATACCGACGATATCCACCGCGCCATCGATCACCTGAACCTTACCGCTCATTGGGCCAACAGCCGGGCTACGGATGCGCAGCTGGAAGACGTCACCGACGCTTTGCTGCTGGCCATGCACGACCTGCGCGGCGTGCTGGTACGCAAAAAGGCCGACCGGCTGATGAAGGACCGAAGCGGGGACTGACCTCCCTCCCGCCCGGATGCTTCAGCCGCAGTACAGCGACCGCACTGAATAAGACCGGAACCGGGTCTCCGCCCGCCCGGGGGCCGGGTCTTGCAGGCCTGCCTGGCGCCTGGGCAACAGCGGGTTGCCCAGCACAAACCTTCTGCGCTGCCACAACTGTTCTGCCGTTCCGGCCTCAGGCGCGCGCAGCCCCAGCCGCAACTGCAGATGCAGGCTCCATCTTTCATGGCGGTCACCACCCAGGCGGAACAGCTGCCGGCTGTCCTGCTGCGGGCGGGACACCGGCGCCGGCCCGTCCAAACTGGCAACCTGACAGATATACTGCTCCTTGACCGTGGCCTCCAGATAGGCGCCGCTCCGCGTCAGGGTGATCTTGTGACCGCCCTTGATCCCTGCCCCGCGGATGGCAAATTCCAGCACCTCCGGCAGCTTGAAGATCCGCGTTCCGGGTCCGAAAAGCCGCCCCTCGCCCTGCCAGCCTGATCCGCTGGCAAAATGCAGCAGGTAACGGCCCGGCGGCACCAGCACTTTGAAGAACGCACCGCCCTTGAAATAGGCTGCCAGCGCCTCCTCGCCGCTGTCTTCGCTGCTTAGCACCAGATAATAATCCGCTCCCGGCGGGCTTTTCACCTGCAGTGGAAACACGGCCGGCAGTCCGGTTTTGTTCCACATCAGCCCGTTCCGGGGCCGCTCAGTCTCTGCCGCGGCGCCCGCAGCCAGGGCGATCAAAACCAGGCAGGCCAGCAAAACGCCCCAAAGAGACGCCGGAAAAACAAAAGCGGGAACGGAATTTGCCATTGCAGGTGCCTCCTGACTGCCGGTGCGATGATCCTGCCAAGTGTACCACACCGCTTCAGCGGATGCAGATCAACCCTTAGGGGATTAATTTTGCATTTACACAATCAAAGTATCACTTCAGGATTGTTATCGCCTGGACAGCCCCGCAGCCGAAAAAACGCGGTGCACCGGTACGTCCCGCTTAAGTTCTCAGTTACAACAGGAATCGTCATGCAAAAACCTATTCTGTCCCTGGCCGCCGCCACTGTTTCAACACTGCTCGCCGGGACCGCAGCCCATGCCGCCGGCGCAGGCGCCGTTGCGGACAGTGTGATTGCCGAACAGCGCGCAGCCCTCGCGGCCAAGACCAAGGGCGCCGGTTTCGGCCCCCAGTCGCCGCGCGACATAGACGCCGCCGCTGGCAGCAACACGCGCAGTTTCCAGGCGGCGCCGGATTATGCGGAAATGAACCTGTGCAACATCCACTTTCACGAAAACGCCGAACACCGCGGCGGTGACTTCACAACTTTCGCCGGCAATGGCGACGGCCACGGCTATGGCACCGGCTACAAATACGACGGCACGCTGACCGCCGCTGAACTGGCGCCGCTGGATCACCCCGTCGGTGCCACCGCGCACGGCGACCTGCAGCCCGGCGACACGATCGAGGTGCATTACGTCCACTCCACCGCCCAGGTGCAGCCCGGCCCGACCCTTGGGTCCTGTCTCAGCGACGCGATCAAGAACCCGCAGCTGCGGGTCGAGGCACAGGTTTTTGTGCTGGTGAACGACGAAAATGCGCTCGACTTCAACACGCTGGCCTGGATTGGCAAGGCAAACGGGCTGCATCAGGCCAGCAATATTCCCAGCGATACCGGCACCCCGGTGCAATATGCCGGCTCCACCACCGGCCCCGGCTATAACGAGAACGGTTCCCCCTTCCAGGTCTCCTGGAGCGTGCGCCCCAAGGTCGCCAAGGTGAACATTCATTCCGTCGCCAAATGGCTGGAAGGCAATGTCTTTATGGAGGATCACGCCCACGGTGTGCGCAATCTGGTGATGAACCCGGATCTGCTGTCTGACATCAGCCACTAGAGACGGCCGCGCTAAGGCGCTGATTGCTTGTCCGCCGAATCCCCCCACGCAGGACAAGCCAAGGGCTTCGCGCTGCCCGCGCGAAGCCCTTTTTTCTTTCCGACTGACACGCGGCCCGTTGCGGCTCAGGACGCCGTGGCGGCGGCGGCGTCTTTCATTGCATCAACGCCTTTCTTCCACAGGTTGCCCTGCCACAGCTCCTCAAGGCCCGTTTCACCGCTGGCGCCCTTGGTGGTCAAATAGTCATAATAAGAGGTCGGCTTGTGCCCGGTGATGTTATAGAAATCCGGGCTGCAGCGGGTGTAGAAGCCGTTGGTCAGATACTCAAAGAACTCGGCGCGGGTGCTGCCGAAATCGGCCTCGAACTGCTCCATCGACTGGGCGCGGTACGCGATTTCCTTGCCCATCGCGCGGCCCAGATCAGCGGCGATTTCCGCCATCGACTGCGGCGCCGGGCCGGTGATGTCATAGAATTTGTTGCCATGCCGCGCGGGGCCTTCCGCCAGCACCACCGCCGCTGCCTCGGCGATGTCGCGGGTAGCGACAAAGGAATTTCGCATATCCCCCAGCGGGTTGGAGAACCAGCCTTCGGCTCCGATGGTGTCGCAATCGGTCTTCAGCAGGTGATTCATGAAAAAGTTGTTGCGCAGCGCGGTCACGTTCAGACCCGCGTCAATCAGCGCCTTTTCGCCCCACCAGTAATGCTGCAGCATCAGCGGAATACCCGCCCCTGCGCGCGAGGCATGGGTATCCGCATCATAATCGGCGGTGTTGGTATCGGCGCCCATGCAGCTTATGCGCACCACATGTTTGATCTGGTCCTTGCGGCCGCCCAGTGCCTTGGCAAAGTTCAGATGCCCCTCCAGCATCGGGTCCAGAGAGGCGGAATAGACCGCCGAAACACCGTCCAGCGCCGCGTCCCAGGTGGCCGGTTCCGACAGGTCGAACTTCACCACCTCATCGGCGCCCAGCGCGGTCAGCTGGTCTGCCTTGGCTTCGCTGAAGTAGCAGGCGCGCACGGTGAATTCGCCGGCCTCTGCCAGGCGTGCGACCAGTTCGCGGCCGATGCGGCCGGAGGCCGAGGTGATCAGAACGACGGGTTTGGACATGGGGGATCCTCCTGCTGCCGCGCACCGTCCGAACGGCGCGCGCAAATATTGCAAATCTGCGCAGACCCTACTGCAAAAGCCTGGCGCCAAACCTCCGAAACCCGACGCAAAATGCCATGGTTTCGCCAGACCTCAGGCCGCTGTCACTCAGCGATGTCTTCCGCCCACAGCTCCGGCCTTTCCCGGATGAACCGCTCCATCAGCGCGATGCAGTCCGGATCCTCGGCAATCAGCACCTCGACACCGCGCGAGCGCAGGAATTCCTCGTTGCCGCCAAAATTCTGCGTGTCGCCGATCACCACCCGCGGGATGCCGAACTGCACAATGGTACCACTGCACATCATGCAGGGCGACAGCGAGGTATAAAGCACCGTATCGCGATAGGATCTCTGCCGCCCCGCCTTGCGCAGCGCGTCCATCTCGCCGTGGGCAATCGGATCGCCCTTCTGCACCCGCTGGTTGCGGCCCTGCGCCACCACCTGGCCCTCCCGCGCCAGAACAGACCCGATGGGGCAGCCGCCCTCGTCAAATCCCGCCCTGGCTTCTTCATAGGCAATGCGCAGCAGGCGTGTATCGTCGTCGGTCATCATCAGGAACCGCCTCTTATTGAATGCAAATTAGCTGTTCAGGAAGCCTGCCGAGTTGCCCGCAATGGGTCAACCCCGCCCGCTCAGACTGCCGCAGCGCCCACCAGCTTGATCGACTGCCGCCAGAACCGGGCCATCAGGAAGACGCCGGCGGTCGTTAGCCCGGCGATCAGCCCCACCCAGACACCAACGCCGCCCCATTCCAGCATAAAACCAAAGACATAAGACGCAGGAATCCCGACGGCCCAATAGCTGAGCACTGCAATCACCATCGGCACGCCGGTGTCCTGCACTCCGCGCAAAAGCCCCAGCGCAATGGCCTGCATTCCGTCCATCAGCTGAAACAGCGCCGCCGCCGCCAAAAGCCCGGCACCGATCAGCAGGATCTCCGTCTTCTGCGGATCCGCCGGATCCAGGAACAGCGACATCAGCGGGTCCGGAAGGGTCAAAAACAGAGTGATCCCAACCACGGACACCACCAGCGACATCACTGTCACAACCTTGCCGCCGCGCGCCATATGGTCCCGGTCACCCCGGCCAAAGGCATTGCCTGCCCGGATCGTTGCCGCATTGGACAGTCCCAGATGCACCATGAACGTCAGCCCCGCCAGCGAGATCGCAATCCCGTGCGCAGCCAGCGGCACCGTGCCCAGCCACCCCATCATCATGGCTGAGGCCGCAAACAGGCTGGTCTCAGCCAGGGTGGTCAGCCCGATCGGCGTTCCCATCCGCAACACCTGCCCCAGCATCTCCCAGTCGGGGCGCTGGAAATTCTTCAGCAGCTCATGCTCCGGCAGCACCTTCAGCGCATAGGCCAGCACCAGCACAAAGGACACCCCGTTTGTCACCAGCGACGCAATCGCCGCCCCGGTGATGCCCAGCTCCGGCGCGCCCCAGTTGCCAAAGATCAGCGCATAGTTCACCAGCGCGTTCAGCACTGCCCCGAACACTGACAGCCACAGCACGATCTGGGTCCGCTCCAGCGCCGCCAGATACGACTTGGCCACCATATACAAAAGCGCCGGAAAGATCGCCCAGCCTGCAATCCGCAGGTATTCAGCCGCCGCATGGGCAATATCCGCCTGCTGCCCCAGCATCAGCAGAATAGGCTCCGACCACCACAGCAAGGGCATCGCCAGCGCACCATACAGCAGCGACAGCCATAGCCCCATCCGGGTGCTGCGCCGGATCTGCCGCTCTTCCCCGGCACCGGCTGCCGCCGCCACCATCGGCATTACCGCAAAGGCAAAGCCGGACCCTAAAAGGAAGATGGAAAAGAAATAGGTTGCCCCCAGCGTCACCGCCGCCAGCGCCTCCACCCCGTACCAGCCCAGCATCACGGTATCGGTCAGGCCGATTGCAAATTGCGCCACATGGCCGCCGATCAGCGGCAGCCCAAGGATGGCTATCGCCCTGGTATGGCCGCGCAGGGACATCTCGGTGTGTTTGGGTGCGAATGTGCTCATACAGCCAGCCTTAGGCGGGACAGTCATTCCCGGCAAGAGCGGAGTTTCCTTGCCCCTGCACAGGTCTATGGTGATATCCTGCACAGGAGGATTTCCCGCCTGCCGCCCAGGAGCCATTCCCGATGACCAACGCCTTTGCCCAGCTGATCCCCGATGCCCGCGCCTTTCTGGCGGCGCTTTCGCAGAACAACAGCCGGGACTGGTTCACCGCGCATAAGGACAAGTATGAGGTCCAGCTGAAGTCTCCCGCGCTGCGGCTGCTGGACGAAGTTTCCCAAGCGATCAGCCTGCGCAGCGGTGCCGATGTCACGGGCAAATTGTTCCGCCCGCAGCGCGACGTGCGGTTTTCCAAGGACAAGACCCCCTACACCACCCATCTGCACCTGATGTGGACGCTGAACAGCAGCGGCTGTGCGCTGTTTTTCGGGCTGGCCCCGGATTATTGCACCGCAGGCGGCGGCATCATGGGTTTCAGCAAGCCGCAGCTGCCGCGCTGGCGGGCGGCCTTCGACGGCGCCTTTGGCGACGAGGTCGCCGCACTGACAGACATCCTGGCGCTCAAGGGCTTCGCCGTCAAAGACCCGGAACTGAAACGCGTGCCCGCCCCCTATGGCAAAGCGCACCCGCACGGGCACCTGCTGCAGCGCAAGTCCCTGACCTTCTGGCACGGGATGACTGCGCGTGAACAAGCCGCCCCGATGCAAGCCCTGATGTCAGCCTATCTCATCCAGGAGCCGATGTTTGCCCTGCTGGACAGCGCCCTGACCGCGTGATCCTTTACAATGCCCGCAGCATGATCTGGACCGCCAGCACCGCCACCACTGCGCCTGCGGCGATCTCCAGCACTGCCGCTGCCCGCAGCGCGCCCGTCCCTTGCAGCTGCGCCAGCGCGCCCTTGCGCAGGGTGACCGCCGCCGCCGCCACCGCCACAGTCACCGCCGCAGTGCCAAGCCCCATGGCAAAGGCGCCGGCAACCCCGGCCCACAGCACCCCCATGCGCCAGGTCAAAAGCAACAGAAACACCGCCCCCGTGCAGGGCCGCAGTGCCACCGCGCCGATGATTGCCAGCGCGTCGCGCAGCGAGGCGACACTGGCCGCTTCCTCCGCGGTGGGCCCGTGCCGGTGCCCGCAGGCGGCACAGGCGTCTCCCTGTTCAGGATGGTGGTGATGCGGGTGTTGCCCTTCCGGCCCGCCACCCCGGCTGGCCAGCAGCCGCCGCGCCCCGCGCTGCAGCAGCCACAGCCCCACCAGCGCAATCAGCCCGTAGGACAGCGGCGCCAGCACATCCTCGGCCGCACGGGTCAGCTGCTCCCGCCCCCAGTCCAGCAGCAGCAGCCCGCCCGCCACCAGCAGCACCGCAGTGGCCGCCTGCGCCAGCGAAGACGCCACAGCCAGCCCGGCCAGCCGCGCCAGCGGCACCGGCTTGCCCATGCCATAGCCGCCGATCACCAGCTTGCCATGCCCCGGCCCGGCGGCATGAAAGAACCCGTAGGCAAAACACAATCCAAGCAGCGCCGTCAGCGCTCCGGGTTCACCGGCCCGCAAGGCCCGCAGCCCCCGCGCCATAGCAGTCTGCGCCTCGCGCTGGCCTTCGCCCGCCCAGGCGGCCACAACGCCGGCGCCGCCGAAGCCCCACAGCCAGGCGGCGGAAACCGCAACAGCCAGCACTGAAACTGCGAGAAAAGCCCGCACCTTACGCCCCGCAGCTCAACTGCACGGTATCCGCAAATGCTGCCCCTACCTCAGGATACCCCGCCTCTGCCTGATCCGCGGGCATCGCATAGAGCAGCTCTTCAACTTTGGTATAGGCCGCGTCCAGATCCGGCGGGGTGACATGGCCTTGGCAGCCGCCTGAAACCTTCAGCCCGCCGGTCAGGGTATAGGCCGTGTAATACGTCGGATCATAGGCCTTGATCATCACCCCGTCCGCGGCCTGCGGCTGCGCCAGAACGCGCCGGTGGCGGGTGGTGATGCGCCCCTCGGCGACCTCGGTGGACAGATGCTCCGGCGCTCCCAGCGCCAGCGCAGCACCATCCCGGGTCAGATAGGTGTCGCCCTGAAACCCCTCGGTCCAAACCATGTCGAACCCCTGCAGCCCGGCCAGTTCCGCGGCTGTCAGCGCGCCATCATAATCGCCGTCCAGCCCCCGGTCCTCGAAAATCAGCAGTGAATAGAACTCGTCATAGGCCCAGGTGATCTCCACGGCCTGCAACTGCCCGGCATCCGAAACAATCACCTTCAGCGCGGTATCGACAAAAATATGCGGATGCGATCCGGCGCCCTGCGGCACCAGAAGCGCAAACGAAAGCAAAGGAACAAAACGTTTCATAGCCACAGCTTTACGCCCCAATCCGCACTCCCGCAACAGCCGCGCACCGCACCGGCAGGCTTCAGCCCGCCCGCTTCTTTCTGGCCGGAAATACCCTGGGGTGAGGCCGGAAGGCCGAGGGGCAACGCCCCTTCTCGCAACCCGAAACCGCAAAAACCCGCCGATTGCCGCCCGATCCGCCGAGTTAACCGGCAGCCTCCCGCGCCACTGCCGCAATTGCCGCCCGCACATCCGCCTCGCGGCTGCGGTGGTTGGTAATCGCCGCGCGCAGCATCACCCGGCCTTGCGAACGGGTGGTGGAAAACACCGCCTCGCCGCTTTCCTGCAGGGTCTGGGCAACCCGCGCATTCACTTCTGACTGCGCCTCCGGCGGCAGATCGCTGCGGGCAGTGAACACGCAGACATTCGACACCACCGGCGCGCCCAGCGCCATATCGGGCTGCGCCTCAACTTGCGCCGCCATATATGCCGCCAGCTCGCAGTTCCCTGTAATCGCCTCGCAGAACGCTGCCTCGCCATAGGTCTCCAGCGCGGTCCAGACCTTCAGCGCCCGGTTGCCGCGGCTCAGATCGATGCCGTAATCACAGAACCACGGCTCGCCGCCCGCCAGCCCGCGCTCGGCCCCCTCCAGATAGGATGGCCGCGCCGAAAACGCCGCCCGGTGCTCGTCTTCGTTACGCAGCAGCGCCATGCCGCAGTCATAACCCACATACATCCACTTGTGGAAATCCAGCGCAATACTGTCGGCCCGTCCGATCCCGTCGGACAAAGACCGCCAAGGCTCAGCCGCGATCCGTGTCCAGGCGCCGAAAGCCCCGTCCACATGCAGCCACAGGCCCAGTCCGGACGCCGCATCGGCCAGCGCATTCAAATCATCATACAGCCCAAGATCCACCGATCCGGCTGTCCCCACCACCAGAAACGGCAGCGCCCCGGCAGCCTTGTCTTCCGCCACCATCGCCGCCAAAGCCGCGCAGTCGATCTGCCCGCCAGCCAAAGGCACCTTGCGCAGATTGTCCGAGCCGATGCCCAAAAGCTCCACCGCCTTCAGCGTTGCATTATGCACGCCCTCGCCCGCATAGGCCGTCAGCCGCACGTCACCCTGACCACGCTGGCGCAGGTCCTTCATCACCCGCAGCCGTGCGGCCTGAAAGGCTATCACCGTGGCCTGCGAGGTGCCCGTGACCAGCAGCCCGCTGGCCCCATCAGGCATCCCCATCTTGCGCCGCGTCCAATCCACCACCGCGCGTTCCATATAGTTCGCGCCGTGATCGCGCCCGCCCATGTTGGCATTGACCGCCGCCGCCGCGACCGAAGCGATCAGATCCGACGCCAGTCCCGACCCCTGCACCCAGCCCCAGAACCGCGGATGGGTGTTGCCGCCGTGATAAGGCAGCACGTCGCGGATGATCCGGTCCACTGCCGCCTGCGGCCCCTGCGCCTGCGCTGTCACCGCATAGCGCGCATCAATATCCTCGGGCACCGGCTGCCAGGGGTGCTCCGCAGCTTCCTGCATCTGATCCAGCGCCGCCTCCAGCATCCGCTGCGCCTCTGCCCGGAACGCCGCCCAGTCCTGCGTCTTGATCCCCTTGTCAGCCACTTGGCGGCCCTCCTCATACCATTCGCTGGCCGAGGTGTAGCCCGCAGCCCCCTGCACCGCACGGAGAATATCGCCGCACCCGGATTACCGGAACCTACTTTCGATGGTTTGAAAACTATCTGCCCTTCAGCCCGCCGTCTGAAAAGTTCCACTACCCCGCAAACCATTCCGCCCGGCGGCACGCCCCTCAGCCCTCGACCGCCCCGTCCCGCCCGAGGCACGCTTTCAACATGACGGCGGGGGCTTACCCCCGCCTGCGGCCAACAGATGCCCTGACCGCTCTACTCCCTGACCTTAGCAGACCCCCAAGCCGCCTTATCCACAGCCCCTTGCGTCCCTCTTCCACCCGGCCCCGACACCTGCCATAATGGCTGCCAATCAACACCAAGGAAGAGCAGTTCCCGCACATGGCCGACGACCTCCTCAGCACGCCTGCAGCCGACACCTATGACGCCTCCTCGATTGAAGTTCTGGAAGGGCTTGAGCCGGTCCGCCAGCGCCCCGGCATGTATATCGGCGGCACCGATGAGCGCGCGCTGCACCATATGGTCGCCGAGATCCTCGACAACTCGATGGACGAGGCCGTCGCGGGCCATGCCAACCGTATCGAAGTCACCCTGAATGCGGATTATTCCGTCACCATCACCGACAACGGCCGCGGCATCCCGATCGACCCGCACCCCAAGTTCCCGGACAAATCCGCGCTTGAGGTGATCCTCTGCACCCTGCACGCAGGCGGCAAGTTTTCCGGCAAGGCCTACCAGACCTCCGGCGGTCTGCATGGCGTCGGCTCCTCGGTGGTGAACGCGCTGTCGGATTCGCTGGTGGTGCAGGTGGCCAAGAACAAGGAGTTGTTCGAGCAGCGCTTCTCCCGCGGCCTGCCGCTGGGACCGGTGGAAAAAATCGGCGCCGCCCCCAACAAGCGCGGCACCTTCGTGACCTTCCACGCGGATGAGCAGATCTTCGGCTCCCACCGGTTCAAGCCCAAGCGCCTGATGACCCTGGTGCGTTCCAAAGCCTATCTGTTCTCCGGCGTCGAAATCCGCTGGAAAACCCACATTGACGACGGCGAAACCCCGGCCGAGGCCACCTTCCACTTCCCCGGAGGATTGCGCGACTACCTGAGCGAAGTCCTGGGCAAATCCTCCGTCTATGCTGACGCGCCCTTTGCCGGCAAGGTCGAGTTCCGCGAGAAGTTCAACGCGCCGGGTTACGTCGAATGGGCGATCAACTGGACGCCTTCGCGCGACGGCTTCACGCAGTCCTACTGTAACACCGTCCCCACCCCCGAAGGCGGCACCCATGTCGCCGGTTTCTGGGCCGCGATCCTCAAGGGCATCAAGGCCTACGGCGAGCTGGTCGGCAACAAAAAGGCCGCGCAGATCACCCGCGACGACCTGATGGCAGGCGGCTGCGCGCTGATTTCCTGCTTCATCGCCGACCCGGCTTTCGTGGGCCAGACCAAGGACCGCCTGTCGACCGAGGCGGCCTCGAAAATGGTCGAAAACTCGGTCCGCGACCATTTCGACAACTGGCTGGCCGCCGACACCAAATCGGCCGGCGCCATTCTCGATTTCCTTGTCCTGCGGGCCGAGGAACGCCTGCGCCGCAAGCAGGAGAAAGAGACCCAGCGCAAATCGGCCACCAAGAAACTGCGCCTGCCGGGTAAGCTGACCGATTGCACCTCCAAAGACCGCTCCGGCACCGAATTGTTCATTGTCGAGGGCGACTCGGCCGGCGGCTCAGGCAAGGGCGCGCGCAACCGGGTCAATCAGGCGCTCTTGCCGCTCAAGGGCAAAATCCTGAACGTGCTGGGGGCTGCCTCCAACAAGATCGGCACCAACGCCGAAATCCGCGACTTGTGCGAGGCGCTTGGCGTCGGCACCGGCACCAAGTTCAACCTCGACGATCTGCGCTATGACAAGATCATCATCATGACCGATGCGGACGTCGACGGCGCCCATATCGCATCATTGCTGATGACCTTCTTCTTCACCCAGATGCGTCCGCTCATTGACGGCGGCCACCTCTACCTCGCCTGTCCGCCGCTGTTCCGCCTCACCCAAGGTGCGCGCCGCGTCTACTGCCTCGACGAGGCCGAGCGCGACAAATGGCTGGAAAAGGGTCTGGGCGGCAAGGGCAAGATTGACGTGAGCCGCTTCAAGGGTCTTGGCGAAATGGACGCCAAAGATCTGAAAGAAACCACCATGGACCCCACGACCCGCAAGCTGATCCGCGTCACCATCGACGAGGACGAACCCGGCGAGACCGGCGAGCTGGTCGAACAGCTGATGGGCAAGAAACCCGAGCTGCGCTACCAGTATATCCAGGAGAACGCGAAGTTCGTGGAGGAGCTGGATGTTTGAGGGGGCTCCCCCCTCAATTACTCTGACCACTGCCACTCTCTGTGTTCCAGAATGCCCTGTGGCCTCCACAGATACGTATTGTTCACGCCCAGTTTCGCTCTCCACAAAGCAGCAGCTCCACCGCCTTTGTCAGCTTGATACTCAGGTTTATCCCGCACAACAATTTCAACCTGCTTTTCTCGAAAATACCGGCTGACCAAATTATTCAGATGGAGGTCTTCCCCGCCGTAGCCAAGCAAAACAACGCCATCTGCTTCTGCCATTGCCTCTTCAAGTGCACGCCAATAAGCACGCAGCAATGGACTTGAAGCGATGACAGCTGCCTTATGAGCAACGTGCGTTAAAACTAGGTGGGTAGACGAATGACCGATTAAGTTATTCACACCAGCAAGGTTTGTCTTCTTAATGGCGCCTTGGTTGTCGGTATAGTACAAAGGGCTACCGTGAAGGTGTAAGTAGTACCCCTGGCTCGCCGGGCGAAAGCGCACCAGGTTTTCTTCGGCAAACTGGTGCTGAAACCCATCGAGAAGATGATGCCTAGGTGCAAAAAGATCAGTCCCAATAAAAGAACGGTACAGAAGTTCATCATAATTTAGCGTTGCGATGTGGCTTCCAGTACCTCTTACCCCTTCGATCAACGACGTTACAAACTCGTCAGGGAGAGCGTACTCAAGTTGATGAAAATAGGTCGCTGCACGGTGAATATAACTCCTAATCGCATTAGGAAAAATTCTTCCAGTATTGTTTAACCAACCTACGCCTCCGGCGACTTCTACTTTTGAAATTTCATCACACGCCGCAAGAACACGCTGCAACTTGTCCAATTGGTCCTCACCTTGGGGAGCAACTAAAATATCATTTTCAATTACATCTTCTGGTAGGCACTGATGGATCAACTGCTTTTGCTCGACTGAAAAAACCGCATTGTCTTCCCATGCTGATTGCAGGGCCCTAGACAAACTGTAGTCTTCGTTGGACAACGCCCGCCCGAGCCCGTTCCCAAAAACGTATAACTTCCTCAATTCTAGTCCTTTCCCGTCAGAAATTTGAGTGTAAATACAATCATTAACTGATTACTCCTGCATTCATTCACCCGTCAAAGCCCGCGCCTGACCTTGGGGAGGCGTGAAGCGCCTTCCCGGGGGGAAGGTCAGGCGCGGGCCGTGCGGCTGACGCCTCACGTCCCAAGGGGCACACCACAACCGTCACTTTCCAAAGCACCGGTATCAGCGAAGGGCTCCGCCCGTCCGAACCTCAAACGCTCCCCCGGAGCGTTTGCCGCTGCGCGGTCCGGTTCGAACTCCCGGATGCAAGGTCAGGCGCGGGCCGTGCAGCCGACATCTCACTTCCCAACAAGGGCGCACCGCCGCCCCCTTCACCTTCCCCAAATACTCCCGCCCCCTGCCCGGCAGGCGGCTTTGCCGCCGAGAGGGGAGGCACCCAACATCAACGGAAAGCGCTCCGGTCAAGGCGTTGCGCCAAGCCCCAACCCACCGCACGCCCCGCTTGCGCGCCCTTAACTCCGCTCTGCCATACTCCCAACCGTCGCGACACACGGTGCGGGCTGACACCCCGCACCAGCAGGAGATACGGGAACCCCCAAGACCCTCCTCTTCATCGGGTGCAGGGGTTCTCCGCAGACCGAGAGCTTTCGAGCGGACATGGGGATTTGCGATCCCTTGCCGGCCCTCCGCCATCCTGGCGGCGCCGCCACCTCCTACCCGGCCGGACCATCCTGGCCTTAAGCACATAACGGCCCAACCGGCCCCCGGAACAGCAAACCACCCGGACAGAGGCACCCCTCGCGTCCGGCCAAACCCATGCGCGCCGCCCGCCGCATGACACATCCGTGATGCCTGTTGCCTGAAACCCCCTTCCCTTCCTATGGTCAGGCAAGCCAATCACAGCAAAGAGACCGGGCATGAATTTCATCGCAAACAACCAGCTGCCCCTGCTTTTGCTGTTCTTCCTTGCGGGCCTCATCGGCACCATCTTCCTGTTCCGCAAACCGGCCGGCCACCGCGCCTGGAAACTGGCCGATCTCGTGTGGGTGGTGCTGGGCGGCTTCGGCGCGCTGGTGGCGGTGATCTCCGGTATCTACGCCGCCGACAGCTCCAAACTCGAACGCCAGATCGACATCGCCTATGCCGCCACGGCGGCCTTTGACCGCGACGCCGCCCGCTTCCGCCTTCGGTTCTGCGACCCCGCCTATGACGCCGACATCGCGGTCTTGTGCGAAAAGGTCGAATTCCTCTCCGCTTCCACCGCCGGCAACGCCGAACTGCCCCTGTTTATCGCGGTAACAAATGAGGTGGCGCCGCTGCAGGGCCTCAACTTCCTGTTCGGCACCGGCGGGGACGACATGGAAGAGATGAAACACATGGAAGCCAAGGCCAGCGCATTCAACCCGGAAGCGTTTCTGGTCTTCACCTCGCTCGACGCCCCTGCCCAGGCCGCCGTCGACAACATGCGCCGCAAGGTCCCCGCCATCGCCGGCGACTACCTGATCATCGCGCGGGCCTATGACGACCTGATCACCCATGTGTCCAAGCTGAAGGACGAATGGGAATACCTGCAGGCCAATGCCCATATCCTGGTGCTGCAGATCATCGCGCTGTGCCTCGTCAGCTTTGCCGCCCCCTTCCGCCTCGGCAAGTCCATTGTCGAGCTGCGCCGCCGCCGCTAACCTCACCGGAACGCCACACCGGAGCCGCCATGCGATCCTTTGACGACATCCGCGCCATCTCCGCAGACCGCCACGGCGGGCCGGAGGCGCTGGAGGAAAAACTCGCCAAACCCGACCCCAAGGTCGCGGATCTGCCCGAGGACCGCTGGCTTGCCACCATTACCAAATGCATCTTCCAGGCGGGCTTCAACTGGAAAGTGATTGAGGCCAAATGGGACGGCTTTGAGGAGGTCTTTCACGGGTTTGAGCCCGGCCCTTGCGCCTTTATGGCTGAAGAGGAATTCGACCGGATCCTGCAAGACACACGGATTGTCAGAAACGGCGCCAAACTGGCCACCGTGCGCGAAAACGCCGCCCTGCTGATGGAGCTGCGCGCGGAGGGCGGCGCGGGCCAGGTGCTGGGCGGCTGGCCCTCCACCGACTACATCGGGCTATTGGACATGCTCAAAAAGCGCGGCAGCCGGCTGGGCGGCAACACCGGCCAATACGCCATGCGCTTTGCCGGGCGCGACAGCTTCATCCTGTCCCGGGACGTCACCGCCCGGCTGATCGCTGAAGGCGTGATCGACAAGCCCGCAACCTCCAAAACCGCGCTGAAATCCGTGCAGGCTGCCTTCAACACCTGGATGGAGCAATCGGGCCGCTCGCTCACCGAAATCAGCCGCGTTCTGGCGATGAGCTGCTGACCGGATGGCAATGCAAACATGATCCGCGCCCTGCTTCTTGCCCTGCTCGCTCTCTCCGCCTGCGGCCGCCCGCTGACAGAGACCGAGCGCGCTTATCTGGACGGGCTGCACGGGTCCAGCCTGAACGCCGGCAAGGTGCGGATCGTGCGCGGCGCCCCTGTGGGGGCGGTCACCTTCCGCCGGATGCCGCGCCCGCGTGTCACCTGCCGCGAACGTATCCTGCCGCCGGTCACGGACGAGGTCGTCACCTCTTCCCCCGCTGCGGTGGCCCTGTTCAACCGGATCTTCTTTGCCAAAGTCTGGTACACGGAAAACTACCTTCCCGACTATCCGGACAAGCTGCACCTTGTCGAGGCGATGCTGCTCGCACATGAAGTCACCCACGTCTGGCAGTGGCAGAACCGCAAGCAAACCGGCTATTCGCCGCTGCGGGCTGCGGCAGAACACGGCCAGAACCGCGACCCCTATCTGTTCGATCTCGAGGGCGAACCGGATTTCCTCACCTATGGCTTTGAGCAGCAGGGCGCCATCATTGAGGAATACGTCTGCTGCCGCGCCCTGGCCCCGCAGGCGGCACGCACCCGCCGGCTGCACGGGATGCTGAAAGCAGCGATGCCCGTCAGCGCCCTGCCGCAAAACCGCGAAAGCGATGTCTACCTGCCCTGGAAGGACGCCGAACTGCGCGGCATCTGCGACTGACCCCGTCGTTTTCTTGCACTTTTGACGGCCCCGGAAAATCAAATTTGCCTCAAATTTGCCTGGGCCGGAATCTGCGCCGCAACGTAGCACTTGTTTTGCCAAGAGATTTCCGGTCACAACTCTCGCAAGCAATCTTCAGGAGCCGCCCGATGACACAATACGCCCTCATCATGCTGGCCGCGGGCCTTGGCATCCCGGTGCTGGCCGCCCTGAATGCAGCCCTGGGCAAGCTGATCGGCTCCCCCGCCTCAGCCGCTGTGGTGCTGTTCCTGATCGCGCTGATTGCCACGATCCTCTATTGCCTGATTGTTGGCCCGCAAGCCCTGGCAAAAATCCCAGCCGCGCCCAAACACCTGCTGCTGGCAGGCGTTCTGGTGGCCTTCTACGTACTGTCCATCACCCATGTCGCGCCGCATTTCGGGGTTGGCAATGCGGTGTTCTTCGTGCTGATCGGCCAGTTGATTTCAGCTGCAGCCATCGATCACTACGGGCTGTTCGGCGCCCAGATCAGCCCCCTGACCCTGACCCGCACAGCTGGAATTTCGGTAATGGCGCTGGGGGTCTGGATCACCCAGATGGCGTGAAACGCAAAAACCGGGAAAAGAACAAGACTGCCGTTGCCCTTGCGGCAGATCAACGCTTCCAGCAAGAGCAACGAGACATGACAAAGCGCCTTCTCACTTATGCCGCTGCATTCATGGCAGGATTTCTAGTTTGGGTTTTCCTCACAGTAATGGAAGCGATGAACCCGTTTCTTCCTTGGCAGTATCCGGCTCTCGCTTTGTTCACCGGAATGTCCTTCCCTGGCGGAGCCACACCAGGCCTGCAATTCCTGAACCATGTGGCAGAAACCTGGTTTCCCTTCTTGACTGCGTTTCTCGCCGCCAAAGTATTGACGCGGAAGCGAGCAAGATTCCTAGGCGCGCTCACCTTGTATGCTGCTTTTCTGGTTTGGTCCCTTGCGATGGCCGTGCTGGTCAGCAAAGGGGTCCCATTGGAGACCATATTCACGATCGGCCTTTTGGGAACCCTTGCTGGAGGGGCTGTTTTTTACCTGCGCTCAGTTGACCCGATCCGCCCTTCAAAATACGCGGATTAACTGGCCAAGGTGAGATCAGCCCAGGCTGACAGCAGGCTAGCGGATTTTTTCACCCGCACCTCTAACCCTTGCCGGTGATCTTGATGTTGCCTTCCACCTGCGCACCGCTTTCGGTGGCCATGCTTTGGGCAGACACATCCGCCTTCACCTGCGAACTGGAGGCAAGCCGCAAATCCTCGCATTGGATTCTGCCGCTGTAGGTGCCCTCAACGGTCACCGATTGCGCGCTCAGCGCGCCGTCAACCGTGCCGCCCTGATGCACCGTCACCGCCTGCGCCGAAAGGTCGCCAACCACCCGGCCGCGGACCTCGACGCTGCCTTTGCTGGAGGTGATATTGCCCTCAACAGTCACATCTTTTTCGATAACGGAATTCACCACGTCTCAGCCCTTTCTGCGCATTCCCGGCCAGCCTAACCTGCCGGCTCCGGTTTGAACACCTGATAGCAAACCCCGGCACCCGGCCATAGCCCGCTCCCGGCACCGCCGGCAAGGTTCCGCCTGCCGCTGCCTGCCCCGCTTTCACCTTTTCGAAAATACTCTCGCCGAAGGCACTGCGCCGCATAGGCGCAATATACTCACAGGGCCACCAGCAACCCGTCCTGCAGCTTCACCTGCCGGTCCATCCGCGCAGCCAGCTCCAGGTTGTGGGTGGCAATCAGCGCCGACAGGCCGGTGCCGCGCACCAGTTCCATCAGCGCTGCAAACACCTGATCCGCAGTGCCGGGATCCAGATTCCCGGTCGGCTCATCCGCCAGCAGCACCCGCGGCGCATTGGCCAGCGCGCGGCAAAAGGCCACCCGCTGCTGCTCACCGCCCGACAGCGCCGCGGGGCGGTGACCGGCGCGGCCCGCCAACCCGACTGTGGCCAAAAGATCCGCCGCCCGCGCGGCTGCGGCTTTTTGCGAGACCCCGTTGGCCAGCTGCGGCAGCACGATGTTCTCCAGCGCCGTGAACTCCGGCAGCAGGTGGTGGAACTGATAGACAAACCCCACCTCCTGACGGCGCACACGGGTGCGGCGGCGGTCGCCCTTGCGGCTCACGTCCTCGCCCGCCACCCGCACCTCACCCGCGTCCGGCGTATCCAAAAGGCCGGCGATATGCAGCAGTGTTGATTTACCGGCACCGGAGGGCGCCACCAGCGCCACAATCTCCCCCGCCTGCAAGGTCAGATCAGCGCCGCGCAATACATCCACCTGGCCGGGCGTGCCCTGCAGATAGGATTTGCTGATCCCTGTCAGCTCCAGCGTCAGTTCACTCATAGCGCAGCGCCTCCACCGGGTTCAGCCGCGCCGCGCGGCGGGCCGGAAAGATAGTCACAAAGAACGACAGCCCCAGCGACAGGCCAACCGCCGACAGCACATCCGGCAGCCGCAGCTCGGCCGGCAGCGCATAGATGCCACGGATCGACGGGTCCCAGACGCCGCCGCCCATCAGATAATTCACGAAGGAGAAGATCGGATCGATATACAGCGCAAAAAGGCACCCCAGCAGCACCCCGAACAGCGTGCCCAGCACCCCGGTAAAGGCGCCGCAGATGAAGAACACCCGCATCACCGACCCTTCGCTCAGCCCGATGGTGCGCAGAATACCGATATCGCGGCCCTTGTTCTTGACCAGCATGATCAGCCCCGAGACGATGTTCATCGCTGCAATCAGCACCAGGATCGACAGGATGATGAACATCACATTGTCCTCGACCTCCAAGGCCCGCAGGAACCCGCCCGAGGCATCGCGCCAGGTCCACACGCCTGCGGTGCCGCCAGCTGCCCCCAGAATTGCAACCGCCATGGCATCAACGTCTTCCGGGTCCTCTACCATGACCTCGATCTCATCCGCCGTGCCTTCGCGGTTGAAAAACCCCTGCGCTTCGGCAAACGGCAGATAGACACGGGTGCGGTCAATGTCCCAGCGCCCGGCAGTGAACACATAAACCACCTCATAGGCGTTCACCCGCGGGCTGGTGCCGAACGCGGTCTTGACCCCGTTGGGCGAGATCAGCTTGATCTTGTCCCCGACCGAGACCCCCAGTTCGCGCGCCACACCCGACCCGATGGCAATGCCGTCGTCAAAGCGCGCCAGATCACCCAGCGCCTCCGCGCTTTGGGCGACACCGGGGATGCCTTGAATATCAGCCGCTGAGATGCCGAACACCTCAACCCCTGCATTACGCTGGCGCCGGTTCGCCATCACCTGGCCTTTGACCAGCGGGGCCGCGCGGGTCACGCCGGGAACGGCGGCCACTGTTTCAGCAAGCGCCTGATAGTCTTTCAGCGAGCGGTCCAGTACCCCGGATTCCGTCACCTCGCCGTAAGAATAAAGCGTCACATGCGCGTTGGCGCCCAGGATGGTGCCGACAAATTCCGAGCGGAATCCCGAGCGCACCGCCAGCGTGGCAATCAGCGCAAACACCGCCAGAGTGATGCCGATGAGGCTGATCCAGGTCATCACGCTGACCCCGCCCTCGGCCTTGCGGGCGCGCAAGTACCGCCAGGCGATGATCCATTCAAAACGTGAAAACGGCGGAGGTGTCGTGGCCATGTGCTGTCCTGCCCGGAAATTTTGCTGCAACCTGTGCTGCCGCGAGCTTGGGGTCAAGATGTGGTTGCCGGCCCGGCCCTTTTTCCGCCGGCCGCGGCGGGGCCCGGCCGCAGCCGAAGCCGCAAATCTTTTGAGAAAAGATTTGCCAAGAGTTTCCCTCAAAACTCTTGGACACCGGTCACAGGCTCCTCTGCCGGACGTCACCGCAACGTGACTTGCCGCAAATGCCTATTGCCTTGCACCTGTGCCGCAAACAGTGTGTACCGCACCGATTGCGTTTTTTTTACGGGTGAGAACGATGGACAGATACTTCAAGCGCGCGCTGCCGCATCCGTCACCGCGGGCTGTGATCACCGCCGGGCTGGGTGCCTTTGTGGCAATTGCTGCGTTGTCGCTGCTGACCACCCATGCCAATCTGTTACTGCTGATCGCGCCGTTTGGCGCCAGCTGCGTGCTGCTGTTCTCAGTTCCCGCAAGCCCGCTGTCGCAGCCTGCCAACGTGATTGGCGGCCACCTTCTGGCCACTGCTATCAGCCTCGGCCTTAATGCCGTGCTGCCGGAAGCCTGGTGGGCACTGGCGCTGGCGGTGGGTCTGTCGATTGCTGTGATGGCGGCTTTGCGCCTTACCCATCCGCCTGCCGGCGCCAATCCGCTGGTGGTCTTTGCCACCGATCCCGGCCTGTCCTTCCTGCTGTTCCCGGTGCTGACCGGTGCTGTGGCGCTGGTGGTGATTGCCGCAGTGTTCCACCGGCTGGCCGGCCACGAGTATCCGATAAAACACAGCTGAGCGCTGCGGCTCTCAATCGTGCAATGCCCGGCTTACCGCGTACCGCGCCCGCCACTTAAGCATAGGTGTTTTCCAGCCCCTCTGCCGTTGGCAGCGGCACCGGCGCCCGTTCCGGCGCGGCAGGCCCGGCAGGCTTGGCGATGGTGCTGACAAAGTTGAAAACCCCGCAAAACTCCTGACCGTCAGAAAACGCCGCTTTGCGTCAGTCCTCATGTGTGGCCGCATCAAAGCCCTGCGCAATCCCCTCTGCCTGTCCCGCTGAACGAAAGACCCCGCCAGCTTCCGCTGACGGGGCCTTTTTATCTGATTGCCGGACTGGCTCAGAAGCCGCGACCGGTCGGGTGCGCCTTGTAGACCTCAGCCACTTTTTTCACCGCCTCTTCCGGCGACAGCTCCTCGCTCTCGCCGGTGCGGCGCGAAGTCAATTCCACCACGCCGTTCTTGAGCCCGCGCGGGCCGACAGTGATGCGCCAGGGCAGGCCGATCAGGTCCATAGTGGCAAACTTGCCGCCCGCGCGCTCCTTGCGGTCGTCATAAAGCGGGTCCAGACCGGCAGCAGTCAGTGCGGCGTAGAGCTGGTTGCAGGCGGCATCCGCCTCGTCATCGCCCTGCTTGAGGTTGACGATACCGCAGTGGAACGGGGTCACGCCCTCGGGCCAGATGATGCCCTTGTCGTCGTGGCTGGCCTCGATGATCGCACCCAGCAGGCGCGAGACGCCGATGCCGTGCGAACCCATGTGGACCGGGACATTCTTCCCATCAGGGCCCTGCACCGTTGCGCCCATCGCATCGGAATACTTGGTGCCGAAATAGAAGATCTGCCCCACTTCGATGCCGCGGGCCACCCGGCGGCGCTCCTCGGGGATCTGGTTGAACAGGGCTTCGTCGTGGGTCTCGTCGGTGCGGGCGTATTTGGAGGTGAACTCCTCCAGCACGCCCTTGCACTGTTCGACACTGTCATAATCGATCTCACGGTCGCCGAAGGTCAGATCGGTGACGGCGCTGTCATAGAACACCTCCGACTCGCCGGTTTCGGCCAGCACCAGAAATTCATGAGTGTCATCACCGCCGATCGGGCCGGAGTCGGCCCGCATCGGGATCGCCTGCAGGCCCATGCGCTCATAGGTGCGCAGGTAGCTGACCAGGTGGCGGTTGTAGGCGTGCAGCGCGTCTTCCTTGGTCAGGTCGAAGTTGTAGCCGTCCTTCATGTAAAACTCGCGGCCCCGCATCACGCCGAAACGCGGGCGGATCTCGTCGCGGAACTTCCACTGGATCTGGTACATGGTCAGCGGCAGATCCTTGTAGCTGCTGACATGGGCGCGGAAAATGTCGGTGATCAGCTCTTCCGCCGTCGGGGTGAACAGCATGTCGCGGTCATGCCGGTCCTTCATGCGCAGCATTTCCTGGCCATAGGCCTCATAGCGGCCCGACTCGCGCCACAGGTCGGCGGACTGCATGGTCGGCATCTGCATCGGGATGTGGCCCGCGCGGATCTGCTCGTCATGGACGATACTTTCGATCTTTTTCAAGACCTTGAAGCCAAGCGGCAGCCAGGAATAGATCCCTGCGGCGGATTGCTTAATCATCCCGGCGCGCAGCATCAGCCGGTGGCTGACGATCTGGGCTTCCGAGGGGTTCTCTTTCAGAACCGGCAGAAAATAGCGGGACAGGCGCATCTTGGCTCCATCGGTGATGTGGGTTCGAGTTCCCGCCCGGTTTAGTGGGTGATAGGGGTGCGGGCAAGGGCGGAGGTGGAAAGTGCAATCTTGAAACATTTGCCGGGTTGCGGACAATCATAGTCTCGACGAACTGAAGCGTCCTTCAATCACAAGGAACCCTCGTGCCGGATACAAAAGAAAGAGAGTTGGTCAGCGAAGTTTTGGCTGAAGTTAACCGAGTTTCAAATTCAAAACGATCCAAGGGGTTCCCCACTATTCTGTGGCTTGGAGATGGCAATGGCATATATAGTTCGAAAAAAGTCTCTAATCACATTCGCTCCTACTGCCGCAGCAAGCTGAACACTACCCCGGCTCTTAAGAGCCAGTTTACAGACAAGGATTTTCACGAAATCGTAGAGCACGCGTTTGCCAATGCAATCACAGCGAGTAACATTGCAGACAGTAGCCCGGAAAATGCTGGAACAGTTTTAGGTGACATCGAACTCAGGATAGCAAACGCACTTGAAGTTGTCGCTGGACGTGATGGCTTGGAGTACTGTTTCGGTTGTACCTTAGTCAGAGAAGAAGACGTGCCACCTTTTGAAATAGGACCGGTCACCTTTGAACCTCGATCGCTTTGGCTGGAACGAAAAGCATCAGAAGCGCGTAGTGTTCGGGTTTGCGGAGGAAGGGTGGAAAACCTAAACTCAGGGAACTTCCCCGGCCAAATTTCACAGGTAACGAAACGCCGCATACTCAATACTTGGAGTGGCAAAGCTGTCCGCAAGCGAAAACGGTCCCGGTGCAGCTTTGATGAGGAAGACATCATCAAAGCAATCGGTGCCTGCCCGTACGTCTGTACAGTGAAGCTGCCGGGAGTGGGGGGTAACTCTGGCCAGGCTAAGGCTCTCTTCGCTGCTCGGATTGCCCTGACGAGCATATCACTAATGTGGCAGAAACCGTCAAAGGCCTTGGAGGGGCTTAATCTGCTTTATGATCGGGAAAACCGAACAAAAGTACCTCTTCGCGTGGCCTCAAACGGCTTAATCCTTGGCGGCCGTGAATCAACGTGCACGCCATATGCCACGCGAATAAATGACATTGATTTTCGATCTGTATTCAAAGATTTTCAACAAGAGCACTTAGCTACAGGGGATGCGATCAGGTGGTGGATTGCCCCTGATAACGGTTGCGCCAACCCGAGAATTTTGAGTGTTTTGTCTCAGGCTTTGTTTTGGTTCCATGAAGCTTGCAGGGAAGAGTCCGACCTGAAGGCCATCATGGGGTTTGCTTCATGCATCGAGGTATTAAGCGACGGCGGCACGCGCGCAGAACGATACCAACTTATCGAAATGCGTGCCGGTTATCACCGGGACCTAGAGCTTCTGAACGACGGCACAACAGTTGAAGATTTAGTAAAACGTATCTTTGAGGCTGCACGAAATAGGTTACTTCACGGCCCGACAGCGAAAAATGGAGCGTCTAGTTGGAACGCGGAGTTCGTTCATGACTGGTCTTCCATACGTTCTCATGCGGAGTTTCTTTCACGTGCTTGTCTATTAGGTTGCCTAGAGTGGGCTTCAAACAACCCCAGCAACGACGTTCCCAAAAGTCTCCGAGAATAGAGCCCAGTTGCATGTTACCTTACCCTGCACACTGCGGGCACCAGAACGCCCGCAGCTGTTTTCACTAGACTTGTCAGACGACCTACATCTTCGCCCGTTCAGCCCGCAGCGCCAGCCACAGGCAGTAGCACATGATCAGAACCACCAGCGTGAACGGGATGCCGGTCGAGACCGCCGCGCCTTGCAGCGCCGACAAGCCGCCGCCGAGCAGCAGCGCGATGGCCACCAGCCCCTCCAGCGTGCACCAGAACACCCGCTGGATCACCGGCGCGTCCATCTTGCCGCCTGCGGTGATGGTGTCGATTACCAGCGAACCGGAGTCTGATGAGGTCACAAAGAAGATCACGATCAGCACCAGCGAGACGGGTGCGACGATCGAGTAAAGCGGCAGTTCCTTGAGGAAGCCGAACAGCGCGCCCTCAGGCTTGTAGCTGTCGATCACGGTTGCCTTGACGCCCTCGGCTCCGCCGGCGTTCAGCATGTCGATGGCGCCGCCGCCAAAGGTCGACATCCACAGCGCGCAAACCGCAGTGGGGGCGATCAGCGCGCACAGCACGAACTCGCGCACCGTACGGCCCTTGGAGATGCGGGCGATGAACATGCCGACAAAAGGCGACCAGGCAATCCACCAGGCCCAATAGAAGGTGGTCCAGCCGTGGAAGTAACTGGTGTCCTCACGCCCGAACGGGTTTGAAAGCGCCGGAAGCAGCTGAACATAGTCCACCATCACGCTGAAATAACGTGAAATTGCGGTGCCGATGCCGGTGACCAGGATCACAAAGATGAACAGTCCCACTGCCATCACCATGTTGATCTCCGACAGGCGTTTGACGCCGGCATCCATGCCCATCAGCACCGAGCCCAGCGCAATCGCGGTGATGCCGATGATCAGCAGGACAACAACCGTCGGGGATGGCTCGATGCCAAAGACCTCGTACAAGCCGGCCGCAACCTGCTGCGCGCCAAGGCCCAGCGATGTGGTCAGCCCGAACAGGGTGGCAAAGACCGCCAGCGTGTCGATCGCATGGCCCCACCAGCCCCAGACACGTTCGCCCAGGATCGGATAAAACGCCGAGCGCAGGGTCAGCGGCAGGCCAAGATTGTAGCAGAAGATCGCCAGCGACAGGCCGACTGCGGCGTAGACCGCCCAGCCCTCCAGCCCCCAATGGTGGATGGTGCCGACAATGCCGATGTATTCATTGCCCGGCTGGGTGATGTCGATGTTCAACGGCCGCGCCGCCCCTCCTTCGGAGAAGTTGTAATAAACCGGCTCAAGCACGCCGAAGAACAACAGGCCGATGCCGATGCCGGCCGCGAACATCATCGCGATCCAGCCGGCATAGGAATAGTCAGGCGTGGCGTCCTGGCCGCCGATCCGGACCGCGCCGACCGGCAGCACGATCAGCGCCAGGCAGAACAGGGTGATGGCATCCACCGACAGCACCAGGAACCAGTCAAAGGTGCTGGTGAGCCAGGGCCGGAGCCAGCCGAAGAACGCCGCCGCGGCCTCCTGATTGGCCAGCGCAATCAGCACAAAAGCCGCAATCAGAACGCTGGAGATCAGAAAGACCGGATTATGGATATCCAGGCCGAACGGCCGGATGTTGTCCTGTCCCAGCTCATGGTCCGTCTCGAAGTCCCAGACCCTTGGATCGGGATCGAGCATTTTCTTTGTCTCTGGCATGACGCCTCCCCTTATACTCGTTAACTATCCCGCAAGTGTCGCATTAATTGCCGGAATTACCTAATCCCGCGTCCAAGCCTGCCGTTGCAGCAGACACTAGATCGCGCAAAGGGGCCGGTTCCACCGCCCGCGCCGGTGTCGTTTTTGCGGCATCATGGCGCAAAAGAACTTGAACCACTGTACAAGATTCGAAACTGTTACCGGAAACACCGCTCTCAGCAGCGACAAGGGAGAGACAGACGTGGCCAAAACAATCCTTGAGCCGGCGCGCGAAATACCAGTCATTCATGAAACCGAAGTGCTGGTGGTCGGCTCCGGTCCCGGCGGGCTTGCGGCCGCCTTGGCGGCGGCGCGGACGGGAGTAAAGGTGGCCCTTTTAGACCGGTTCGGCTGTTTCGGAGGCAATATCACCACCGTCGGGGTCGAAGGGTTCGCCTGGTACCGTCACGAACAGACGGTGGAGGCCCACGGCATCGGCTGGGAGTTCGAGGAGCGCGCCAAGGCCATGGGCGCGGCAGTACCGGAAAGCCAGTCACTGTCATATGAGCTGGACAGCGAGGGCTTCAAGCTGGTGGCGGACAAGCTGGTCGAGGAAGCCGGCATCCACCCGATGCTGCACCGGGTTTTTGTGGCGCCGATCCGCGAGGGCAGCCGGATCACCGGTGTGATTGTCGAAAGCAAGGCAGGCCGCGAGGCCATCCTGGCGAAACGGGTGATCGACGCAACCGGCGACGCGGACATTGCCCATATGATGGGCGCGCCCTGCGTGAAAACCCCGGTCGAGGAAATGCAGGCGGCCAGCGTGATGTTCCACATTGCCGGCGTCGACAAGCAGAAGTTCATGGAAGGGGTCAAGGCCGATCCGCAGACCTATGCCAACTGGTCCACCGGCGAATGGCAGGTAGAGACCTCGGGCAAGGAGGACGGCATGTTCTCGCCCTTCCTGGCCAAGCCATTCGGCCAGGCGATCCGCGACGGGGTGATCCCGGCGCATCTTAATACCATCGGCGGCACCTGGGGCGCGGTGCATGACAGCGGCGAGATGACCTATATGAACCTGGTCCATCTGGCGGGCATCGACGGAACCGATCCCGACAGCATGACCAAAGGCGAGATCGAGGGCCGCCAGCAGGCGATGCACGCCATCAACGCGCTGCGCGCCTATACGCCAGGCTGCGAGGGCGCGCGTCTGCGGAACTTCGGCATGACCATCGGCATCCGCGACACCCGCAAGATTGATGCGGTGCACAACATAACCGAGGACGAGACCCGCAATCAGGGCCGCTTTGACGACACCATCGGGATTTATCCCGAGTTTATCGACGGCTACGGCGTGCTGATCCTGCCCACCACCGGGCGTTACATGCAGATCCCCTACCGTTCGATGCTGCCCAAGGGCGTTCAGGGCCTGCTGGTGACAGGCCGCGCCATCGGCGGCGACAGAATCGCCCATGCCGCCACCCGCAATATGGCCTGCTGCGCCGTGGCCGGTCAGGGCGCGGGCATTGCCGCGGCGCTGTCAGTCAAATCGGGCTGCGAGTTCGAAGCGGTGGACATCACCGCCGTGCAGGCCGAGCTGAAACGCCAGGGGGTGCGGATCCATTGACCCAGACCATCCCGACCATCGACATCGCACCGCTGCGGGAGGACGGGCATCCGCAGCGGCAGGAGACCGTCAACGCCATTCTGGCGGCGGCGCAGGACATCGGGTTTCTGTCTATCACCGGCACAGGTGTTGCAACGGGTTCGGTGGAGGCTGCGCGGGAAGCGGTGCGGGCTATCTTCAGCGTTCCGGAAAAATCGAAATGGGATCAGGCGATTACACGGGAGAATTACCGCGGCTACATCCCTATGGGTTTTTTCACGCCCAATGACGGCTCAGGTACTGCGGACAAATACGAGGGCTACAAGCTGCATTACGAGGTTGCGGCGGATGATCCCATCCGCAGCGAATGCCCTCTTTACGGTCCCAACCGCTGGCCCGCTGAAGTGCCGGAAGCCCGCGAGGTGATCCTGGGCTACTGGGCGGAACTCGACAGCGTGTTCCACCTGCTGCTGGGCGCTTTGGCCGAGGGTCTGGGGCTGAACCCGGCGCAGTTTCAGGAGCCGTTTGAAACGCCGCTCACCAATATGTCGCTGCTGCATTATCCGCCGCAGGCGCCGGAAGACGCGGGCTTTGGCATCCACCCCCACAAGGACACCGATGCGCTGACCATCATCGCGCCCGATCCGGTGGGCGGGCTGGAGGTGCAGACCCGGACCAAAGACGGGACTGACGGCTGGATCACCCCGGGCTGCCCGCCCGGCGGCTTTGTCGTCAATATTGGCGACATGCTGGAGCTGTGGTCCGGCGGGCGGCTGATCTCCACCCCGCACCGGGTGGTGAACAAGACCGGCAAGGAGCGCTACTCCTTCCCCTATTTCGCGGTGCCGCGCCATGATGTGGTGGTCCAGCCGCTGCTGCCGCCGGTCGCGGGGTTTGACCGCCCGTCCGTGCATTGCGGCCACTGGTCGGCCGAGATCTGGCGCACCAACTGGCCGGATGAAGACGCGGGCGCCGATACGCCGGAACTGGGCACGCTTCACAGCTAAGGGAACGCCCCGCCCCGCAAGGGGCGGAGCGCCCGCCCACACTGTGAGGGCGGGCGCTGCCCTGCCTGCCGGCCGGGCGGAAGGCCTTTCCCGAGTTGCCCCCCCGGTTGCCCCCCGGTTTCCCCCGGTTTCCCCCGGTCTTTTCCGCCTTATCCCCGCCTTGCCCACAGGGGATTTGCGCGCGGCCCTTGCAAGCCCCTGCCCCATCAGGGAAGACTGGCCGCCAAGATCCTGAACCAAACGGATAAAGGGCGGGCTGTCTGACCATGGCGCTACCAGCACAGAAACAATTCAAATACTGGGGCATCGCCGCAGTGGTATTCGCCGTGGTGATGTGGGCGCTGGGCGGCGTGCTGATGCCCTTTATCCTGGGCGCGGCCATTGCCTATATGATCGACCCGATTGCCGACCGGCTGGAGGCCTGGGGGATGAGCCGCACGGCTGCCACCGCCACCATCACCGCCGGCGCGCTGCTGGTGTTCCTGCTGCTGCTGGTGGTGGTTGTGCCGACGCTGGTGTCGCAGATGATCGACCTGGCACAGGTGCTGCCGCAACTGCTGCGCGATCTGCGCAGCTTCGCCTCTGAACATTTCCCCTCAGTCTTTGAGGAAGACAGCCGCATCCACCAGGCCCTCACCGCCTTTTTGCAGACGCTGCAATCGCGCGCGGTTGAGGTGCTGCAGTCGGTTGCGGGATCGGCGGTTTCGCTGCTGAACGTGGTGATTCTGCTGGTCATCGTGCCGGTGGTTGCGGTCTATCTGCTGCTCGATTGGGATCGTATGGTCGCCCGCATCGACGAACTGCTGCCGCGCGATCATCAGCCGGCGATCCGCCGCATTGCCGGCGAGATCGACGCGGTGCTGGCGTCGTTCATCCGCGGCATGGGCACGGTCTGCCTGATCCTGGGCACCTATTACGCCGTGGCGCTGATGCTGGTGGGGCTGAACTTCGGCCTGGCGGTCGGCTTTATCGCCGGGCTGGTTACCTTTATCCCCTACCTCGGCGCCCTGATCGGCGGCGCGCTGGCAATCGGCCTGGCGCTGTTCCAGTTCTGGGGCGACTGGGTGTCGATCGGGCTGGTGGGCATTATCTTTGCCATCGGCCAGGTGGCCGAAGGCAACTTCCTGACCCCGAAACTGGTCGGCAGCTCGGTCGGCTTGCACCCGGTGTGGCTCTTGCTGGCGCTGTCGGTCTTTGGTGCGCTGTTTGGCTTTGTCGGCATGCTGGTTGCTGTCCCTGTGGCCGCAGCCCTGGGCGTGGTGGCCCGCTTCCTGACTGAACAATATCTGCACAGCCGCCTCTATCAGGGGCAAAGCCACCAGGACGCAGGGGCGGAATAACACAGATGGCACAACAGCTGAGCTTTGACCTCCCGGCGAAACCTGCGCTGGGGCGGGATGATTTCTTTGTGGCACCCTCCAATGCAATGGCGGTGGCGCTGCTGGACCCGCAATTTGCCTGGCCCAGCGGCAAGCTGGTGCTGACCGGGCCTGCGGGTGCGGGCAAAACCCATCTGGTGCATGTCTGGGCCAGCCAGACCGGCGCGCGGATCCTGCCGGCGGCAGAGCTGACAGCCGGAGCCGTGCCGGAGCTGGCGCAAGGCCCCGTCGCGGTTGAGGACGTGCCGCAGACCGCCGGCAGCGCAGAACAGCAGAACGCTCTGTTTCATTTGCACAATATGGTGCTGGCAAACGGGTATCCGCTGGTGATGACGGGCCGCGGCGCGCCGAATCTGTGGGGGCTGACCCTGCCCGATCTGCAAAGCCGGGTGCAGGCCGCCACCCATGCCGAACTGCAGCCGCCGGACGACCAGCTGCTGGCGGTGGTGCTGGCCAAGCTGTTCAACGACCGCCAAATCACCCCGAAGGCGGATGTGATTCCCTATCTGGTGGCGCATATGGACCGCTCCTTTGCCGCAGCCGCCCGGATTGTCGGACGGCTGGACCACCTGTCGCTGGCGGAAAAACGCAGCCTGTCACGGCCCCTGGCAGTGCGGGCGCTGTCCGAGATCCGCCACGAGGCCGCGGAAAATGACGCATCCGCAAGCGGTTGACCGCTGCCCTCCCTTCGACCATCCTGACCGCGGATTGCCAGACGGAGCCCTCATGAACGTCACCCAGGACCCCGCCGCCGCCAATGCCGATTGGGGGCCCTTCGGCCGCCCGATCTTTGATGACCCCAGGGCCCGGGCACTGTCGCGGGTGGGGGTGGTCGATGTCGGCTCCAACTCGGTCCGGCTGGTGGTGTTCGACGGCGCCGCCCGCAGCCCGGCTTATTTCTATAACGAAAAGATCATGTGCGCGCTTGGCGCGGGCCTGTCGGAGTCGGGACGCCTGAACCCCGAGGGGCGCGCCCGCGCCCTGTCGGCGCTGCGCCGGTTTCAGCATCTGGCCAAGGGCATGGGCCTGCCGCCGCTGTCCGCCGTTGCCACCGCCGCGGTGCGCGACGCCGGGGACGGGCCGGATTTCTGCGCCGAAGTGCTGCGCGAGACCGGGCTGAAGATCCACGTTATCGACGGGCGCGAAGAGGCGCGGCTGTCGGCGCAGGGCGTACTGCTGGGCTGGCCCGGCGCCTATGGGCTGGTCTGCGATATCGGCGGCTCGTCAATGGAGCTGGCGGAAATACAGGAGAACTCTGTCGGGCGCCGGGTCACCTCATCCCTGGGACCGCTGAAGCTGCGCGACATCAAGGGCGGGCGCAAAGGCCGCAAAGCCCATATCAAGGAGGTGATCGAACAGCTGAAAGGCGCGATGGGCGCGCAGCGCGACCGGCTGTTCCTGGTCGGCGGCAGCTGGCGGGCGATTGCCCGCATCGACATGCACCGGCGCGGCTATCCGCTGAAGGTGCTGCATGAATACCGGATGTCCGCCAAGGACGTGCGCGAAACCGCCCGCTATATTGAGACCACAAACCTGGACAAGCTGCGCAACGCCTGCGGCGTCTCCGCCAGCCGGATGTCGCTGGTGCCCTATGCGATCGACGTGCTGACCCGGCTGGTCAAGACTTTCAAACCCAAGGATATCGCCGTCTCCAGCTATGGTATCCGCGAAGGCCTGCTGTACGAACAGATGCCGCAGCGGCTGCGCGCCCGCGATCCGCTGATCGAAGCCTCGCGCTTTGCCGAGGCCAAGGACGCCCGCGTACCCGGTTTCGGCGGCACCCTGTATGAATTTGTCAGCCCGCTGTTCAGCGGTGCCCCGCTGGCCAAACGGCGGCTGGTCAAGGCGGCCTGCCTGTTGCATGACGTCAGCTGGCGCGCCCATCCCGACTACCGCGCCGAGGTCTGTTTCGACAACGCCACCCGCGCCAACCTGGGCGGGTTGAAACATTCGGAACGGGTGTTCCTGGGCCTGGCGCTGCTGCACCGTTACAGCAACAAGCGGCAGGGCAGCTCGTTCGAATACCTCTATGGGCTGCTGGACGAAAAGGGCCAGCACGAGGCCGAGGTGCTGGGCAAGGCGATGCGGTTCGGCGCAATGCTGATGCTGACCAGCACCGGCGCCATCGGCAGCTTGCGCTGGCAGCCGCGCAAGCGGGTTCTGCACGCGGAACTGCCGGATGCGGCTCGGCCGCTGTACGGCGAAGTTGCCGAAGCCCGGTTGCAATCTCTGGGCAAGGCATTGGATGCCGGGGTGCAGCTGAGTTTCAGCAAACCCGCCGGTCCGTCTGAGGCGTAAGGTCCTTTGGCGCTGCGTCAGATTTCGGTGACGCCTTCCTCCTCGCCCTTGTCTTTCTCGGCGGGCGCGTTGTCCTTGGGTTTCTTGCGGATGATGATATCGCCGTTGGGCAGGATCTCGGGCAGCTCATAGGCGCTCCAATCCTTCACCTCCTTGGCGATTTCGGCCAGCGCAGGCCCCATTTCGGCAAGGAAAGCCCCCATCGAGGGGCCGATGTCCTCCATCATGCCCTGCAGGTCTTCCAGCGCCGGCGCCATTTCCTCGCGCAGCCCCTCCCAGAACAGTTCCGCCCCGCGCTCCATCAGAGAGGGGGCACCGCCCTCCTCCCCGGCTTCCTGGGCGGCAAGCGGAACGGACATCAGGGCAACGAGGGCGGCTGGCAAAAGGATCTGTTTCATAGTGCCAATATAGGGAGGTCTTGCCGGGGGTAACAGGGGCTGCATTCCAATGCCGCGCGGGAGCTGGTGGACCGGTCAGCGGACTTGGCTGCCGTTCCCGTTCGCTATTGCGCTCGCTTGAATGTCGCTGTTGCAACCCCCATCGCAACAAGTGCGCCACCGCCCAACCGAGAGAACCATGCCAATACCGATGGCCGTGCAATCTTCGCCCTGAGTTTGTCCGCCAGGATCGCATATGCGAGCGCGTTGATCGCCGCCAATCCTACGAATGTTGCCACCAATATCGCGAATTGCGGGAGAAGTGGGCTGTCCACGACAATGAACTGAGGCACGAAAGCGATGAAGAAGACGATGGACTTCGGATTGAGTGCGGTCACAGCTGCCGCGTGGCCGAAAACGCTGGAAGCTCGTGCTTCGGTCACTTTTTCAATGTCTCCGAGTGAAGCCATTGATGCACTGCGGAAAAGTTTTATCCCCAGATAGACGAGATAAACGGCACCCACCCACTTTAAAGCAGTGAAAAGGGTTGCGGACGCGAGGACTAAAGCACCCAAACCAGCGAGCGAAGCAGACATCGCGATCAAGTCACCTAACGCAACACCACCGACGGTTGCGAGAGCCACTCTCTTACTTTGGCTCATAGCGTAGCTGAGGACGAGCAGAACCGTTGGCCCAGGAATAAGAAGAAGCGCGGTTGAGGCGGCGACAAACGCCAACCAAATTTGAAAATCCATTGAAACACCTTCCTGATTTTACAATCAGCCAGCCACAGCCTTATCACACTGTAAAGAGATTTTTCGGATGAAGCACTGCGATGCAGCATTCGGTAAGAAGGGCTCTTCTCTGCACTTGGCGTCTTCGGCAGATATCGTTTCATTATCTTTAAGCTGCAAGTCTCCGCCACCTCACGCCAGCGCGATATCCAGCGTCACCGGGAAATGATCCGAGGCATTCAGCAGCGCCTGGCGCAACTCCGCATCACCGTAGCATTCCGCGTCCTCGAACGGGTGCCAGATGCGCCACTTGGGCTGCTGCCCCATCAGGCTGTGCGAGATCATCACATAGTCCAAAAGCGCGCAGAAATAGCGTTTGGTTTCAGGATTGTAGAACCGCGAGGTGCTGGGCAGAACGGTGGCGCGCGGACGCAAGAGGCTTTGCGCGTTGGGGTCGTTCAGCAGGCTGCCCATCACGATCTCAACCGAGGACTGGCCGAACAGTTTCTCAAATTCATCCAGGCCTGGGCCGTCGTTCAGATCCCCCAGAACCACCAAATGCTCCCCCGCTGCGGCATGTTCCGCCACCCGCCGGTGCAGCCAGATCGCCTGTGCCAGCTGCTTCCGCCGGTTGGCGATGGAGACAGTGGCGACCTCGTTCCTGGTCCGGGCACCATGCGGCGCCTTGGATTTCAGATGCGCGCCGATCATCCGCAGCGGCGTGCCGCCTTTGGTGGTCACCGCCAGTTCCAGCGGCGGCTTGGAAAACCGCACTTGATCGGCCTGGGCGTCGATGTCGAGGTCAATGCCGAACACCCCGTCAAACCGCGGCGCATCCGCCGTGGCGCGGGGATCATGGCGGGCGTCCAGAACATCCGGATCAAACAGCAGTGCAATTTCCTGCTGGGTGTCGTTGGCAAAGCCGCTGACGGCCTCGCGCGCTCTGAGCCCGGCTTCAGCCGCAAAGCGCTCCAACGCGCGGGTGGTGCGCTGGCTGCGGCCGGTATTGGGCGCCTCCACCACCATCACCGCATCGGCATCAATGCGGCGCAGCACATGGGCGATGGCGTGGCCCTGGGTGTATCGGTCGACCCCGTGGCGGGAGGAACGTTCGCCGTCAAGCAGCAGATTATCCTCTGCATCAAACAAGTTGGCGAACCATTCGATATTATAGGTTGCCAGCCGCATTGCCGCAGCATCCATTGATTTCATCCCAAGCGCGGTTGATGTCGATCATCCGCTTCTCCGCCAGCCGCACGGCCTCTTCGGGCACCCCGCGGGCGATCATCGCATCCGGGTGGGTGTCGCGCACCAGCTTGCGCCAATGCTTGCGGATCTCGTCCATGGCCATATCCGGGCTGACACCCAGCACAGTATAGGGATCCTTGGGCGCATCCGGCACAAACCGCGCCCTAAGCGCCAGGAACTGCTGCGGAGTCTGGCCGAAGATGCGGCTTACTTCCTCCAGGAATTCATTCTCGCCGGGGTGATAGAAGCCATCGGCCATGGCGATATGAAACAGCCCCTCCATCAGGTCGCACAGCGTGGTGGGGTCATCGGCAAACATGCTGTGGATGCGGCGGGCGTATTCCTGATAGCCGGCCACATCGGTGCGCGCCATGTCAAAGACGCGGGCAGCACCTGTTTCATCATCGCGGGCGATCTGGAACACCTCGCGGAAGGCGGCGACCTCGTCGCGGGTGACCTGCCCGTCGGCCTTGGCCATCTTGGCGCCAAGGGCGATGACGGCAATGGCAAAGGCCACGGTGCGTTCGGGTGGTGCGCGCAAGCGGTCAAAGACTTCCGACAGGCTTTCGCCTGCGGCAAGGGCTGCCAGCGCGTCGGATATGCGGGTCCAAAGTGACATGTTGCCAGCCTATGCGTCTTTGCCGGGGTTGTCAGGGGCGGGAATACCGGGCGTCAGGATTTTCTGCATGAAAACAGTGTCGAGCCAGCGCCCCTGCTTGCAACCCAGTTCCGGCATCCTTGCGGTTTCCACATAGCCCATAGCTGCATGGAAAGCGATTGCTGCGGGATTGGCACTGCTGACACTGGCGATCAGCACGTGAATGCCCGCCTGTTCCGCCTTGGCCTCAAGCGCCTGCATCAGCTTGCGGCCCGCGCCCTGCCCCTGTGCTTCGGGCAGCAGATGAATGGTGTGCTCAGCCGTGAAACGGTAGCCGGGACCGGGGCGGAACAGGAAATAATGCGCGTGGCCGAGGATCCTGCCGCCCTGTTCCGCCACCAGATAGGCGCCGTTGCCGGCCGCGATCTGTTCCCGGACGTCTTCAGGCGACTTTTCAATGGTGTTGAAGGTGGCCAGCGTGTCGCGGATCACCCAGTTGGCAATGGTGCAGACGGCTTTGGCATCATCAGGGCGGGCAGAGCGGATTTTCATCGCAGCACCCTTGGCCCATGCGGGGTTTCGAATTCCGCCAGCATCGCAGGCTTACCCTGCTCCACAGCAACGCGCGGGTCGGCGAGGATCCGGTCCAATGCGGCTTGCAGGTCTTTGGCCTCCGGGTGGCTGAGGATCAGGCGGGTCAGGCGGCAGCGCGACCGCGGCAGCTTGCCGGCGGGCGGTTCGGCCTGCCACTGCAGCACCGCAGGAAAGATGTTGTCAAACGGCAAAAACCCGTCGCTTGGCACTGTCATCAGCCAGCTGAGACTGCCGCGCTGCATCGCCACATGCCGCTGCGCATGGGGCGGCAGCAACGGTTTCTCAGTCTCAAGGTTTTCGCTTCGAAGAATCCAGTTGTTCAGTCTTGCGGGGCCTTTGAAACGGTTGAGGTCAAACCAGCGCGGCTGCTCCTGCGGCTCGGCCTCAATGTCGATGGCGATGGCTTCGAGGTAAAGGCCGTCCTCCAGCCCGATGAGGCGGTTATGGGTGCCATACCGGGTGTGGGAGCCACCGGGGCCAAGCGCGGCGCCAAGGGCCTCTTCGGCATGGGCAACCGCCTCTTCCAGCGTTTCGCCGGCCACGGCCAGGTGATCAAGTATCATTTGCGCCTCCCCTTTTGCGGCCAAAGACTAGCCGGACAGCGGCGGGGTGCAAGGCGGGATTTGCCGTCAAGGACAGTGAAGCGGGCACCCGCCACCGGCGCTGAGAGGACACTCAAAACCGCCAGCGCTCCCGCCTGTCGCAGGCTGTGCCGAAGGCACATCCGCTCCCGTTGGGCGGGGCATCGCGCGCCTGACGGCGCGCGATGCCGACAGTTCACCTGGCAGGGTGAACTGCCAGGCCCTAAGCCGCCAAGGGGTTTGCCCGCAGGGCTGGCACCTGCGGGTGCGGGAGCCACCTGCTACTTACGTTACGCCCGCGCTTCGCGGATCAGGCGCAGGATGTCCTGGGCGGCCTCGGGGATGTTGGTGCCGGGGCCAAAGATTGCCTTGACGCCCTTGGAATACAGGAACTCGTAATCCTGCTGCGGGATCACGCCGCCGCAGATCACCAGGATGTCGCCTGCCCCTTCCGCCTTCAGCGCCTCGACCAGCTGCGGTGCCAATGTCTTGTGTCCTGCCGCCTGGCTGGAGATGCCGATCACATGGACGTCATTGTCGATGGCGTCCTGCGCGGCCTCGGCAGGGGTCTGGAACAGCGGGCCGACATCAACGTCGAAACCGATGTCAGCGAACGCCGTCGCAATCACCTTGGCGCCGCGGTCGTGGCCGTCCTGGCCCATCTTGACCACCAGAAGACGCGGGCGGCGGCCCTCTTCTTCGGCGAAATCCTCGATCGATTTCTGGATCGCGGCAAAGCCTTCATCGCCTTCGTATGCGGCACCATAGACCCCCGCCAAAGTCTTCACTTCCGCACGGTGGCGGCCGAATTCCTTTTCCATCGCCATGGAGATTTCTCCGACTGAGGCCCGCGCGCGGGCGGCTTCAACTGCGGCTTCCAGCAGATTGCCGCTACCCGCCTGGGCACGGCGGGTAAGTTCATCAAGCGCGGCCTGGCAAGCGGTTTCGTCGCGGCCGGCCCGCATTTTCTGCAAACGGGCGATCTGAGACTCGCGGACAGCCACATTGTCCACATCCAGGATGTCGATCAGGTCTTCTTTTTCCTTGCGGTACTTATTGACGCCGACAACCACCTCGTCGCCGCGGTCAATCATCGCCTGGCGGCGGGCGGCGCTTTCCTCAATGCGCAGCTTGGGCATGCCGCTCTCAACCGCCTTGGTCATGCCGCCCATTTCCTCCACCTCTTCGATCAAGGCCCAGGCCTGTTCGATCAGGTCGTTGGTGAGGCTTTCGACATAATAAGAGCCGGCCAGCGGATCGACGACATTGGTCACACCGGTTTCCTCCTGCAGCACCAGCTGGGTGTTGCGGGCGATGCGGGCGGAGAAATCGGTGGGCAGCGCGATGGCTTCATCCAGCGCGTTGGTGTGCAGGCTTTGCGTGCCGCCGAGGACTGCGCTCATCGCCTCATAGGCGGTGCGGATCACGTTGTTGTAGGGATCCTGCTCCTGCAGCGACACACCGGAGGTCTGGCAATGGGTGCGCAGCATCTTGGAGCGTTCGGACTTGGCGCCGAATTCGGTCATCACCCGGTGCCACAGGGTACGGGCGGCGCGCAGTTTGGCGATTTCCATGAAGAAGTTCATGCCGATCGCAAAGAAGAACGACAGCCGCCCTGCGAATTTATCCACGTCCATACCGGCATCCAGCGCCGCGCGCACATATTCGCGCCCGTCGGCGATGGTATAGGCCAGCTCCTGCACCAGGTTCGCGCCGGCCTCCTGCATGTGGTAGCCGGAGATCGAGATCGAGTTGAACTTGGGCATCTCGTTGGAGGTGTATTCGATAATGTCCGAGATGATCCGCATCGAGGGTTTCGGCGGATAGATATAGGTGTTGCGGACCATGAACTCCTTCAGAATGTCGTTCTGAATGGTGCCTGCGAGGACCGATTTATCGTGGCCCTGTTCTTCGCCTGCAACAATGAAGGATGCCAGAACCGGGACCACCGCGCCGTTCATGGTCATCGAGACCGAAACCTTGTCGAGCGGGATGCCGTCGAACAGGATTTTCATGTCCTCGACGCTGTCAATCGCCACGCCGGCCTTGCCGACGTCGCCGACCACACGGGGGTGATCGCTGTCATAACCGCGGTGGGTGGCGAGGTCGAAGGCGACCGAGACACCCTGCTGGCCGGCGGCCAGGTTGCGGCGGTAGAAGGCGTTGCTTTCCTCGGCGGTGGAAAAGCCCGCGTACTGGCGGATGGTCCAGGGGCGGCCGGCATACATGGTGGCCTTGACGCCGCGGGTAAACGGGCCGACGCCGGGCAGCGTGCCCATGTGGGGCAGGTCCTTGGTGTCGTCTTCGGTATAAAGCGGCTTGACCTCGATGCCTTCCAGCGTCTGCCAATTAAGGTCGTCAACCGCCCGTCCGCGCAGCTCTTTCTCAGCCAGAGCCTGCCATTCGTCTTTGTTTGTCATCAGGTCTTCCTCTTGTCAGTCCGGTGTGGGGCGGGTTCAAGCCCGCCGCCGGTTTATCGGGATCATGGGCCAGCGCGGCGATGCCATCGGCACCGCCTGCCAGCCACATCATGTCGTCGGCATACGCCTCGCGCAGGCGTGCGGTCTGCGCGTCGTCAAAGGGGCGCCAGCGGCCTGAGCCCTCTGGCAGTTTGGCCGCCGCAGAGGACGGCACGCTGGCGCGCAGGTCCTGCAGGCACAGCGAGGCGTTGAGCCGCACCCTTGCGTGGGTGCGCGGCGCCTCGGCCCCGGTGAGGGCGGCCAGCTGTGCCTCGGGCCGGGTGCCAAAGGTTTCAAACGGCAGCACATGCAGGCGCACATCAGGCACCGCGCAGGCAATATCGGTGATCACATCGCGCCAGCTGCGCGGC
Source organism: Leisingera sp. NJS204 (assembly GCF_004123675.1). Lineage (NCBI taxonomy): Bacteria > Pseudomonadati > Pseudomonadota > Alphaproteobacteria > Rhodobacterales > Roseobacteraceae > Leisingera > Leisingera sp. NJS204. The sequence goes on along the minus strand of NZ_CP035417.1, from coordinate 1,499,487 downwards.
GCCTGCACCAGACGGTCAAGCTGCGCTGCAGATGGCACCCGGTGGCCGCGGGCCACCGCATAGGCCAGTGCCGAGGTCCAGTAGCCGTCCAGGCTGCGGATGCTGAGTGCCACGTCTGTCACAGCATTGCCGAAGGCCTGGGAGAACCGCGCCATCCGTTCCCCCACGCCGTTATAAAGATCGCCAAACCGCAGGTTGCCGCGGATGGAGCCGATCATGTTTTCTTCACTGATCAGCAGCTGATGGATGCCCTGCTGGCGGCAGCCGGAAATCTGGATCTGCAGCCGTCCGCGGGCGCGCTGGGCGAGGTCGCGGCCGGTCACCCGTGCAGGCCCGGGCTGGATGCCGTGGAACAGCCCGCCCCTGGTGCGGAACGGCCCCCAGAACCCAATGCGCTGTTTGGCAAGCCCATCGGCGTTCTGGCGCATGTATTCCTGAAACGACGTGGTTGCGCAGCGGTGCGCACCGGTATGAAGGATCACTTTCATCATGCTTCGGGACCTCTTCTGGAGGGCCGCAGGCCGCAGCCCGGTCAAGGGGAATGGCACAATCATGGCCGGCAACCCCTCAGTATCCCGTTAACGATGATGTTTTTTGGCCAAGTTGCGGATTTCCCGGTCGCATTTGCCGCCGCGGCGCATATATTCAACGGGACAGGAGAGATCATGAGAGCAATCCTAACCGTTGTTTTGGCAGGTTTTATTCCGCTTGCGGCCCTGGCTGCAGATGGCAGTGCGCCTGATTGGATACAGCCCGGGTATGATGTGGAACTGGAGGATTTCCAGTGGAAGCAGCGCCCTGTGGTGGTGTTTGCCGACAGCCCCGACGACCCGCGCTTCCACGAGCAGATGGAGCGGCTGATGCAGGGCGCCAAGGTTCTGAAAACCCGGGATGTGGTGGTGCTGGTTGACACCGATCCGGCCGCAAAATCGGCGCTGCGCAAAAAGCTGCGTCCGCGCGGGTTCATGCTGGTTCTGGTCGGCAAGGACGGCGGCGTGAAGCTGCGCAAACCGCACCCTTGGACGGCGCGCGAATTGTCCCGCACCATCGACAAATTCCCCGAGCGGCTGCGCGAAGTGGAAGAGCGGCGCGGCGGCTGAGCTGACCGGGCCGCGCCTGCTGTCAGCTGTTGCCGCGGACGTAAATCAGCGCCATCGCCTGTTTGTCGAGCACAACCATGGCATGGCTGTCCGGCACAAAGACAAGGTTGGATTGCGGGTTCAGGATGGCCCGGTAGTAGACGCCCTTGACGATCTCGCTCATGCAATTGACGCCGGCCAGGCCCGAATTCAGGATCCCGATACCCTGCGGCAGATCCCGCGACATGATCGCCTCGGTCACCGCATTGGGGGACTTTCCCGCCACGCGGAACACAACCGGCTTGCCGTCTGCCAGCATTTTCATGCCGGTGTTGACGGATCGCGCCCTGCCCAGCAGCGAGGTGATCCGCGGCTGTTCCGTTGTGTGGAAAACCGCAGCGGTGCAGGTGGACGAGGATTGGAAAAAGAAGGTTTCGCCCAGTTCCGTCCATTCGGACAGCAGCACGCGCACCTCCTCTTCCTTGTCGAGCGTGCAGCCCGTCAGCAGGAGAATGCCCGAAAGCAAACCGGTCATTAAGCGGAACATACGGCACCTTGAGGAAGTTCAACCCGGGCAGGATGGCAGAGATTCCTGAAGATTTCGTGCACGGGGGCGTGCTGTGCGGGGCAGGCACGCAGCCGCCGGCGGGAGACCCCGCCGCCGCGTCCGCATATATGCCTGCCCCGTGGTGCATTATTCGAATTCCATGATCACATCGTCGACCGCCAGGCTGTCGCCGGCGCCTGCGTTGATCTTGGCGACCACACCCTTTTTCTCGGCGCGCAGGATGTTTTCCATCTTCATCGCCTCGATGGTGCAAAGGGCCTGACCCTCCTGGACCTCCTGCCCCGCTTCGACGTCGACCTTCACAATCAGGCCGGGCATCGGGCACAGCAGCATCTTGGAGGTGTCGGGCGGCAGTTTTTCCGGCATCAGCTGCGCCAGTTCCGCTTGGCGCGGGGTGCGCACATGGACCTTGAGATCCGCCCCGCGGGAGCGGATGCGGAAACCCTGGGTGACCTTGCCGGTCTTCAGCACCAGGATCTCGCCGTCCACGTCCAGGGTGGCCAGCTGGTCGCCCGGCGTCCAGTCCGAGGACACGCGCAATGCGGCACCGTCGGCGAACTTGACAGTGGCGCCGTCGCGGTCGGCGTCAATCACCACGTCATAGGACTGGCCCTGCAGAGTGACGGTCCAATCGGTGCCGACCTTGCGTTCGTGGTTATCCATCCGGCCCGACACCCGGGTGCGGCGGATTTCGGCAACCCGGTGCATGGCCGCACAGGAAGCGGCGATCTTGCGCAGGTCGGCTTCGGGCAGCTCAACGCCCTCAAAACCTTCGGGATACTGTTCCTCGATAAAGGCGGTGGTCATGGTGCCGTCGATGAAGATCGGGTGATCCATGACAGCTGACAGGAACGGCAGGTTGTGGCCGATGCCTTCGACCTCGAAACTGTCGAGGGCAATGCGCATGGCGTCGATCGCCTCAGCCCGGGTCGGCGCCCAGGTGCAAAGCTTGGCGATCATCGGGTCATAATACATCGAGATCTCGCCGCCCTCATAGACGCCGGTGTCGTTGCGCACGGCGGTCTCGCCCGCGGGCGCATCCCCCTGCCACTTGCCATTGATCAGCATCGGGCCTGCGGCAGTCTCGGCCGGCGGGCGGTAGCGCGACAGGCGGCCGATGGAGGGCAGGAAGCCGCGGTAGGGATCTTCGGCATAAAGACGGTTTTCAATCGCCCAGCCGGTAAGTTTCACGTCTTCCTGGCGCAGCGGCAGCTCGCCGCCGCCGGCAACGCGGATCATCTGTTCGACCAGATCAACACCGGTGATCAGCTCGGTCACCGGATGCTCCACCTGCAGGCGGGTGTTCATTTCCAGGAAGTAGAAGTTCTTGTCGCCATCGACGATGAATTCCACAGTGCCGGCTGAGGCATAGCCCACCGCCTTGGCCAGGGCGACGGCCTGCTCGCCCATTGCCTTGCGGGTTTCCTCGTCAAGGAACGGCGACGGGGCTTCTTCGACAACTTTCTGGTTGCGGCGCTGGATCGAGCATTCACGCTCGCCCAGGTAGATACCGTTGCCGTGAGTGTCGCAGAGCACCTGGATTTCGATGTGGCGCGGCTGAGTGACGAACTTTTCGATGAAGATGCGGTCGTCGCCAAAGGAGTTCGCGGCCTCGTTCTTGGAAGACTGGAAGCCTTCGCGGGCCTCTTCGTCGTTCCAGGCGATGCGCATGCCCTTGCCGCCGCCGCCGGCGGAGGCCTTGATCATCACCGGGTAGCCGACCTCGTTCGAGATCTTCACCGCCTCATCCGCGTCGGCAATCAGCCCCATGTAGCCGGGCACGGTGGAAACACCGGCCTCCTGGGCGATTTTCTTAGAGGTGATCTTGTCGCCCATGCTTTCAATCGCACCCACCGGCGGGCCGACAAAGGCGACGCCTTCGGCGGCCAGGGCCTCGGCGAATTTGGAGTTCTCGGACAGGAAGCCGTAGCCCGGATGCACCGCCTGGGCGCCGGTTGCGCGGACCGCCTCCATCACCTTGTCGATGACGATATAGGACTGGTTGGCGGGCGGCGGGCCGATGTGGACAGCCTCGTCGGCCATTTGCACATGCAGGGCCTGCTTGTCGGCGTCAGAGTAGATGGCAACGGTTTTGATGCCCATTTTCCGCGCGGTTTTGATCACCCGGCAGGCGATTTCGCCCCGGTTGGCGATCAGGATCTTGTCAAACATAGGTGGTCCCTTTGTATTCTGGCCCTTGGTCCTTGGCATTCCGGAATGCAAAACGCCGCGCCCGGGGCAGACCCAGGCACGGCGTTTGCGCGATTTTTGCACCGGCCGCAGCGGGCCGGATGTTCAGCAGTGCAGCGGCAGCGGTGGCCGCCTTAGCACTTGCGGGGGTTCTGCTGGCAATAGACCAGGTTAGCGGCCACGCCGACGGCTGCGCCGGTGACCAGGCTGCCGTCCAGCAGTGCAGCACCTGCGGCGCCTGCGCCGGCACCATATACGATACGTTCGCCAGTGGTGTCGCCGCAGGCCGCCGCAAAGCCGCAGAGCGACAGGGCCGCGATGAAAGTTTTTGCCCGCATGTCCAGTTTCCTTCTTCCGGGGACGTCAGTGTCCCCTCGGAATTTGCAGGCTGGACAGCCGCGCGCAACGCTGTGCGGACCCCGCCCTTCAGTTGGGCGGAGGCTTGCCGCATGGGGGGGAGTATACGGCAAGCTTCCGCCGGTGCCTGAAGGGGAGAAAAGACGGGCAGGACGCGGATGGGGGCGCGCACCTGCCCGTTCAGGCGAAGGGGCCGGAACAGATGCTCGGCACAGCAGCGTGGCTGCGCTGCTTGACCCACGATGCACAGCCCCGGCGCTGCTGTAAGCCCCTGAAATGCAAGGGTGCGGATTTGGGCAGATTCCTGCTGACCGGCGCGGCGGCTGTGCGATTTCACGCCGAAATCACGCACCGCCCACCGGGCAGTGGCGCAGGGCCGCGTCAGCCCTGTCACATCGCCGTTACAACCCTGACGCTGTACTGGCCGGCCAAACAAGCGGCCGCCAAAGCGCTGTGAACGGCAGCGCCGGACCGGCGCCGGGATTTGCAGCCCCGCCAGCACCTTGGCCTGTGCAAACACTGCAGCGTGAACAGCCCGTGAAAATTCCGCACTTTTTCCGGCGCAAATCCTCACGGCGGCTCTCTTTGAAGTCATTTCCCCCCCGTTTGCGCACGTGGGAGTCTGGCTGCACGACACATAAGGAGGAGGGATAACCCCATGACCAAAGTGCATAGAGGGCGCTTCGCCCTGGCTGCTGCTGCACTTGCCGGCAGCGCTGGCCTGGCCCAGGCGGACACGCAATCCGAGCTGCAAGAGCTGCGCAACCGGGTCGAGGTGCTGGAAGCGGAAAACCAGCAGGTGACCGGCGCGCCCGGCGATTTCCGCCTGGGCAATACCGCGGTCGACATCTACGGCTACGTCAAGGCCGATTTCTTTTATGATTTCGATTTCGTCCAGGGTGACACGGCCTTTGTCAACAACATCGGCGAGCCGGTGAATGCCACCGACGGCGACTTCGGCGCCACCGTGCGCCAGTCGCGGCTGGGCATCCGCACCACCACCGAGACCGGCATCGGCACCATTCAGGGCCAGCTGGAGTTCGACCTGTTCGCCTCGGGCGGCACCTCCGAACTGCGGCTGCGCCACGCCAATGTGCAGATCGGCGATCACTGGCTGATCGGCCAGACCTGGACCAACTTCATGCCGCTGGGGCAATACCCCGCCAGTGTGGAGTTCAATGGCCCGGTCGGAATTGCCTTTGCCCGGGTGCCGCAGGTCCGCTACAGCAACAGCTTTGGCGACGGTTTCGACTACAGCCTGTCGCTGGAGGAAAACACCGCCGCCTCCAGCGATCCGGTCGCCACGGCAGCGTTCCAATACAGCAATGATCTGTTCACCGCGCGGATTGCCGGCCTTGCCGGCACCATCCAAAGCGGCGGCGTTGACGTTGATCAGACCGGTGTTACCGTGTCCGGCTCCATCACGCCCTGGGACGGCGGATTGTTCCAGGCCACCTATGTTGACGGCGAGGCCCTGGGGCCGTTGCTGATCGGCCTCGGGGATGCGGTTGTCGGCGGCCAGGCCAACGATGTGAAGGGTTATACCGTCGAATTCCGCCAGGACATCACCGACCAATGGAATGTCGGCATCGCCTACGGACGCGAGGATTATGACCTGCCGACCTCGACCGGCACGCTGTCCTTTACCGAGCTGGAGACCATTCACGTGAATGCCTTCTACAGCCCCACCGACAATCTGACCTTCAGCGCTGAATACATCTTTGGCGAGCGTAACGACACGATCTCCGGCAATACGTTTGACGGCGACCGGGTGCAGCTGGCAGTTCAGCTGAACTTCTGACGAAACAGCAGACGGGCGGCGCCCCGGACGCAGCGGCAGGCATCGCGGAAAGATCCGCGGTGCCTGTTGCGGGATATGCGTCCGGGACGGTGCCATCAGTCAAACACGTCCGGGAAAGACGCCTGCGCCACGGCCACGTTAATGACCAGCAGCGCCTCGTAGCTGGCCGGATCAAACGGATCTTCGGCGGCGATCACTTCGCGGCCGAACAGCCAGCTAAGACGGCCGGCGTCCAGATTGCCACGCTCGAACGGCTGGTCGCCGAACTGCTCCCACAGAGCCCGCATAAAGGTGGCGTCGACGCGCCGGTCGACGTTCTTGCGGTCGGCAAAACGCTCGCGCCGGGTCAGCGGCGTGACCCCTTTGGGATTGGGGCGGCGGACGGTGAATTGGAAATCGGTGCCGGGCATACGGCCCGGGAACCCGCGGTGTTTCAGCATTTGGGTGCCTCCTGTCCGGCACCCTGCGGGCGGGTAAGGGCCGGCCGCAGGGCCGGACCCTTGTGGTCGTTACTTGTACTTGCCGGTGAATTCCGGCTCTTGCGAGATCGGCTCGGGCTCGACCACGACAAATTCTTCTTCCTGCTGGGCGCAGGCAGTGACGGCGGCCAGCAGGCCAGCCAGGGCGATAAGCTTGATGCTCTTGGACATTTCTGTCTCCTGATAAAAAACGCGAAACCTGCGGGGGCCTGGCCCGCCGCCTGCCTCAACCTCAATGTGAAGGCAGCCCGCAGGCTGCCCGCGCCAAGGATAGCGGGGTTTGCAACCGAGTCACATGTGAATCGCGGCAATTGGCAGCGCTGTGGCTGCAATGCCGCAAGAATCCGCCGATCTGAAGTTCGCCCCGCAAGATGTTGTGGATGCATCAGAAAGCCTCCCACATGCAGCCTGCGGCCTCGGGGCGGTAGGCCTCGAAAAACTGTGTGGCCGCCGGGTCCTGCGCCCCAAAAGGCACCATTCGGTCCGAGAGCGAAATCACCACCCGGGCTGCGGTCAGCCCGCGACCGGCCAGATAGGGCACCGCCAAAGTCTCGCAGAGATGGTCCATGTCGGGCGCTGCCGCCTCATAGCTGACGGAACCGGTTTCCCGGGCGATTTCCGGCGCCAGGAAGCGGAACCGGGCCCAGGTTTCGCCCGCTTTCCCGGGTGCTTCGTCCAGCAGCACCTCGGCCAGGGTCACGGGCTGGCCCGACGGAACCGAAACCGGTTCCGCGGCAGAGGCGGACAGGACGGACAATGCCAAAGGGATAACAGCCAGATATCCGCAGCCCCGGCCCCCGGTTTCCCAGGCTCCTCCGGCCGGGGCTGCTGGCGCAGCGCATAAAGCGCGCGCTGTTGGTATCTGGCTGAGGCGGATCATGAGACTGATTCGTTTCCCTTGTCAAATTTTGCCGCAATTTCGGACGTATTATTCGTTTTCGGGCCCGTTTCCGGGCATGTCTTGTCCCGGCGCCGCACCGCATGGCGTTGCCAGCGGGCCCGGTTGGCGGGGTTTTCCAGAACGTCGGCAATCAGCCCGGCGGCATTGGAGGGCACCCGGCCCATCACCTGCCCGCCTGCACGGACCCGCAGCCCCTGCCCCATCCCCGGCCCCGTGGCGGTGATTTCCACCACCGGAGAGAAGCCCCGCATGCCCTGCAGCTTACGCCACATATCCTGGCGGATCTGATGCGCCAGCCGCAGGGGATCGGCGGCGGGCAGCACCGTTTCCGCCGCCACGTCGAACTGCGCAGGCAGGCGGCGCGACAGCGTCAGGCTGCTGTCCGTGCGGGTGATATGCCAACGGTTGCTGGGCAAATCCGAAGCCTCCCTCTTCTTTCTGGTCAAAAATACCTTCGGGGGTGCGGGGGCAGACAGCCCCCGCTCAACATCGGCCTTACAGCGGAATGTTGTCGTGTTTCTTCCACGGGTTCTTCAGCTGTTTGCCGCGCAGGGAGGCAAACGCGCGCGAAACCCGGCGGCGGGTGGATTGGGGCATGATCACCTCGTCGATAAAGCCGCGTTCTGCCGCCACAAAGGGGTTGGCGAAACGGTCTTCATAATCCTTGGCGTGGGCCGCGATCTTGTCCGCGTCTTTGAGATCGGCGCGGTGGATGATTTCGGTCGCGCCCTTGGCGCCCATCACCGCGATTTCCGCGGTCGGCCAGGCATAGTTGAAATCGCCGCGCAGGTGCTTGGAGGCCATCACGTCATAGGCGCCGCCGTAGGCCTTGCGGGTGATCACGGTGACCTTGGGCACGGTGGCTTCGCCGTAAGCAAACAGCAGCTTGGCACCGTGTTTGATGACGCCGCCGTATTCCTGGGAGGTGCCCGGCAGGAAGCCCGGCACATCAACAAAGGTCAGGATCGGGATCTCGAAACAGTCGCAGAAGCGCACAAAACGCGCGGCCTTGCGGGAGCTGTCGATGTCGAGACAGCCTGCCAGCACCATCGGCTGGTTGGCGACGATGCCCACGGTCTGGCCCTCAAGGCGGATGAAGCCGGTGATGATGTTCTTGGCGAAATCTTCCTGGATCTCGTAGAAATCACCCTCGTCCGCTACCTTGGTGATCAGCTCTTTCATGTCGTAGGGGCTGTTGGGATTGTCCGGGATCAGGGTGTCCAGGCTGCTCTCAATCCGGCCCGGTTCGTCAAAGAACGGGCGCACCGGGGGTTTTTCGCGGTTGTTCAGCGGCAGGAAGTCCACCAGGCGGCGGACTTCGGCCAGCGCTTCGACGTCGTTTTCAAAGGCGCCGTCAGCAACCGAGGATTTCTTGGTGTGGGTGGAGGCGCCACCCAGCTCCTCGGCTGTCACCACCTCGTTGGTCACGGTTTTCACCACATCCGGGCCGGTCACAAACATATAGGACGTGTCTTTGACCATGAAGATAAAATCGGTCATTGCGGGCGAGTACACGGCGCCGCCGGCGCAGGGGCCCATGATGACAGAGATCTGCGGGATCACGCCGGAGGCCATGATGTTGCGCTGGAAAATCTCGGCGTAGCCTGCCAGCGCGTCAACGCCTTCCTGGATGCGGGCGCCGCCGGAATCATTGATGCCAATCACCGGCGCACCGTTTTGCATCGCCATATCCATGATCTTGCAGATCTTCTGGGCGTGGGTCGCCGAGACCGAGCCGCCCAGCACGGTGAAATCCTGGGAAAACACATAGACCTGGCGGCCATTGATGGTGCCCCAGCCGGTGACCACGCCGTCGCCTGCCGGTTTGTTACCTTCCATGCCGAAATCGGTGCAGCGGTGGCTGATGAACATGTCGAACTCTTCAAAGCTGTCCTCGTCCAGCAACAGTTCGATCCGTTCACGGGCCGTCAGTTTGCCGCGGCCGTGCTGCGCGTCAATGCGGCGCTGGCCGCCGCCCAGCCGCGCGTCCTGGCGGCGGTCTTCCAGCTCGGAAAGGATGTCTTTCATGGCACATGTCCCCTGTAGATTTCACCGGGACCATATATTGCGCTGCAGCGAAGCCAAAGAACATTATCGCAAATTTGCAAATCGTTTGCATACGCATGGTGCAAATCTGTAAATCAGCAAACTCTGCATTCGGGTTCCAGCCCCTGACCGGGGCCGGGAAGGCAGCCTCAGGCCGCTTTGGCGATCTCGGCCATTTGCCGCAGGGCGTTTGTCAGCGGTGTTTTAACCGGGGCTTTGACACCGAAAGGATTGTCTTCGACCATGCCGATCACCGGATCGTCCTTAAGGAACTTCAGATAGGCGGCGATCTGGGCCAGCAGCGCCTGTGCGGCTTTTTTGCGGGCGTCGCCAGCGGCCGATTTCATCTCGAACAAGGCCTTCATCAGCGCCGTCTGGTTGCCGTCCGTGACACCTGCCAGCCCGGCATCGGCGATTTGCGCCAGCACCGGGTGGTTGTGGGACTTCAGCGCGTCCTGCAGGCTGGAGACGCCGCGGTCCACGTCCTCCTTGGCGGCTTGCCAGATTTCCATCACGTCCGCTTGCGGCGCCGTGTCCCCGGCTGGCGTGTCCAGCGCCTTGATCAGCGCCTTCAGGCCATCGGCGGCCGCGGGCAAGGCACCTGATTTCAGGTTGGCGGCGATAGCGCGGGCCTGTTCGGCCAAGGGCGCGGCCTGTTCCGGCGGCAGGGATTTAAGCTTGGCCGCCTGTGCGGTCAGCAGCTTGCCCAGTTTTGCGGCCTGTTCGGATTGGGCCGGGTCCGCGGGCGCAGGCTTGGGCTGGCCGCCCAGTTTGGCAAGGGCTGCCTCAAGCCGGTCGAGCCGGGCCGCGCAGGCGTCGTGATCACCCTGCCCCAGCAGCTTCACGCTGGCTTTGATTTCCGGGGCCAGCTTGCCTGCCAAGTCCGGCTTGCCCAGCGCCTTGACCGCCTCAGCCGCTGCCGCAATGCGGGATTTCAACGCCGCAGCAGCCCCTGCATCAGGCGTGCTGTCTTCGGCGGGGCGGGTTTCAGGGCTGGTCCCTGCGGTGTCGTCGTCGGCATCCGGCAGGCTGTCTTCGTCGATGATGCTGCCGTCGGGGCCGACAAGCACCGGCTTAAACTTGACCATGCCCTCCTTCATGAACTTTTTCTTCAGCTGCTTGACGATGCCCTTCAGCGGTTTTTCCGGCTGCAGGAGAACCTCGTTTTCCTCGACCCGCAGGGTGCCGAAACAGGATTTCTTGATCCCCGGCGCCTTTTTCATATCGCCGCGCAGCACCTTGCCGGGTTTGCGCAAGTCGATCATCAGCCCGCAGTCTTCCGGTTTGCCGGCAAGGCCAAAGGCAAAAGGCAGCTCCTTGCCGGAGGCCTTGGCCTTTTTCAGAAGTTTCAGAACTGCGTCCGCGTCAAAAGCCTGATCAGGCATAGCGTGTCTCCTAAGCTGGCTCCTAGCTGGCGTTGCCGGTGAAGGCGTCCCAGTCCTCAGCGCTCATTTCCACAAAATCGAGATCGGCCTCGTCGCCCGGTTCGGACAACGGCTGATCCGGCCAGATCATCCCGTAGGCGCGGCGGAACAGCGCCTGCAGTTCGGCGTCGTCGAACGGGTATTGCTGGCCTGCAAACTGGCTGATGCGTCCAGCCGGGCGGGCGATCAGCGAATCCAGCGCCAGCCGCAGCCAGTCCAGGTTGCCCTCTTTATAGGCGCGTTTGTGCATGCTGCGGATGTCGGCGTCGAACTGGGCCAGATCGGACATCGGATCAGGTGCGTTCACCGCCCGGCCCATAGTCAGAAGCCGCGTATAGCCTGCGATCAGTTCCTTGCGGATTTTCATGGGATCATGTTCCCCGGATTGCCATTGGTGTAGGTCTTGGTCTCGTTATCCCAGCCATCAGCGACCGGGTATTGCTGCATCATCACCCAGCGGCCCGGTATTTTGGCCGGAGCGGTGCCGTGCCGGGTGGTGTATTTCGCCACATAGTCAGCGTTATCCTGCGCTTTTTCCTCGGGATAGTCGGTTGCAGGATCGGGATTGTCTGTGGTTTCCGCCGGCAGCAGCTCCGGCTCCCAGATGAAGTTCACATAGGCACGTGTCAGCCCCTCGACCTCCTCGAAGCTTTCATAGGTCTTATCGGAAATCGGCTCGCCGTTGTCATCGGAGCGCACGTGTTTCTTGTGGCCGATATAGGCCTTGTCGATCGGGCGGCCGTGTTCGACGGTGAAGTCGGCGCTTTCATCAGGGTCGGTCAGCGGATCACCAGAGAAGGTCATTTCGGTTTCAGTGATATCAACACCTTTAGCCAGCGCGGCCTCGGCAGCAATTTCACGGCCTGCAAGCCAGTCCTGCGAGCTGTGGAACTTGGACGACGCACCGGTATAGGAGCGTTCGTCATCGGAATGCGCATTGGGCGGCTTGCCGGTTTTCAGCCGGATGATCAGATCCTCGTCGCTGACGTCCGGGCCGTGGCGGTCCAGCGAGTGGCCCGCGTTGCTGCCGACCCCGTCCAGCATTTCATAGGCTTCCGCCGCTTCATTGCTTAGCCCTTCGAGGTCGGTGCGGATGCCGTCAAAGGCGGTCCTGGCCTTTTCAAAATCCGGCTTCTTTGCCTCATCCTCAGCAGAGGCCACCCGGACCTCCAGCGGATCCAGTTTTTCCGCCTCCAAGCCCGCGCGTTTAAGCGCGCCAATGATGCCCTGCACCTGGAAACGGGCCGTGGCCATCGGTTTGACCGTCTTCAGCAGCTTTTCATGGGTGTCCAGCATCAGGAAGGCGTCGCCGTATTCCTTGTCCGTTCCGGCCCGGTCCTTGGCCGCCTGCAGGGCTTCGTCCAGTTTACTCTCGGCGGCTGGCAGTTTGAGATATTTCTTGGTCCGGTCGTGCTGTTTTTCGACCTTGGCCAGCTTGGCGCGGTAATCCGCCATGGCCAGCACCAGATCCATGAAATCGGCGTTGTCCAGAACCGTTTGCAGTTCACCTGCGGCCTTGGCCGGATCACCGCTGCGGGCAGTGAGATCTGCGGCCTTGACCGCGTCATCCAGCGTGCTCTTCAAAACATCCGCATCATCGGGCAGCACCGCAAGCAGGTCTTCGGCGGCCTTTTTGGCGGTCAAATAGCCTGGCATTGCCCGCAATAGCGCCAGCGCGGCCGGCACGGCGGTGATGGCCTCGGGGTATTTCTGCGCCGCAATGGCATCCGCCACCGGCTTGTGGAAGTCATAGTCCGCAGCACCTGGGTGCCGGGTCAGGATCTGCGCCATTTCGCGCCGGTCATCCACCACTTTTTCCAGCTGAAACAGCTGGTTGAGCTTAACATGATACTGCGGCGCGCCGGTTTTCTTGTCGAAGTTATCCGCATCGGCCAGCAGTTTGTGGTCGTTCCAGGTGGTGTTCAGATCACTGAGTTCCGGCTCTGTCAGAACCTTTTTCAGGGCATCGTATTTCTTTTCCAGCGCCTTGACGATCTGTTTGGAGTGGCTCTTGCGCATCAGATCGCGGTTAGCCTTTTCCCAGACCTTCAGATCCGCCTGTGCGCCCGCGGGATCATTGTTGCCTTTGAATTTCTGCTTGGTATCCGCCGCTGCCAAAGCGTTGCGGAATCCCTCGTCTGCCTTGAGAGAGCCGTCAAAGCCGCGCATATAGCGGGCCAGTTTGCCGCGGTCCTTGGAGCTGTAGTCGATCAGCTCCTGCAGCAGCGCCTTGGCCTCGTTGAATTTCTGCTCCTTATAGCCTTTTTTCTTGGCGTTTTTCAGGTGATTGCGGAAATCCTTGGCGTCCGGAACAGCGCTGCCAAGGATGAACTCGCAACGGTCATGGGTTTTCGCCATGTATTCGTCCATCAGCGCGGCAAAGCTGAGAGCCTCTGCCAGATCCCCCTCATCGCCCAGATTGGATTTCCAGGCCTCCAGCGCCAGTTTGGCGGCGCCGAAATCCCCGGCTTTGGAATGGACGGCGGCGGCTTTCATCTGGGTGCCGCGGGCGGCTTCGGCGGTATCTTTGGTACCGCCTGTCATCGGGTTGATCAGCGCCAGCGTGGCGCTGGTCCAATTGTCGAAGAAGAGACCATAGGTATTGGCGTCTTCCGCCTTGGATGAGGCATCCTTGGCCGCGGTCTCCACCGCTTCAAAGTCCTTGTCGGTAACGGCGGCGGCCATGGTCTTTTGCGCCGCCTTGATCAGCCCCTCCACATAGGTAAAGGCACCCTGGTCCAGACTGTCGCGCACCGAGGCGAATTTATCCTCAGCTGCGGCCAGGGCGGTCTGCGCCTTGTCACGCGCTGCCGCAACAGCCAGCTGCTCGGCGATCTGGCTGGACAGATCCGAGATATCGCTGTCGATCTTGTCAAAGGCGCCGGCCTCATCCGCGCTGAGGATTTCCTTTTTCAATGCTTTGCGCCCGCCCGCCAGGCTGCGCCGCGCGCCTGAGCTGAGTTCGGCGGGAATGGTGATCTTGTTCAGCTCGGTCAGGGCCGCCGAACGCCTGTTGTCCACGTCTTCATTCACCGGATCGGGGAAGTCAGGCATGGTCCAGGCCTTGAGGCTGTAAAACCGTTCGGCCCATTGCCGGATGGCCGGATTGTTGGCAAGCGGATCAGGGGTATTGGCCATGGGTCACCTCAACAGAACTTAAAAGGACGGGCCTCGGGGGAATGCGCGAATTGAAGGAATGCTTAAGCAACCATAGGGGAGGCTTTGAATTCGGCGCAAGAGTCTTTTGACGCCACGGCAACCTTATGCGCTGCCAGGCCGGGGACTGATGGACAAGACGGGCCGACTGCTCTAACCGGATGGTATGTCCACATATAATTCCCGCGTGTCCGGCCAGCGGACGCCTCCGCGCATTTTCACCCTGATCCTGCTTGCCGGGCTGTCGGCGCTTGGCATGAACCTGCATCTGCCGTCACTGGCGGGGATGTCCGAGTATTATGCGGTCGATTACCGGGTGATGCAGCTGTCGGTGGCGCTGTATCTGGCGGGCAATGCGGTGGTGCAGATCTTTGTCGGGCCGATCTCGGACCAGATAGGACGGCGGCCGGTGATCCTGGTCAGCATTGTGCTGTTCCTGCTGGCAACATTGGGCTGCATCTATGCGCCGACAGCCGAGGCGTTCCTGCTGTTCCGGGTGGCGCAGACAGCGGTGGCGGCCACCATGGTGCTAAGCCGGGCGGCGGTGCGCGACATGTATGACACCAACCAAGCCGCCAGCATGATCGGCTATGTCACCATGGGCATGGCAATTGTTCCGATGATCGGCCCCGCCATCGGCGGCTTCCTGGATCAGTGGATGGGCTGGCAGGCCAACTTCTGGCTGCTGTTCCTGGTCGGTGCGGCGACGCTGGCCATCACCTTTACCGATTTTGGCGAGACGGCCCACAAAAGCGGCAAGACGCTGATGGCGCAGTTCCGCGAATACCCGGAGCTGCTGCGCTCACCCCGGTTCTGGGGCTATTCGCTGGCCTCGGGCCTCGCGTCAGGCGCTTTCTTTGCTTACTTGGGCGGTGCGCCTTTTGTCGGCACCGAGGTCTATGGCCTTAGCACGGCTGAGCTGGGGGTATACTTCTCCACTCCGGCGGTGGGGTATTTTGCCGGCAATTTCATCTCGGGGCGGTTTTCCACCCGGATCGGGGTCAACCGCATGGTGCTGTGGGGCTGCATAATCAATGGCGGCGGAGTTCTGGTGTCGCTGCTGATTGCAATGGCAGGCGCCGACAGCGTGTTCACCTTCTTTGGCCTGATGTGCTTTATCGGCCTGGGCAATGGCATGGCGATCCCCAACGCCACTGCTGGCGCCATCTCAGTCCGCCCGCATCTGGCAGGAACTGCGTCCGGCCTGAGCGGTGCGATCATGATCGGCGCGGGGGCCGCGCTCAGCGCCTTTGCGGGGATGCTTTTGGTGCCGGGATCCACCGCCGTGCCACTGCTTGCGATCATGTTCGGCACCGCAATGTGCGGGCTGGCTGCAATCCTGCTGGTGGTCCGGCGGGAGCGGCAGATCGGCGCATAACGCCTGCGGCCGGCTTGCAGGCATAGGTTTGCAATTATACCATTCGCAAGAGTTGGATTTGCAAAGGGGCGCCTAATGGCCACCCAGAAACTATACGCCGGCGCCAAGCTGCGCGAAATGCGGCAGCGGCTGGAGCTGACGCAAAAGGATTTTGCCGCCAAGCTGGGGGTCTCCCTGCCCTATCTGAACCAGATGGAGAACAACAACCGGCCAGTGTCGACCACGGTGGTGCTGGCGCTGGCGCAGGAATTCGGCATGGATGTGACCGAGCTGTCTGCAGGGGACAGCGAACGGCTGGTCAGCGATATGCGCGAGGCAATGGCGGATCCGGTCTTTGCAGATGACGCGCCGCCGCTGGCGGATCTGCGGCTGACGGCCTCGAACGCGCCAGCCCTGGCGCGGGCCTTTCTGTCGCTGCACCGGGCCTACAGGCAAACGCATGAACGGCTGGCCTCGCTGGACGAGGCACTGGGGCGCGAGGACGCGCGCATTCAGGCCTCCCCTTGGGAAGAGGTGCGCGATTTCTTCCATTACTGCGACAATTACATCGATGCAGTGGACCATGCAGCCGAGCATTTTGCCGCCGCCAATGACATCCGCGCGGCAGCCGTGGCCGCGCTGGAGCGCGGCGGCGTGACCGTGCGCCAATCCGAGATGGAGGGCTTGCGCCACTATGATGCGGAGACCGGCGTGCTGCATCTGTCCAACCGCTCGGCGCCGCAAACACAGCTGTTTCAGATGCTGCTGCAGGTGGCGCTTTTGCGGCAGAACGCGCTGCTGGAAGCGACGCTGGATTTTGCAAAGTTCCAAAGCGAGGAGGCCCGCGCCATCGCCAAGATCGGCCTTGCCAACTATTTCGCGGGTGCCGCCCTGATGCCCTACACAAGGTTTCTGGAGGCGGCGCAGGCCTGCCGCCATGATCTGGAGCTGCTGTCGATCCGCTTTGGCGCCTCGATCGAGCAAGTATCGCACCGGTTGTCGACCATGCAGCGGCCCGGCGCCAAGGGAGTGCCGTTTTTCTTTGTCCGGGTTGATCAGGCTGGCACGATCACCAAGCGGCACTCGGCCACGCGGCTGCAGTTTGCCCGGTTCGGCGGCGCCTGCCCGCTGTGGAACGTGCACCGGGCGTTTGAGACCCCGGGCCGGTTCCTGCGCCAGCTGGCGGAGACGCCGGACGGGGTGCGCTATATCTCGCTGGCGCGGGATGTGTCGAAACCGGGCGGCTCATTCGGATCCCCGGTGCGGCGCTATGCCATAGCGCTGGGCTGCGAGGTGCGCCACGCGGAGGCGCTGGTTTATGCAGACGGGATGGATGTGAACCAGGACAGCGCCTATGAGCCGATCGGCATTTCCTGCCGCATCTGCGAGCGGAAAGACTGCCACCAGCGTTCGGTTCCGCCGCTGGAACGGCGGCTGACCATAAACACCGATCAGCGCGGCGTGCTGCCGTATGAGGTCAGCTGATGCACCGGCTGGCCTGCGCGCCTGGCGCACTCTAGGGTAGGATTCATGGCAGATTTTGAACAATTAGTCCTGTCCGGCGGCGGCTGCCGCTGCTTCTGGCAAGGCGGTTTTCTGCACGTGGTGCAGAATGAACTGCCGCTGAGCCCCGCCCGCGTGACCGGGGTTTCTGGTGGCGCCCTGACGCTGGCCGGGTTCCTGGCGGGCCGCGGCGAGCGGGTGCTGGCGGAGATGAAGGAGGCCTTCCGGTCAACCGGCAGCAACATCAACTGGCACCACCCTAGCGAGGCCGGACTGACGCCGCACCAGACGGTCTATGAGGAGGTGGTCACCCGGTCGCTGGATGGCGATGCCATGGCGCGGGTGGCCGCCGGGCCGCGGGCGCAGATCCTGCTCGGCCATCCGCCCTCTGACCGCTGGGCGCGTCTGACTGGCAGCCTGGCGACGCTGGCCTATGAGACCGAGCTGCATATGGTCGGCTCGCCGCATTTTAACTGGGCAGAGCGGCTGGGTGTCAGCTCCAGCCTGGTGGACGCCCGCGCCGCAGCGCAGGAGGGGAAGCTGGCCGCTCTGGTGCGGTTCGCGGCCACCATCCCGCCTGTGTTCGACCCGCCCCGCTGGAACGGACGGGCGGTGATCGACGGCGGCATGGCCGATCAGGCGCCGATGCCGGACCCCGACAAGGGGCGCACGCTGGTACTGCTGACGCGCCCGTACAAGCGCCTGCCCGAGGTCGCCGGGCGGTTGTACGTCTGGCCCCAGGAAGAGGTGCCCGCGGATAAGATCGACTTCACCGATCCGGAGAAGATCCAGGCGACCTGGGACGCAGGCCTGACGGCTGGGGAAAAGTTCCTGCGGGAGAGAGCGGCAGGGGTGATCCCTGACGCCGCGGATTGAGACACTGAGCGTCTGGAAACAATGCCTGCCCCCCGTTTTGCCTGCCGTATTGACTGCCGCGTCCGGCCCAGCCAATGTCCGGTGCTTCTGCGGCACGCACGATCGGGTCTTCAGCGGACCGGCGCCGTCGCCAATACTGAGGGAATGCATAACGAATGACAGACGACTGGAATGACTATGCGGACGGGTGGGACGGCAACAGCGATGTCAGGCTTTTTGCAGCCAGAGCGTTTTCCGCGCTCGACTCGCATGCCGGAATACGCGGTGAGGCTTGGCAATCGAAACGTGTCCTCGACTTTGGATGCGGAACCGGGCTGCTGACGGAACTGATTGCACCGCATGTTAAGGAGGTGATTGCCGTTGACACCTCGGACAGGATGATTGCGGTCCTGAAGGACAAGAATCTGCCCAGCGTGACACCTGTCCACGCGGACATCCTAGGCGGTGGAGCTGCGGGCGGCAAAGACCGGCTTTCCGGATTCGATTTGATCTGCGCGTCTTCCGTCTGCGGCTTCCTGCCGGACTACGCAGCTGCCGTGAAGGCACTTTCAGGCCTGCTTGAGCGCGGCGGCCGGTTTATGCAATGGGATTGGCAAGGCCAGGACAGCGGCGGCTTCGGGCTGACAGAACAGCAGATGCGCGCAGCACTTACGGCTGCGGGGCTTGGCTCCATTCGGGTGAAACAGGCCTTTGCCCTGGACACCGGCGGGCAATCCATGCCGGTCTTGATGGGCTCAGGTACCTGCAACGCAGACCGGCCCTGAAACGGGTCTAGGCCAGTCAGTGCCGAACAGGTTCAAAAAACAGAACGGGGCTACAGTGATACCCCGTTCTGCCGTCAACACGATCTGCTCTCACGCCTTCGACAATATCCCCCAGATCTCGTCCTTCAGCGCGGCGCGTTGTTTGCGCAAGCCGGTTTCGGCCTCAGCACTCACTGGCTCCACGTTGGTTTCGGCCCGGTGTACGGCTCGGTTTACCTCGTGGTATTCGTCCGACAGCTTGGCGAAATGGGCATCTGCCTGTTTCAGCTGACTGATCTGCACGGCCTTTTCGGGGAATTCTTCGGCCAGTTCATGGGGGGTGTTGGACATCTGCCCGCTCCTTTTTTCCAGGGTCGGTTGCAGATTATCCGCAGCGCTGCGCACCCGCTTTGACGCGGATCAAAAGATACGGCAAACGCGCTGATTTTCGGGCCTGATTTCAGCCCCGTTCCCTGGCCCGATCCCAGGCCAGGACATCAGGAAATAAGCCGCCCGCACAACGGGGAGGTGGCGGGCGGCTTGCTGGCAGCGCAACAGGATCAGCGCTGCGCCTGGCGCCAGTCCGGGTTGAACCACGGTTCAGCGTTCGAGGACGGCAGGCGGCGGCCCAGGATGTGGTCCGAGGCCTTCTCGCCGGTCATGATAGACGGGCCGTTGAGGTTGCCGTTGGTGATGCGCGGGAAGATCGAGCTGTCGGCGACCCGCAGGCCATCGACGCCGATCACGCGGCATTCAGGATCGACCACAGACATCGGGTCATCAACTGCGCCCATCTTGCAGGTGCCGCAGGGGTGATAGGCGCTTTCCACGTGCTCCCGGATGAAACCGTTCAGCTCCTCGTCCGATTGCAGCGCTTCGCCGGGCTGGATCTCATGCTTGAGGAAGGGCTTCATCGCCTCCTGGCCGAAGATTTCGCGCGTCAGACGGATGCATTTGCGGAAATCCTCCCAGTCCTGTTCGGTCGACATGTAGTTGAACAGGATGTTTGGCGCGTCTTTCGGATCGGCAGAGTTCAGCGTGACCTCGCCGCGCGAGCCGGAGCGCATCGGCCCGACATGGGCCTGGAAACCATGGCCCTCAGCCGCGGCCTGACCGTCATAGCGGACGGCAATCGGCAGGAAGTGATACATGATGTCCGGATAGTCCACCCCCTTGCCGGACCGGACAAAAGCGGCGCTTTCGAACTGGTTCGAGGCGCCAAGGCCGGTCTTGGTGAACAGCCATTGCGCCCCCACCAGCGCCTTGCCGAACAGGTTCCAGTATTTGAACAGGGTGATCGGCTGTTTGCAGGCGAACTGGAAATAGAATTCCAGGTGGTCCTGCAGGTTCTGGCCCACGCCGGGGCGGTCGGCGACCACGTCAATGCCGTGTTCCGCCAGATGTTTGGCCGGACCGATACCGGACAGCATCAGCATCTTGGGGGAATTCAGCGAGGAGGCGGCCAGGATCACTTCGGTATTGGCGCGGATCACTTCAACCTTACCGCCGCGTTCAACCTCTACCCCGACGGCGCGGCCGTCCTCGATCACCACCTTGCGGGCGAAGGCACGGATCAGGTTGCAGTTGTCACGCTTCAGCGCCGGGCGCAGATAGGCGTTGGCAGCGGACCAGCGCTGGCCTTTGTAGACCGTCATCTCCATCGGGCCGAAGCCTTCCTGCTGCTCGCCGTTGTAGTCGGAGGTGACCGGGTAGCCCGCCTGCGCGCCTGCATTGACAAAGGCGTCGTGCAGCGGGTTGTCGCGGGGGCCGCGGGTCACATGCAGCGGGCCGTCGGTGCCGCGCCAGTCCGGATCGCCGCCATGGCCGCGATCGTTCCATGTTTCCATGCGTTTGAAGTACGGCAGCACGTCGGCGTAGGACCAGCCGGCAGCGCCAGACTCGGCCCAGTGGTTGTAGTCGCCGGCGTGGCCGCGCACATAGACCATACCGTTGATCGAGGAGGAGCCGCCGATCACCTTGCCGCGCGGGCAAACCAGTTCGCGGTCGCCCAGATGCGGCTCGGGCTGGGATTTGTAGCCCCAATCGTACAGCGGCATGTTCATCGGGTAGCTGAGCGCGCCCGGCATCTGGATGAACGGCCCGGCATCGGTGCCGCCGTGTTCGATCACCAGAACCTTTTTGCCGGCCTCAGACAGCCGGTAGGCTATTGCACAACCGGCAGACCCGGCCCCGACAATCACATAATCCGCGTTCATTTCTTCTCTCCATTGCGGATCCGGGTTGGGTCAAGGATGCCATTGGCACCGCGCCTTGGCGCGGCTTGTCCTTGAGGCATCCCGAATCTGCCTCATCATTGTTCTGGTCTGCTGAGGACGCAAAGCGCCCTCAGCGACCTCTCAGCAACCCCTTCCCTCTTGCCCTATCGGGCAACGGGGCGGCGGGTGGGCGTTGCCCGAAAGGGCAATCAGAATGCCGCTTCGACGTCGCCCATGCGGACGTAGACCGATTTCACCTGGCTGAAGTGCTTGATCGCCTCTTTCGAGTTCTCGCGGCCAACGCCGGATGCCTTTACGCCGCCGAACGGCGCCTCGACCGGGGCGTCGTTGTAAGAGTTGATAAAGCAGCTGCCGGCCTCAAGATTGCCGATCACCCGGTGGGCGCGGGTGAAGTCCTTGGTGAACACACCTGCCGACAGGCCGAATTCGGTGTCATTGGCGCGGGCGACGACCTCTTCCTCGGTGTCGAAATCAAGGACGGACATCACCGGGCCGAAGATTTCTTCGCGCGCGATGGTCATGTCGTCGGTCACATCGGCAAAGACGGTGGGCTCAATGAAATAGCCGTCCATATCCGCGCGCTTGCCGCCGCAGATCAAGCGGGCGCCTTCTTCTTTGCCCTTCTCGATATAGCCCAAAACGATGTTCATCTGGTTCTCGGTGACCATCGGGCCAAAGCTGGTGGCCTCATCCATCGGGTCGCCGATGATGGCATTCCCGGTGCGTTCGGCGAGACGGGCAAGGAATTTTTCCTTGATGCCTTTCTGCACAAACACGCGGGTGCCGTTCGAACACACCTGGCCGGAGGAGTAGAAGTTGCCGTTGATGGCGCCACCAACAGCGTTGTCCACATCAGCGTCGTCAAAGATGATCAGCGGCGACTTGCCGCCCAGTTCCATGGTGACGTGCTTCATGCCCGCAGCGGCGGCGGCATAGACCTTCTTGCCGGTCGGCACCGAACCGGTCAGCGAAACCTTGTCAACGCGCGGATCGGTCACCAGCGCACCGCCCACTTCGCCCATGCCCTGAACGACGTTGAAGACGCCTGCGGGGGCGCCGGCCTCGATCAGGATTTCGGCCACTTTCAACGCGCAGAGCGGCGTGGTCTCGGACGGCTTGAACACCATCGAGTTGCCGCAGGCCAGCGCGGGCGCGCCTTTCCAGCAGGCGATCTGGGTCGGGTAATTCCAGGCGCCGATGCCGACGCACAGGCCCAGCGCCTCGCGTTTGGTATAGACCCAGTCTTCACCCAGCGGGATATGCTCGCCGGTCAGCGAGGCGGCGAGGCCGCCGAAATACTCCAGCGCGTCTGCGCCGGAGGTGGCATCGGCCACCAGGGTTTCCTGCAGCGGCTTGCCGGTGTCGTAGGTTTCCAGCACGCTGAGGTCGTGGTTGCGCTCGCGCATGATGTCGGCGGCGCGGCGCAGGATGCGGCCGCGCTCGGTGCCGGTCATCTTGGCCCATGCCTTTTGCGCTTCCTTGGCGGTGGAGAGTGCCTGTTCAACGATTGCGGGCGTTGCGGCGTAGACGGTGGCGATCTGCTCACCGGTGGCGGCGTAGATCACCGGGATCGGGGTGCCTGCGGTGTCTTCGACGTATTCGCCGTTGATGAAGTGGCTGGCTTTGGGCTGTGCGGGGTGGGTCATATTTTCATGCCTCCGGCGGGGATATTTGGGGCCAGAAGAACTGGCGGGGTGCTGATTTCGGGTTATTCGCCGCGGGGAAAACGTTTGTTTTCCTCGAGGGTGTTAAGATCCATGTGATTGCGCATGTAGCGCTCGGATGCCTTTTGCAGCGGCTGGTAATCCCAGGGGTAGTAGCCGCCTTGGCGCAGAGCCTCGTAGACCACCCAGCGGCGGGCCTGACTGGCGCGCACCTCGGCGTCGAAGACCTCCAGGTCCCAGCGGGCGTCTGATTTGGCGCGCAAGGTTTCCAGCGTTCCGGCATGGGCCGGATCGGCTGCCAGATTGGTCAGCTCGTGCGGGTCGGCCTGCAGATCGAACAGTTGATCGGGGTCCAGCGCGCAGCGGTTGTATTTCCACTTGCCATAGCGGAGCGACACCAGCGGCGCATATGAGGCCTCAGCCGCGTATTCAATGGCAACCGGTTCGGTCCGTTCCGTGCCGGTGGCCAGCGGCACCAGGTTCTGGCCGTCGGTCCAGGGTTCGATTTCAGCCATATCGACACCCGCCAGCGCGCCCAGCGTCGGAGTCACGTCCAGCGTGGAAACAGGTGCTTCGATCAGGCCCGCTGGCAGGTCCGGCGCGGAGATCATCAGCGGCACGCGGGAGGAGCCGTCATAGAAGCTCATCTTGAACCACAGGCCCCGTTCGCCCAGCATGTCGCCGTGGTCGGAGACAAACAGGATGATTGCCTCCTGCCGGGTGGTTTCCAGCACATTCAGGATCTCGCCGATCTTGTCATCCAAATAGGAGATATTGGCGAAATAGGCGCGGCGGGAGCGTTTGATGTCTTCTTCAGAGATGTCGAAACTGCGCCAGTCGTTGGCGTCGAAGATCCGCTGGGCGTGCGGGTCGTGGTCGTCGTAATCCATTGCCGGAACTTGCGGCAGAAGATGCGCGCAATCCTCATAAAGGTCCCAGTATTTCTTGCGCGCCACATAAGGGTCATGCGGGTGGGTAAAGCTGACGGTCAGCGCCCAGGGACGGTTGTCCAGCCCGCGCGACAGCTCATAGAGCTTGGCAGTGGCATTATAGGCGACCTCGTCGTCGTATTCCATCTGGTTGGAGGTCTCCGCGACCCCTGCCCCTGTGACGCTCCCCATGTTGTGATACCACCAATCAATGCGTTCACCGGGCTTGCGGTAGTCCGGGGTCCAGCCGAAATCAGCCGGGTAGATGTCGGTGGTCAGGCGGTCCTCGAAGCCGTGCATCTGGTCGGGGCCGACAAAATGCATCTTGCCTGAAAGGCAGGTGTAGTAGCCTGCGCGGCGCAGATGGTGGGCGTAGGTCGGGATGTCGCTGCGGAATTCGGCGGCGTTGTCATAGACGCCAGTGCGCGACGGCAGCTGGCCGGACATGAAAGACGCCCGGCCCGGTGCGCACAAGGGCGACGCGGTATAGGCGTTCTTAAAGCGGGTCGAGCGTTCCGCCAGTTTCTTAAGGTTCGGAGCATGCAGCCATTCGGCGGGGCCGTCCGGGAAAAGCGTCCCATTCAACTGGTCAACCATCAGGATCAGGATATTCGGGGCACTCATCGCGGACCTCCCAGTATTGGCGATGTTTCTTCGAAAGGCGCCTGGCAGGCCCGAAGGCGCTGCCAGGCAGTTAGTGGCTGGTCCCATCATTCGGGGAAACTAGGGGCCAGCCGGGAGACCGCCCTTAATGGGCCGTCTTGATCTTGTCGAAGTCGAGCGTGTTTTCCTCGGGCGAAGCGGTGATGCTCATCACTTCGCTGCGCTTGAACAGCACGATATAGGCCAGGCAGGCGACATAGATGCCGATCACCACGGTGCCGATCCATTGGATCTGCAGCCACTGGCTTTGGAACGCCAGGGTCAGGGCAAACAGTACAACCGCATTGCCCAGCACATAAGGAATGGTGCCGAAACGCTTGGCCGTCAGGTTCAAGTTGTCGGTGTAGAGGCGGATCAGCGAGTCAAAGGAGTTGACCACGAAGATGATGCCCACCGCGACCATGGAGACATTGATCAGCAGCGTCGTCTCGATGCTGTTGAGGTGGTAATAGTACAGAACCGAGAACCACACACCCAGCGGGATCGACGGGAAGATCAGCAGCGCTGCCAGAACCTGCCAGGTGCGCAGCCCGCCGACAAAGCGCGAGGTGAACTGGCCGATCATGATCGACCATGCGAACCACCAGAACAGGTAGAATTCGTGATAGTCGGTCAGCGGCAGCACGAATTTGTGGATGTTGGCAAAATAGCCGCCGATGTTAGAGGCAGTATCGCCGAAGGCGCTCAGCCCCATACCGGAATAAGCCCACATGCCGAGGATCAGCGACAGGAACAACACGGTGGAGCCGACCGACAGGATGCGCACGTATTTGATGTCGGTCGACGAGAAGGCGGCAAACAGGATCACCAGGAAGGTAATGACATAGAAGGCCGGGATCACGCTCTCGCCGTCGCCCATGAAAGTGGCATAATACGGCAGGTAGATCAGGAACAGCGCGCCGGTGAAGGCGCAGGTGCCGATGATCACGATGTTGTTGAGCCATTTCACCAGCGGGATCTCAAAGAACTTCACCCGCGGCTCGACCACGCAGAAATAGAAGGTGGTCAGGAAGTAGAAGCCCCAGATCAGGAAGCCCCAGAAGCCGAATTCCAGCGCCAGCGGGTTGGTGAACCCATAGGCGGGCTCTGCCGCGGTGTCGGCATAAAGCGGAAAGTCCCAGGCCAGCGGGAACATGATCAGGCCGACGTCCAGGCCCGAGGTGAAGAGGATTGCGATGAAGGTGAACAAGTGGACCGGAGTCACGCCGACGTTGCGGACGTT
Source organism: Leisingera sp. NJS204 (assembly GCF_004123675.1). Taxonomy (NCBI): domain Bacteria; kingdom Pseudomonadati; phylum Pseudomonadota; class Alphaproteobacteria; order Rhodobacterales; family Roseobacteraceae; genus Leisingera; species Leisingera sp. NJS204. Next base: position 1,474,292 of record NZ_CP035417.1, on the reverse strand, counting down.
CCACCACTTGATCACGCAGAACACCACCAGCGCAAAGGCCAGCAGAATCCCGAATGAAATGATTGAAGTCATATGTCCCTCCCATTTCCAGGCGGTTCCCGCCCTAAGACATGGGTCGGGTACATAACACAGCAGACTGATCGGCCAAATAGTTTTTTGAATGACCATTCAAGATTTGGATTCCCTCGAACAACAGTTGAAACGCCGGCCCAATTGCCGCACAACTTATTCATGAGCAGGAAACGCATCCGGGATATCCGCAACGAAGAGCTGATCGAAGCCACCATCGTTGCAGTGCATGAGCGCGGTTACGGTGTTGTAACCATGGCGGAAATCGCCAGGGAGGCCGGTGCTTCGGCGGCCTCGATAAACTATTATTTCGGCTCCAAGGAAGGGCTGATGGAAGCCACAATGCTGCATCTTCTGGGCAAGCTGCGGCGGGCCATGGCGGATGGCTATGCCACAGCGCGCACCCCGCGCGAACGGCTATATGCGGTGATGGACGCGAACTTTGCCGACGGTCTTTTCACTGTGCCCCAGTGCAGTATCTGGATGCAGTTCTGGGCAAATGCCCCCTATTCGCCGCGGCTGAGCCGCCTGCACCGAATCAACCGTGCCCGGGTGCGCAGCCATGTCCTGGCCGAGCTGCGGGCGCTGCTGCCCGGCGGACAGTTGGAAACCGCGCGCCAGGCGCTGCAATGCTATATGGACGGGGTCTGGCTACAGGCCGCGCAGTCGGAAGATCCGCTGAATCCCGAGGCCGCGCGAGCTGCGGCGCATCTGGTTGTGGATCTTGTCATCCCATAAGGCCTAGCCGCCAGGCAGCCGTTCGTAGTCCAGCCGGGTTCCGCGCGGCAAATAAATAAGTGTCATTCCATCGCGGGTCAGAGAATCGATCTGATAACACAGTTTGGTGCCGCTCTGGCTGTCCCAGGCCATCAGGAAGTCACCCGTAAACCCCATGCCGCGGCAGCCTTGCTCGATCGTGACAAACTCCGGGGTCATTTGCCTGCCGCCGTATCGGACCTGGCGCACGGCACCGGAAATGGCAAACCGGTCTTTGGGGTTTTGCACGGACCGCCACTCTCCCTGCATGTTCTGCAGCATCTTGTCGAACCGGTTCGGCACACGCGGCGTGACACTGTGCAGCTCCAGCTCTGCAAAGGAGCCGAAACGGGTGACTATCTCACCGTCAATAGCCAGCGGGGTGCCGCGCACCAGCCCCAGCAGGAATGTGAAGACCGGATCGGAGATCCGGACCTTGCCCACAGCACCGAACTCCATGCCGCCGCCAACAAAACTGCAGGTGACGGCGCCCGGACTTTTCTGCTGCTTGCAGCCTTGAAAGACCACCTCCGCCGCGTAATGAAATTGGTCTTCTGTTGCGTCATGCCCGTCTTCAGCGGCGGCAACCGCAGCCTCCCGGCGTTCGGACTGTGATCGGGAACTGAGCAGAACCTGCGGTCCTGCTGGTGCCGTAACGGTTTTGGCAAAACCCTGCATTGCATAGCCTTGTGTGGTGCAATCGCTGCCATGCTCAATCCGGAACCGGCCCTGGGCCGTGCAAAACCGGACGCTGTCGTCGCGGAAACTGTATCCGGGGCTTTTGGCGCGGAAGTAGAGAAACCGGCCCTGATAGCCGGCCGGCACCGGTTCGGCGCAATCTCCCGGGATGAGCGGCTGCCAGCCCTGTACCACCCAACGGCCGTCAATCCGCAAGCTGACGGCCAATTGATGCAAAGCCTCAGTATCGTTGCAGATACTGGGCCCGGCCTGGGCGGCCGGCGGATCAAAAAGGGCCGCCAGCAGCAACGCCGTGGGCCAAAGCCAATTCGCCATGCGCGGTCTCCGCTTGCGTCGGTAAGAGCGGGAGATTACTTCGGGTTTGTAACATCCATAAGACGATCAAACACCAGTCGCATTACCGGAAGGTGTAAGAGCCTTCTTTTTAATTCTGGCTTCACGCCACGAGATAAAACTGACCGCAGCCAGGATCAGCCCGCCGCCGGACATTACCCAGATGTCAGCCGGTTCACCAAACGCCAGTGCGCCCAGCAAGGTGGCCCAGACCAGTTGCAGGAACGTGACCGGCTGGGTCACCGCAACGGGTGCCGCAGCAAAGGCAAGCGTCATGGTGTAGTGGCCCGCGGTGGCAAAGCTGGCGACTCCGAACAGAATTGCAATCTCGGCCAGCGTGGGCGTCACCCAGACCGCCAGGGCAAAGGGGGCAAGGCCCAGAGTGACAAAGATCGACAGCATGCCGACCACGACAGCCGGGCTGTTGCTGCCGACAGTAAACTTGGCGATCAGGTAAGAGGCCCCGAAGGACACGGCAGTGAACAGCATGGCGATATGGCCGGGGGAGACTTCGCGGAAGCCCGGACGCAGGATGATCATCGCGCCGATCAAAGCGACAGCAATCGCCGATATCCGGCGCACCGCCAGCTTCTCCCCCAGAAACAGCGCAGCCCCCAAGGTGACATAGACCGGGGACAGGTAGTTCATTGCCGTAACCTCGGCCAGCGGGATCTGGGTCATAGCATAAAACCACAGGATCACGCCGGCAGAATGCACCACGCCGCGGCCTGCAAACAATGCCCAAAGCCGCGGGGTCAGCTGCGCCCGGCGCAAGGCCCCGGCCATCGGGATCAGAAACACCAGCCCCAGCAAGTACCGCAAAAAGGCGCTTTCGGCGGGCGGGATGCGGCTGCCAAGGTGTTTGACCAGCGCTGTGACCGCCACAAAGCAAAGACCGGTGACAACCATCCAGAACACCCCCCGAAGAGGGTTTTGCACGGTATAGCCGGATTTGGCGGTTTGGGACATGGCGGGACAGAACACCCGTTCGGGCGGCGGCGCAAGGCTTCACATGTGAATTATTTCCGCTTCTCCGGCAGCGGGGTGAATTCTTCATCATCGCCAGGCGGCAGCTGGAAGCGGCCCTGCTGCCAGTCGCCAGCGGCCCAGGCGGACTTGGCGTCTTCGATCCGGTCGCGGGAGGAGGCGACGAAGTTCCACCAGATATAGCGCGGCCCGTTCAGCGTCGCACCGCCCAGCGCCATCAGCCGCGCCCCTTGCGGGCCTGCGGTCACAGTGATCGCGTCACCGGGCCGGAAAACCATCATCCGGCCGGCCTCAAATGTTTCGCCGGCGATTTCCACCGATCCTTGCGTGACGTAAAGCCCCCGGTCCTCGTGATCCAAGGGCAGCGGCAGTTTGGCGCCGGCCTGCAATACCGCATCGGCATAAAATGTTTCAGAATAAAGCGTTGCAGGGGCTTTCTCACCCCAGGCGGAGCCGAGGATCAGCCGCACGGCCTTGCCCTCGCCCTCCAGCAGCGGCAGCGCGTCCTTGCCGTGGTGTTCAAAGGCCGCGGGCGTGTCCTCGTGGCTGTCGGGCAACGCGATCCAGGTCTGGATGCCGAACAGGCTGCTTGGGGCTGCGCGGGTCGTGGCCGAGGTGCGTTCGGAATGGGTGACTCCCTGGCCTGCCACCATCCAATTCACCTCGCCCGGATAGATCATCTGGTGAGTGCCTAAGGAATCGCGATGCTCGAATTCGCCCTGATAGAGATAGGTCACAGTGCCAAGGCCGATATGCGGATGCGGGCGCACGTCGATGCCCTGCCCGGTCAGGAACTCCGCCGGCCCGGCCTGATCGAAGAAGATGAACGGGCCGACCATCTGGCGGCGCGGTGCGGGCAAGGCGCGGCGGACCTCAAAGCCGCCGAGGTCACGGGCGCGCGGGATGATCACCGTTTCAATTGCATCAAGGCTGCCCGCATCGGGGCATTGCGGTTCCAGTGCCGGGTTCCAGCTCATCCTTCCCTCCTGTTGGCGGCTTCAGGAGGAAAGTAGCGCATTTCTGCGCAGGCGTTAGAGCGGCCTGCGCACAGATGCTGTTCGTCACATCATCAGCAGTTTCAGCGCAATCGCCCACATGGTCAGGCCGACGATGGCATCCAGCACCTGCCAGGCGCGCGGGCGGGCAAAGACCGGAGCCAGCAGGCTGGCGCCATAGCCGAGCGTGAAGAAAAAGGTGAAGCTGGCGATGGTGGCCCCGGCGGCAAAGACCAGCGGCTCGGGGTATTGTGCCGAGATCGAGCCAAGGAGAACCACTGTATCAAGGTAGACATGCGGGTTCAGCCAGGTCAGCGCCAGCACCGTGGCCAGTACCGGCAGCAGGGCAGCGCCGGCGCCTTCGCCCGCCGTGTCCAGGGTTTCGCCGCCGCGCCAGGCGCTGCGCAGGGCGCGGGCGCCGTACCAGATCAGAAAAGCCGCACCGCCAAGCCGCATCGCCTTTTCAAACCACGGAACTGCCAGCGCCAGCGAGCCAAAGCCGAAAACACCCGCAGTGATCAGCACCGCATCGGATCCCGCACAGGTGAAGCAGATCCAGAACACATGCTGGCGCCGCAACCCCTGTCGCAGAACAAAGGCGTTTTGGGCACCGATCGCCGCGATCAGGCTAAGGCCAAGGGCGAATCCGGCAAGCAGGCTGGGGGGCATGGTGGTCTCCATCGTTGTGCTGGGGTTTGACTAGAGACTGCCACGCCATTAATCCAGTTAAAGAAGCTTAAGTCAGATTAGAGTTGCTAATGCAGATGGATCCCAGCCAGATGGCGGCGCTGAGCGCGGTGCTGCGCCTTGGCACTTTTGAGGCCGCGGCGCAATCCTTGCGGGTGACGCCATCAGCCGTTTCGCAGCGGATCAAGGCGCTGGAGGACCGCATCGGCACCGCACTGGTGCGGCGCGGCACGCCCTGCACCGGGACGGCGGCGGGTCTCAGGATTGCCAAACATGCCGAGGACATCGGCCTGCTGGAGGCGCAGCTGGCGCGGGAACTGGCTTTGGAGGTGGATCACGGCCCGGTGCGGCTGCGGATTGCGGTCAATGCAGACAGCCTGGCCAGCTGGTTCATTGACGCGATGGCCGAGGTGGACGGGGTGCTGTTCGATCTTTTGGTGGATGATCAGGACCACAGCGCGGAGTGGCTGAAGCGCGGCGAGGTCTCTGCTGCGGTGACGGCCAGCGCCAAGCCGGTCACCGGGTTTGACGCCCATCCGCTGGGCACGCTGGACTATGTGGCAACCACCAACCCGGACTTCATGGCGCGCTGGTTTCCGGCAGGGGTGACACCGGAGGCTGCCGCCCGCGCTCCGTGCCTGATCTTCAATGCCAAGGACAATCTGCAGCGGCTGTGGCTGGAGCGGAACGTGGCGCCGCAGCTGGCGCCGCCTGCCCATTACCTGCCCTCGACCCAGGCCTTCATTGATGCCGCCGCGGCCGGCTTGGGCTGGGGTATGAATCCGTTGGCAATGGTCGCCGGCGATATCCGCAGCGGGCGGCTGGTGCCACTGATCCCTGAGACCACGCTGCCGGTGCCCTTGACCTGGCAGGTGGCGCGGGTAATGGCCCCTGCCCTTGCGGAGGTGACCCGCGCCGTGCAGAAATCTGCTAGGCAGTATTTGACCCAAAGCTAAACAGGAAAGCCCGCCGATGTTTTCAAAAGACGCTCTCAGCTATGATCCCCTGCCCTTGCCGGACCGAGCGGAGTACTCCGACGCTGAAATGCAGGAAAAAGCAGCAGAGTTCCTGGCCCATATGCGGCGGCGGCATTCGGTGCGGGACTTTACCGGCCAGCCGGTGCCGCGGCAGGTGATCGAGACCTGTATCCGTGCAGCCGGCACGGCACCCTCGGGGGCCAACCATCAGCCCTGGTTCTTTGCTGCGATTTCCGATCCGGAGCTGAAGGCGCAGATCCGCGCCGAGGCTGAAGAAGAGGAAAAAAAGTTCTATGCGGGCGGTGCGGGCGATGAATGGATCACGGCGCTGGAGCCGATCGGCACCGATGCGGACAAGCCGCATCTGACCACCGCGCCCTGGCTGATTGTGGTTTTCGCCCAGCGCTGGGGCGCTTTTGAGGACGGCAGCCGCTACAAAAACTATTATGTGCCGGAAAGCGTGAATATTGCCACCGGCGTATTACTGACAGCTTTGCATACGGCGGGCCTGTGCACTCTTACCCACACGCCGAACCCGATGAAGTTCCTGAATTGCGCCCTGGGCCGCCCTGCATCGGAAAAACCGACGATGATCATCGCCGTGGGCCATCCGGCAGAGAACGCGATGGTGCCCTCCGTTGCCAAGCTGAAAAAACCGCTCGAGGAGATTGCAGCATTTGTAGAATAGCCCTCACCGCCGGCAGCCGGAAAATTCGAATTTTCCGGCCAATTTTCTTGCAAGAAAATTGTACCGCCCGCGGCGGGCGGTGCGGCTGATGCCGGCGCCAGCCTCCTTGCGCCGCAGCCTCGGCCTGCAGGTGCTGCTGCCGCGCGCAGGGGTTGTGCTGATCTGGCTGGCGCTGAACCAATGGGTCAGCCTGCCGGTACCGCTGGTCTTTGCTTTGATGGCGGCGGACGGGCTGGTTCTGCTGTGGCAGGCCCGCGTCTTTCTGCACAGTGCCGATGCGCATGTACGCAGCACCGGTGCGATGGCGCCGGTCTGGGGCGGTTATCTGGTGCTGCTGTTTGCGGGTTTCGCGGCGGTCACCCTGTGGTGGGACGCCCAGTTGATTGCCCGGACAAAGGAGGAACCCGTCTATGCCGAACAGCGGCGGCAAGCGCGCGAAGCGCTTTACAAGCTGACAGTTTCCAATGACGGCCACGCACTGATCTTTGCAGGTGAAATCACCTTTGGCCTGACACGGCGGATTGAGCAGATGATCCTCCAGCATCCCGGGCTGCAGCGAATTACCCTGACCAGTCCCGGCGGTCTGATCGCCGAAGCCCGTGGCGCCGCCAGACTGATCCGCGAACAGGGGTTTTCCACCCGTGCAGAGGGTCTGTGTGCTTCGGCCTGCACATTGATGTTCGCAGCCGGGCTCCGGCGCAGCCTTGGCGGGGACGGGCAGCTTGGCTTTCACAGCTATGCTTTGCAGTTCGAAAGCGGTCTGCCGCAGATAAACCTGGAAAAGGAGCAGGAAAAGGACCGCGCCTTTCTGTTGCAGCAAGGGGTGAGCGCCGAGTTTGCCAACAGGGTCTTTGCCATCCCCCACCGGGAGATATGGATACCGGATGCCACGGCCCTGCGAATTGGCGGTGTCGTAACCGATTGACCGGCCAGCCGCCGTGCAACCGGTTTCTCTTGCCGCCTCTACCATCCCCCCTAGCGTTTCAGGCATCAGCCGTGGGACGTTTTGCATGGAGCATAATCTACTTGCTGCGGGCCTGGGGCTGGCAGCATCGCCTGCCACTGCCGGGCTGGACTATCCGGCTGTCTCGGAACGGTGTTTCAATTTCGAGGGCGGCGGGCCGTATCACTATGGCCGCGAGGAAGAAACCGGCAAGGATTACTGCTATGTGATCGACTATGTGAATCACTTGGAGCTGATACCGATGTATCTGCCGCGCGGAAATGTTCTGAAGTACAGCAAGCTGGACCGATCCCGGCGCGGCGGCAGGGAGGGGCGCTGCCCCCTCGGCCTTGCGGCCTCACCCCCGGGGTATTTCCGACCAGAAAGAAGCAGCAGCCCGGAGCGGTACGGGTGGCGCCATACAGGTGGCCCGAAACTGGTGGCCCGATAAAGATGGCCTGTGCGCCAAAACAAAAGCCCGCCGGAAGCGCGGCGGGCTTTCATCGTTGCGCGGCTGCAGCAGCTTAGAGCTGCGCCATGACCTCGTCAGACGCTTCGAAGTTGGTGGTGACACGCTGCACGTCGTCGTCGTCCTCCAGCGCATCGACCAGCTTCATCAGCTTTTGCATGCCTTCGAGATCCAGCTCGGTGGTGGTGCCCGGCTTCCAGACCAGCTTGGTGCTCTCGGACTCGCCCAGTTCCGCTTCCAGTGCGTTTGACACGTCATTGAGGTCGGTATCGGCGCAGTAGATGATATGGCCGTCCTCCGAGCTTTCGACATCTTCGGCGCCGGCTTCGATTGCTGCCATCATCACGGTGTCGGCATCGCCAACAGAGGCCGGATAGGTGACTTCACCCTTGCGTTCGAACATGAAGCCGACCGAACCGGTCTCGCCCAGGTTGCCGCCGTTCTTGGAAAAGGTCGAACGCACGTTGGAGGCTGTGCGGTTCTTGTTGTCGGTCATGGCCTCGACGATGACGGCCACGCCATTGGGGCCGTACCCTTCGTAGCGGATTTCGTCATAGTTTTCAGCGTCGCCGCCCACGGCCTTCTTGATCGCGCGGTCAATCACGTCCTTAGGAACAGATTGGCTTTTGGCTTCCTTGACCGCCAGGCGCAGACGCGGGTTCTTGTCGGGATCAGGGTCGCCCATTTTGGCGGCCACGGTGATCTCCTTGGCCAGCTTGGAAAACAGTTTCGACCGCGCAGCGTCCTGACGGCCTTTGCGGTGCTGAATGTTTGCCCATTTTGAATGGCCTGCCATAGTGCATCCTTGCTGCTGAATATCTGAATTGGCGCCCATATAGCCCGTGCCGGTACCGGGTTTCAAGCACCCTGCTCCGGCTTGGCCCTTGCTCCGCGGGGTTTCGGGGTTAAGCTGGCCCGATGACATATGATCAAGCTGTTTTATTTGCGTTATTTGCTGCCGTTTTTGCCCTGCTGTTATGGGGGCGTTACCGCTATGATCTGGTGGCCTTTGCGGCGCTGATGGCGGGGGTGGTGCTGGGGGTGGTTCCTGCTGGCGATGCCTTTGGCGGGTTCGGCCATCCGGCAACGCTGGTGGTGGCGCTGGTGCTGATTGTGTCCGCAGGGCTGGTGCGGTCAGGCGCGGTGTTTCTGATCACCCGCACATTGGTGGACAGTGCGCGCGGGTTGGGCGGTCATATCGCTCTGATGGGCGGGGTCGGTGCGGTGCTGTCAGCCTTCATGAACAATGTTGCGGCGCTGGCGCTGCTGATGCCGGTGGACATCCAGACCGCACGCAAGTCAGGCCGGGCGCCGGGGTTGAGCCTGATGCCCCTGTCCTTTGCCACTATTCTGGGCGGCATGGCGACCCTTATCGGCACGCCGCCCAACATCATCATTGCCGCGATCCGGGAGGAGCGGCTGGGAGAGCCGTTCCGGATGTTCGATTTTGCCCCGGTGGGCGGCGTCGCGGCGCTGGCTGGGCTTACCTTTGTGGCGCTGATCGGCTGGCGGCTGATCCCCGCGCGGGAGAATGCAGCGGGAGCGTCCGAGGCGCAGCTGGCGCCCTATATTGCTGAGCTGACTGTGGGCGAAGGGTCAGAGCTGACCGGCAAGCGGCTGGGCGAATTGGACGAAGAGGCCGAAAAGGCGGATGTGGCGATCATCGGGTTGATCCGGGACGGCAAGCGCCGCTATGGCCGCGCCAGCGCTGCGACGCTGCGGGACGGGGATACGCTGGTGATCGAGGCCGAACCGGAGGCACTTGATGAGTTCCGCAGTGCCCTGAAACTGGATTTTGCCGACGCCGCCCGGCAGGAAAAGCTGACCGCTGCAGGCGACGGGCTGGAGCTGGTTGAGGTCGTGGTGCCGGAAGCGGCCCGCGTGCGCGGGCGCAGCGCCCAGTCGATCGGACTGGCCTGGCGGCAAAGCGCGGTGCTGCTGGGGATTTCCCGTCAAGGCCGGCGGATCACTAAACATATCCGGCAGGCAGAGATCGAGGCGGGCGACATTCTGCTGCTGCTTTGCCCGCGCGGGCGCAGTGCCGATGTGACCGACTGGCTGGGCTGCCTGCCGCTGGCGCAGCGCGGGCTGGCGGTAACGGCAAATGACAAAACCTGGGCCGCCATCGGTCTGTTTGCCACTGCGGTTTTGGCGGCCTCGGCCGGGCTGATCTACCTGCCGGTGGCCCTGGGACTGGTGGCGATCGGTTATGTTCTTTTCAAGATCCTGCCGGTGGCGGAGATCTATGATCATGTGGAATGGCCGGTTGTGGTGCTGCTGGGGTCGATGATCCCGTTGGGGGCGGCGCTGGACAGTTCAGGCGGCACCGCTCTGATTGCCAATGCGCTGACAGGCCTGACCGAAGGCTTGCCCGCCTGGGCGGTGCTTACGGTGCTGATGGTGGTGACCATGACCCTGTCGGATGTGCTGAACAATACCGCCACAGCCATTGTCGCGGCACCTGTGGGCATTCAGATGGCGGAGTCCCTAGGGGTATCCCCCGATCCGTTCCTGATGGCGGTGGCGGTTGCCGCCTCGGCGGCGTTCCTGACGCCGATCGGACATAAGAACAACACGCTTGTGCTGGGTCCTGGCGGTTACCGCTTTGGCGATTACTGGCGGATGGGATTGCCGCTGGAGGTTCTGGTCATTGCCGTCTCTATTCCGGCAATCCTGGTGTTTTGGCCATTGTAGCGGGGTCTAAAACTTTTGAGGAAAAGTTTTGCCAAAATCCTTTCACAAGGATTTTGCGGCCTGCGCGGAGACTTTTGAAGGCTGTGGGGGCTGGTCCGCCCAGGCCTGCGACATCAGCACAATGGCTGTTGATCCGCCCAGGACCGCGATCAGGAACAGTTTTTTGAAATCCACTTTGCCACCCCTTGAAATACTCTCTGTTTCATATGGGCCCGGCTTTAACAATTTCACGTAAACAAATGCTGGCGAAGCGGAAAACCGCCATCACCATGGGCATCCGGTGGTGTCAGAGCGGCCAGAAAAACGGAATAATCAAGGACGCAACCATGCCGACGGTCAGGTTCAGCGGGATGCCGACACGCAGGAAATCGGTGAACTTGTAACCGCCAGGACCGTAAACCAGCGTGTTGGTCTGGTATCCGATCGGGGTGGCAAAGGAGGCCGAGGCGGCGACCATGACGGCCACCACCAAGGGGCGCGGATCCACTCCCATGGCCTGGGCCAGGCCAATGGCAATCGGGGTGACGACTACAGCCACTGCGTTGTTTGAGACCAGCTCGGTCAAGACAGAGGTCAGCAGATAGACCGCCCAGACCAGCAGGAACGGCGGCAGCATCGACAAGCCGGGGGCAATGGCATTGACGATCAGGGCAACCGCACCAGAGCTTTCCAGCGCGGCGCCGATGGCCAGCATCGAAAAAATCAACGCCAGGAGCCGCCCGTCGACAAAGGAGAACGCCTCGTCCGCGTCGATGCAGCGGGTCACGAACACCAGCGACACCATCAGCAGAGACAGCATCAGGATAGGTGCCACGCCGAAGGCGGCCAGCAGAACGATCCCCAGCAGTGCAACAACGGCAATCGGCGCGTGGCTGCGGCGGTAGGCGCGCTGGGTCGGCTGCGAGACATCGGCCAGATCCATGTCGGAGGCCAGACGCTGGATATCGGCGGGCGCCCCCTCCAGCAGCAGGGTGTCGCCGATCCGCACCACAAGGTCATCCAGCTGCACGCCGATGTTCTGGTTCCGGCGGTGCACCGCCAGGGTATAGACGCCGTAGCGGCGGCGCAGGCGCATGGCGCCAAGGCTGCGGCCCACCATGCGGCATCCGGGCGTGATCAGCACCTCCACGGTTTCGGTCTCGACGGCGGAAACCTGATCCACCCGCTTGAGCTCTTTGTTGGTTTGCAGGCTCAACAGCTCGGTCATCCGGGTGCGCAGCACCACCCGGTCGCCGACCTGCAGCTCCACACCCATGAGGTTGCGGCGCAAAGAGTCATCGCCGCGGATCACGTCGATCAGCCGCACGCCAGGGCGTTTGAACAGCTGCACGCCGGTGACTTCGCGGCCGATCAGGTTGCTTTCGGGCGGGATCACCGCTTCGGTGAAGAATTTCATCTTGGATTTGTCGCTCAGCAGCATGGCCATACTGTCACGGTCCGGCAGCAAACGCGGCGCGATAAAGCGCAGGTAGATCATGCCATAGATGACCAGGATCACGCCCAGCGGCGTGACCTCAAAAATAGTGAAAGGCTGCAGGCCCTGCGCCCGCGCAACACCATCCACCAGCAGGTTGGTCGAGGTTCCGATCAGTGTCAGCGTGCCGCCCAGGATCGCCGCATAGCTGAGCGGGATCAGCATCTTGGAGGCGGAAACCTTCAGGGTGCGGGAGATCTGGATGAACACTGGTATCATCACCACCACCACCGGCGTGTTTGACACCACGGCAGAGGCCGCAACCACAAAGGCCATCAGCAAGGCAACCGCAAGCTTGGGGCTCACCTCAGCCTGCTTTTTGGCGATTTGAGTGAAGGCATCCAGCGCACCGGTCCGCACCAAGGCACCCATGATGATGAACATCGCCGCAATGGTCCAAGGCGCCGGGTTGGACAGCACCGGCAACGCCTGATTGTAGGGCAAAACGCCAGTGGCCAGCATTGCTGCAACGCCGGTCAGCGCCACAACTTCGGTGGGATAGGTTTCGCGCAGAAAAGCCACGAACATGGCCAGAACAATGGCTATCGCCAGGACCGCGCTGCCGGAATCACCTAGTTGGAAAAACTGCATATACCGTGACGATGCCTTATTGTTTCAGACGGGTTTAGCGCGCTGCTGCACGCTCCGCCATCGCGCAGTTTCCCTGAAACCCTTGGCCTGAGCAAGAATTTCCGCGCCCGCCCCGCTGCGGAGGCCTGGATTCGGGAATTTATGCGGAAAATCGCGGCTGCACCGGCAATTCATCCCGCCACAAGCTGCACCGCGGGGCGGAAAGGCATTCTGTCAGGGGGCGGCCTCCTGCAGCAGGCCGCCGTTGCGCACCATGCGAATCTGCTTGGCAGCACCTGTGCGGTCGTCAGTCTCGACAAACACGCCGGACAGGGTGGCCGCACCGTTTGCAGGGGTAAAGCGCGCCTTGGGCATTCCGGTCAGGAAGCGGCGCATCGGCTCGGCCTTGTCCATACCGATGACCGAATTGTAATCACCGCACATGCCGGCATCGGTCAGATAGCCGGTGCCTTCGGACAGGATCTGCGCGTCAGCCGTTGGAACATGGGTATGGGTCCCGACCACCAGCGAGGCACGCCCGTTGCAGAAATGTCCCATCGCCATCTTCTCGGAGGTGGCTTCGCAATGCACATCCACAATGATGGCCTGTGCCAGCCCGCCCCGGGGGTGCGATTTCAGCACCGCCTCAACCGCGCCGAAGGGATCATCGAAAGCGCGCTTCATGAACACTTGGCCCAGCACCTGCACCACCAGCACCTTGCGCCCGCCCGGGGCCTGGAACAGCCGGAAGCCGCGGCCCGGTGCGCCTTTGGCAAAGTTCAGCGGCCGGATAATGCGCTGCTCCTTCTCAATGAACTGCAGCATGTCCTTTTGATCAAAGGCATGGTCGCCCAGGGTCAGGCAATCAACGCCGGCCTCCAGCAGCAGTTTGGCGTGCTCGCCGCTCAGCCCCATGCCGTTGGAGGCGTTTTCGCCGTTCACCACAACAAAATCGAGCCGCCAGTCCTGGCGCAGCCGCCGCAGATTTTCGGTAATGGCACTGCGCCCCGCGCGGCCCATCACATCGCCTAGAAACAGAATTCGCATGCGGGCGTGGTACGCGGATGCGGACGGCAGAACAAGGCCTGCGGCAGGCGCGCAAAACTTTTCTGAAAAGTTTTGCCAAGATTTTTCGAAAAATCTTGGTCGCGCGGCCAGCGTCAGCGGCTGAATTGCAGGATCCGGCTTTCGGTAATCAGCATGTCCAGCGGTTGATCGGTGGGTTCCAGCGGCAGGTCTTCGGCCTCTTGCGCGTCAAAGGCAAAGCCGATCGCCAGCGTCGCCCGCTTGCCGCGCAGCAATTCCAGCGTGCGGTCATAAAAGCCGCCGCCGTAACCCAGCCGTCCGCCCTTGGCATCAAAGGCAACCAGCGGCACCACCAGGATCTCAGGCTCGAAAAAGTCATCTGCCTCGGGAACCATGGCGCCAAAAGGGCCGTCGCGCAGCGGGCCTTCGGGCTGCCAGCGGCTGAATTTGAGCGGCTGGCCCGCCCCCATGATAACCGGAACGCCAACAGGCCCGTGCGCTGCCGCTTCGGCCATTGCGGGCACCGGGTCGATCTCGGTGCGGATCGGCAGAAAACCCGACAGCGGCACGCCGCGGTAACCGGCCAGCACCTCGGACAGATGGCCTGCGGCACCTGGAGTATTGCGGGCATGCGCCTGCTTGCGGCGGGCAAAGGCGGCCTTGCGGGCGGCGGCCTTGATTTCAGTCAGATCCGTCATCGCGGTCTCCTACAGCAAAACAGTTGCGGCAAGCCCGAGGAAGGCAAAGAACCCGACCACATCGGTCACCGTGGTCACAAAAGCGCCTGAGGCCAGCGCCGGGTCAATACCGGCTTTCTCCAATAGAACCGGGATCACCGTTCCCGCCAGCCCCGCCACGACCAGATTGATCACCATAGCGACGGCAATCACGACCCCCAGCATCGGCGAGCCGAACCAAGCGAGGCCCACCAGACCCATCACAATGGCAAAGATCACCCCGTTGACCAGCCCCACCAGCACTTCGCGGCGGATCACCCGCCAGACGTTGGAGCCGGTAAGGTCGCGGGTGGCAATCGCGCGCACGGCAACCGTCAGCGACTGGGTGCCGGCATTACCGCCCATCGAGGCGACAATCGGCATCAGCACCGCAAGGGCCACGAACTGCGAAATGGTTGCTTCAAACTGCGCAATCACCAGCGAGGCCAATATCGCCGTGACCAGATTCACAGCGAGCCAGGGGAACCGGCGTTTGGTGGTTTCAATCACCCGGTCAGCCAGCGAGCTTTCCTCGCCCACACCGGCCAGGCGCAGGATGTCTTCTTCGTGTTCTTCGTCCTGCACGATCATCGCATCGTCGATGGTGATCACACCGACCAGACGCCCCTCAGCGTCGGTCACGGGCGCCGAGATCAGGTGGTACTGGTTGAAGGCATAAGCCACGTCTTCCTCGTCCTGATCGGCGGGGATCACCTGAAAGGTGTCCTCGACCAGTTCGGTCAGCGGCACTTGGCGTTTGGTAGCCATGATCCGGCCAAGGGTGACATTGCCAATCGGATGCAGACGCGGATCAACCAGGACCACGTGATAGAACTGCTCTGGCAAATCATCCGAGTTGCGCATGAAATCAATGGCCTGACCGACATTCCAATGCTCAGGCGCCATCACCACTTCGCGCTGCATCAAGCGGCCGGCCGAGTTTTCCGGATAGCTCAGAGATTGCTCAACCGCGACCCGGTCGGCATCTTCAAGCGCCTCAAGAATGGCTTCCTGCTGCGGCACCTCAAGGTCTTCGAGAAGGTCGACGACATCGTCGCTTTCCATCTCCCGGACCGCGTCGGCCAGAACCAGCGGGTTCAGCGTCTCGATGACTTCTTCGCGGATCGACTCGTCCAGTTCGGACAGGATCTCGCCGTCGAACTCACGGTCGTAAAGCCGGATCAGCCGCGCCCGGTCGCTGGCATCGATCTGTTCCAGAAGGTCGGCGATGTCGGCTGCGTGCAGGTCTTCGAGCAGATCCGTCAGCGCCTGCTGATCGCCCTGCTCCACCGCACCCAGAATCCGGGCAACCAATTTGCGGTCCAGGTCATAGGAGTCGTCCTGAGACAGATCGCCGGTGATGTTGTCGCCGCTGCTCATGTGTTGCCCCCGGGTATTTTATTAGTGTCTGCCTGCAAAGTAGAAGAAGCGGCTACCGGAAAACAATGACATCGGAATAATTTACCGGAGCTGATGCGGCGGGTATCCTGCCAAGAGCCATTTTGCAAGGAAAGGGTTGGAAGAATGGGCACCGATTACATCCTGAAAGGGCACGTACTGTCTTTTGCCGGCTCTCCCTTTGCCGCGGACCGGCCCGAAGACGCGGCCCGTCTGCTGGACGCGGTGGCGGTGCAAAACGGCAAGGTCGCGGGTGCCGGGCCGCTGGCAGAGATGCAGGCGCTGCTGCCAAAGGCGGAAACCGTGGACCACAGCGGCAAGCTGATCATGGCAGGGTTTGTGGACGCCCACGTGCATTATCCGCAGACCGCGATTATCGCCAGCTGGGGCAAGCGGCTGATCGACTGGCTGAACAGCTATACCTTCCCGGAGGAGATGCGGTTCGGCGACCGCGCCTATGCAGACGGAATTGCCAACAGGTATCTGGACCTGACTGCCGCACATGGCACCACCACAGCCTGCAGCTATTGCACAATTCACTCCGAAAGCGTGGATGCGTTTTTCACGGCCGCGCAATCGCGCGGGCAGCGGGTGGTTGCGGGCAAGACCTGCATGGACCGCAACGCGCCGGAGGAACTGCGGGATACCGCGCAGTCGGCTTATGACGATTCAGACGCATTGATCGGGCGCTGGCACGGTGTGGACCGGCTGGAATATGCAATTACCCCGCGGTTTTCGCCCACCTCCACCCCTGCGCAGCTGGAGGCAATGGGTGCACTGTGGGGCAAGCACCCGGAATGCCTGATGCAAACGCATCTGAGCGAGCAGACTGATGAAATCGAATGGGTCAGGTCGTTGTTTCCGCAAGCCCGCGATTATCTGGACACCTATGAGGAGTTCGGACTGTTGGGCGCCAGGGGCCTTTATGGCCACGCAATCCATCTGGAGGAGCGTGAACGGCACCGGTTGCGGGACTTTGGCGCGGCGCTGATCCACTGCCCGACGTCGAATACCTTTATCGGCTCCGGGCTGTTCGACATGGCAGGGCTGATGGCAGAGGGCCAGCGGATCGGGCTTGCCACTGACACCGGCGGCGGGTCCAGCTTTTCGATGCTGCGCACCATGGCGGCGGCCTATGAGATCGGCCAGCTGCGCGGCACGCCGCTGCATGCAGCACAGCTGTTGTGGCTGGCGACCCAAGGATCCGCCACGGCGCTGCGGATGGAGGCAAAGATCGGCAATATCGCCCCCGGAATGGAGGCGGATCTGGTGGTGCTGGATCTGGCCTCGGCCCCGGCGATCGCGCAGCGGTCCGCGCGGGCGGAGGATATCTGGGAGGCGGTGTTCCCCACCATCATGATGGGCGACGACCGCGCCATTGCCGGGGTCTGGATTGGCGGGCGACCGGTTGAGCAGAGGCGCTGATGCGCCTCAGCCTTGAGTATTTTCAGAAAGATGAAGCCAGCGCCCGCGCCAGTTTCCCGTGGCGTTCGATCAGCTGCGGCAGGTCGAGCGTTGTGATCTCGCCGCTGCGGATGATCTGCTTGCCTTCGACAAACAAGTGTTTCACCTGGGTCGGACCGGCCAGCAGCAGGGCTGCGGTGTCCCAGCTGCCGCTGGAGGCAATGCCTGTGGTGTCCCAGACCGCGATATCGGCGCGCTTGCCCGGTGCCAGGCGGCCGCAATCCGGGCGGCCCAGCACATCGGCGCCGCCGCGGGTGGCGATCTCCAGCGTTTCATAAGCGCTCATCGCGTCGGCGCCATTGGCAACCCGCTGCAGCAGCATGGCCTGCCGCGCCTCTGACGCCAGGCCGGCCATGTCGTTGCTGGCGGAGCCGTCCACGCCCAGCCCCACAGGAACCCCGGCGTCCCGCATTACGCGCACAGGGGCAATGCCGCTGCCCAGACGGCAGTTGGAACAGGGGCAATGGGCAACCCCGGTGCGGGTTCTGGCAAAAAGGTCAATCTCTTTCACGTCGAGCTTCACGCAGTGGGCATGCCAGACATCATCGCCGGTCCAGCCAAGCTCTTCGGCATACTGGCCGGGGCGGCAGCCGAATTTGGCCTCGGAATAGGCAATGTCTTCGTCGTTTTCGGCCAGATGGGTGTGCAGCATCACGCCTTTGTCACGGGCCAGCAGTGCGGCATCGCGCATCAGCTCGCGGCTGACCGAAAACGGCGAGCATGGAGCCAGGCCGACGCGGCACATGGACCCTTCGCCTGCATCGTGGAAGCCATCAACAACCCGGATCATGTCGTCGAGAATGGCCTGCTCTTTCTCGACCAGGCTGTCAGGCGGCAATCCGCCGTCGCTTTCGCCGATGCTCATCGCGCCGCGGGTCGGGTGAAAGCGCAGGCCCACATCGCGGGCGGCATGGATAGTGTCCTCCAGCCGCGAGCCATTGGGGTATAGGTACAGGTGGTCGGAACTGAGCGTGCAGCCCGACAGCGCCAGCTCCGCCAGGCCCAGCTGGGCAGAGACGAACATCTCGTCCGGGGTGAACTGCGCCCAGATGGGATAGAGCCGCTGCAGCCAGCCGAACAGCAGCGCATCTTGCGCACCCGGCACCGCGCGGGTCAGGTTCTGGTAGAGGTGGTGATGGGTGTTGACCAGCCCGGGAGTGACGACGCAGCCGCGCCCGGAAATCACCTCCTCGCTGGTCTGCAGCCCCTGCCCCACTGCGGCAATCACGCCGCCACGGATCAGCACATCAGCGCCGTGCAGCACACGGCGCGTGTCATCCATCGTCAGGATGGTGTCGGCATTTTGTATCAGGATCTCTGTCATTTACACACACTCCAAAAGACAGCCCGCTTCAGAGGAATGTGTGATTGACCGGTGGAAAACGGGCGAAGAACCGGCCTGCCGGGAAAACTACAAGCCGGGGGCGCCAATTTCAACCCGTTTACGTCTGTTGCAGCAGTTCCAGCGCAGCCGCGTGAATATCCGCGTTGGCCGCGGCCAGGGCACGGCCGCCGTTGTGAGCCGGGTTGCCCTGCCAGTCAGTGACCATGCCGCCTGCCGCCTGGATCAGCGCAATCGGCGCCTGAATGTCATAAGCGTTGAGACCGGCCTCGATCACCAGATCCACTTGTCCTGCCGCCACCAGCGCATAGGCATAACAGTCGGTGCCATAGCGGGTCAGCTTGGAGCGGGCCGAGACCCGTTCGAACGCAGCGCGGTCTTCCGCTGTGCCGACCTCCGGGAATGTGGTGAACAGGATGGCGTCTTCCAGCGCCGCAGTGGCGCGGGTCTGCAGAGGTCTTTTGCCTAATGGGCCGGTCATGGAAGCAATATCCGGCCCGCCGCAGAAACGCTCGCCGGTATAGGGCTGGTCGATTACCCCCAGGAACGGGCCGTTTTCATTCGACAGCGCAATCAGCACGCCCCAGGTTGGCGTACCGCTGATGAAACCGCGGGTTCCGTCAATCGGGTCCAGCACCCAGGTGCGGCCCGAAGTCCCCGGCTTGGTGCCGAACTCTTCGCCCAGAATTCCGTCATCGGGGCGCAACTCCGCCAGCACTGCCCGCATCGCCTGCTCGGCAGCGCGGTCCGCAACCGTGACCGGATCAAACCCGCCGTCGAGTTTGTTCTCAGCGGTCAGCGAAGATGTGCGGAAATGCGGCAGGATGGCGGCGCGGGCTGCGTCTGCCATCCTGTGTGCAACGTCAAGATCGGGAAAAGCGGCCTGTGTCATACCAATACGGGTGCCACTCACCCGGCACTATTGCAAGCGCAAACCCTGGCATCGCAGGTTTTGCGCTTGTTATTACCCTTCATTCGCCGTCAGGATTTCAGGCGACGTCGCTCAGCACGCGTGCCAGCTCAAACAGGCGGCGGCGCTGGTTTTCCGGGATTGCATAGTAGGAGCGCACCAGATCAAGAGCTTCCTTGTCGCCCATCAGATCTTCCGGAACGGAGGCTTTATCCGACGAGGATTTGCCTTCTTCCTGCAGACCTTCGAAGAAGAAGCTCACCGGCACCTCAAGGGCGTCGGAAATATCCCAGAGCCGCGAGGCGCTGACCCGATTGGCACCGGTCTCGTATTTCTGAATTTGCTGAAATTTAATGCCGACCTGCTCGGCGAGTTGCTGCTGTGTCATGCCGATCAGCCACCGGCGGTGGCGGATGCGCTTTCCCACATGCACGTCAACTGGATGAGCCATGCGTTTCTCCTAAGTCCAAAAATCCGGCTGCAACCCGGACCGCTGCGTTCCTATAACCTGTTCTGGCGGCTTCAATTCTTTGCCGGAACACGGTTCCCCATCAGAGCGATCAAAGCTCAACCTCTGAGCAAAAGTGTACAACCCTTGCGATTGATTGCAAGGCTGCCGTCGCCCCGTGCGCGGACCGCACGTTCAAGCGCATGATTTCATGTATCATTTTTCTAAAGGTTTTGTTGCCAAGCGGCTGCCGATCACGTACCTCCCCAGAAATAGCGAGGTGCGGCCAGGCGCAGCACCCCGCCAGTGTAAGGTGGCGAATCACACAGATTCCCGCGGAAGCTGAGGAAAAAACATGCAGGCTTTTCAAGTTCCGGCCTTTGACCGTCCGGCGTCGCTGACTGAAACAGACGTCCCGCCGCCGGGCCCTGGCCAAGCTGCCGTTGCGCTGCGGGCCTGCGGTTTGAACTTTGCCGACCTATTGATGATGAAGGGCAGCTATCAGGACACGCCCGAGCCTCCCTTTACCCTGGGACTGGAAGCGGCAGGCGTGGTGACGGAACTGGGTGAAGGCACAAAAGGGTTTACTCCTGGCGACCGGGTCGCGCTGTTCGGCGGTTCCGGCGGGCTGGCTGAAGCCGGGGTTTTTGACGCAGCCCAACTGATCCGGATCCCGGATGCGATGAGTTTCGAGCACGCCGCGGCGATGCAGATCGCATATGGCACCAGCCACATGGCATTGGATCATTGCGCCCGCCTGCAGCCGGGCGAGACACTGCTGGTAACAGGCGCCGCCGGCGGCGTCGGGCTGACGGCTGTTGAAATCGGCAAGCTGATGGGCGCGACGGTGATTGCCCAGGCCCGCGGGCAGGAGAAGCTGGAGGTTGCTGCCGCTGCCGGTGCGGATCACCTGGTCGATGCCGGTGAAGACCTGCGCAGCACTGTGAAAGCACTGGGCGGGGCCGATGTGGTTTATGACGCTGTGGGCGGCGATGTTTGGAAAGCCGCTTTCCGCGCAGCCAATCCCGGCGCTCGGCTGCTGCCGGTGGGATTTGCCGGCGGCGAGGTGCCGCAAATTCCGGCCAACCACCTGCTGGTGAAGAACCTGACAGTGATCGGTTTCTATCTGGGCGGCTACATGAAATTCCGGCCCGAAGCGGTGCGCCGGTCCTTTGAGACGCTGTTTACCTGGCACGGCGAAGGCCGCATCAAACCGCATATCAGCCACACCCTGCCGCTGGACCGCGCGGCCGAGGGGCTGGAGCTGCTGCGCAGCCGCAAGTCCACCGGCAAGGTGGTGATCACCATGGGCCGCAACCGCTGACCAGACAAGGGAGGGAGCCGCGCTTCCCCCCTCCCGGTGCCGGAGCATCAACGCGTCAACTGGCAGCGCGCAGCGGCGCCGACCACAGCCCTTGAAATGCCTGGCGGATAAATTCGGCCAGCTCCTCGACGTAGGGTGCGCGCACGCGCTCGGCCCCATAGAGGTTGATGTGCTGCATGGGAAGGTCCGGCAGGCCGCAGCCCTGTTCGACAAGCTCTTGATAACCCGGCTGGGTGCCCTCCAGCAGCACACCAATCGCTAGATCGGCGCTGACCGTTGCCTCGACGGTGCGGTCGGAATCGCTGTCGAGCGCCATCTCCCATTCGATACCCGCCTTATCCAGCGCCGCGGTGGCCACGGGGCGGAAACTGCAGTTGCGGCAGAAGCCGAGCCGCAGCGGACGCTGCCGCCAGACCGATCCGTCGGGCGCGCCGACCCAGCGCAACGGCATGCTGTGGATCGTCTCACCGCCCTCGCCTGATCCGTTTTCCGTGGTTAGGATCAGGTCGAAGGCACCGCGCGAGAATTCGGTCTTCAAGTCGCGGGTGTTGGAAGTGCAGAGGTTCACATTCACCCGCGGGTAGCTGAGATTGAACCGCTTCAGCACTTGCGGAATGACCGGATGCACCACGTCATGCGGCACCCCCAGCAGCACCTCGCCCTCAAAGGCCTGGTCTGTCAGCCTGCCGATCACTTCGTCATTCAGCGCCACCATCCTGCGGGCATAACCAAGCATCTGCTCGCCTTCTGCTGTCAGCGCAATGGTGCGCCCGGAGCGGTCCAGAAGGCTTAAACCCAAAAGCTCCTCCAGCCGCTTCATCTGCATGGAGACCGCCGATTGAGTGAGATGCAGAAAACCGGCAGCCCGGGTCACGCCGCCATTGTCCGCCACCGCCACAAAAGAGCGGAGCGTGGTAATATCGAGATTTCTTATCATCACAGCACCTGATGCATTGTATCAAAAACATTCGTTTTTAAAATGTGCCACAAGACGCCATATTCATCAACACAATTGATCACCCAAAAGGGACGCATCACAAACGTAACTGAAGGATCCGCGCCATGACCCCTGCAACCTCCTCCCGCTGCACACCCCGCCCTGCCGCAAAGCCGCAGCTTTCGCTGGCTGCCCGCCTGCGCTTGCACCTGAAGGTCTGGACGCAGCGCCGCCAGCTGGCCAAGCTGGACACCCGCGCATTGGACGACATCGGCGTGACCCGCGCAGAAGCAGACGCCGAGGCCCGGCGCGGATTCTGGAGCGCGCCGGATCACTGGTCCCGCTGAGACCACTGCAGCCCGATTTGACGCCCGCATTTGAGATGGGCCGCCAGCCGGCGGCCCGTTTCCTCGTTTTTCATGTATTTATTGCCCTGAAATACTTGAACCGGAACGCAGTTCCCCCGATATTTAGCGGGAATGCTGCCGGCCGCGGCCCGGCTCGTGCGCCGGCAGCAAGGGAGTAATTTACGGAGACCACCCAAGATGGCACAATTCGACACCATCCGGTCTGCCGCCGGCGCCCGCGCCGCGCAGATTGATGAGGGCCTGCGCGCCCATATGAACAAGGTCTACGGCACCATGGCCGCAGGCACGTTCATCACTTTCCTTGCAGCCTGGGCCATTTCCGGCCTGGCCGTCACTGCGGACCCGGCTAATGCCGTGGCGCAGCTGAGCGCGGATAAATATCTGACCAATATCGGCCATGCGCTTTACGCTTCGCCGCTGAAATGGGTCGTCATGTTTGCACCGCTGGCCTTTGTCTTTGGCATCGGCGCTGCCGCAAACCGCATGTCCGCGGCCGGCGTCCAGCTGCTGTTTTATGTCTTCGCCACCGTGATGGGCCTGTCGATCAGCTCGATCTTCCTGGTGTTCACCGGCGAGAGCATTGTGCAGGTGTTCCTGATCACTTCCGTCGCTTTTGCAGGCCTGTCGCTGGTCGGTTACACCACCAAGAAAGACCTGTCCGGCATGGGCGCCTTCCTGATCATGGGTCTGATCGGCCTGATCGTGGCCTCGATCGTCAATATTTTCCTGGCGTCGTCGGCGATGGCCTTTGCGATCTCGGTGATCGGCGTGCTGATCTTTGCGGGCCTCACCGCCTATGACACCCAGCGGATCAAGAACGACTACCTGCAGATGGCCCATTCGGGCGACCAGGAATGGCTGGCAAAATCCGCCATCATGGGCGCACTCAGCCTTTATCTGGACTTCATCAACATGTTCATGATGCTGCTCCAGCTGCTTGGAAACCGCGAATAAGCGTACAACACATTCCAAAGTCAGCGAGGGGCGGATCACAACGATCCGCCCCTTTTCGTTTCAACAACAATAAGAGGGATGACCCCATGAAGATTATCGAGATTCCCGCGGTGGAGGCAGACCGTCTGCTGCCGCTGTTGCAGGACCTGCATGCGCTGCACGCAGCACATCAGCCAGAGCGCCACACACCGGCCCCTGGCAGCACTGATCTGGCCGCATGGCTGCAGGAGTGGCTGCGGGAAGAGAACATCTTTGCGCTGGCTGCAGAAAGCCCGCAAGGGGCGCTGCTGGGCTATCTGATCTATGAGCTGCAGAACCGGCCGGCGCTGCCCATCCGCGCGGCTGAAACCCGCGCCATGCTGCACCATATTTCGGTGACCGAAGCCTGGCGCCGGATGGGGGTTGGCAAGGCGCTGGTCGAGGCGATGAGGGCACAGGCACTGGCGGCGGGCGCCACAGTGGTTGCAGCCACTTATGCGCCCTTCAACACCGCCTCAGCCGCGCTGATGCAGGGGATGGGAATGGATCCGGTGCTGACTATGGCCGAGTGGCGCGCCTAGTGTAGATCTGTGGCGTCAGGATCCCGGAGCGGCGCAGTCCAGCCCGGTGGAGACGGCGATTGTGCCCCGGCGGCTCGACACTTTGCGCACTTCTCCGTCCGGGCGGCAGCCGGAGGCCTCTGTGACCAAACCAAGGAACTCAGCCGCTGGGATCTCTGGCAGGCTGGGCACCGCACTGTCCTCCGGGACGCTTAAAACCGCCATTCCGGCACTGCCAGATCGGACCAGGCACAAGGCCAGCCTGCGCCCCTGCAGGTGCACGATTTTGTCCACCACAGCCCGCTCTCCGCCGGAAGGGGCCGGCGACGCTGCCTGCAGATGCCGTGCCTCGACAGCAGGCGGCGGCGGCACCGCCATCCCAGCATCAAAAGAGCTGGAGACCGGCGCCCCGCCCGCTGCCAGCGCAGCCGCAATCATAAAAACCCTCACAGCACATCCACCCGTTTGTTCATTAACCCACGGGTTTAAGGCTAGGCGGGAATTGGGGCACGAACGTGCCGCGGCAGGTGGCCGCGCGGCGGAAACAGCCCGGCATTTTCCGAGAATTTGAAGCAGCCGCGCGAAGTGTTAGGCCAGCGCAAAAGAAAACGGGCCGCGCCAGGCGCGACCCGTTTCCGGAAATCATTCCAAAGGAAAGGCTTACTTGATTTTGCCTTCTTTGTACTCGACATGCTTGCGCACAACCGGGTCGTACTTCCGCACAACCATTTTTTCGGTCATGGTGCGAGCGTTTTTCTTGGTCACATAGAAGTGGCCGGTGCCCGCGCTCGAGTTCAGGCGGATCTTGATTGTGGTCGGCTTCGCCATGGTGCTTCTCCTGCGTCCGAAAAGGCAGGGGCCTCTCGGTAAATTCCTATCTGAAGCCCGGCTTGTACCTGCCCCAGCCCCCAAGTCAATAGGATTCGGGGGTAATTATGCGCAGAAGGCCTGTAAGCCGGATCCTGTCCCCCCGGGACCGTAATCCCGGGCTCGACGGCCATTCATCTGGGGCCCGCATTGCTGCGTGCCTCTAGCTGCCAACCCGGCCCCTCTCGGCTGAAGCGTGCCTAGCAGCGGTTTCCCGTTTCCGGGACCTGCCTGCGCGGGGGCCCTATTTGGCATTGCTCCCGGTGGGGCTTGCCGTGCCGCCCCTGTTGCCAGCGGCGCGGTGGGCTCTTACCCCACCGTTTCACCCTTACCCGCCGAATGCTCCGTTGGCGAACCTCCGGTCCGGCGGGCGGTCTGTTTTCTGTGGCGCTTTCCGTCGGGTTTCCCCGCCCGGGCGTTACCCGGCACCGTTGCTTCATGGAGTCCGGACTTTCCTCGCGGGGCCTGAACCCCACGCAGCCGTCCAGCCTTCTGCGCGCCGGATGCGTAGGAACATCGGCGGGCGGCGTCAAGCAGATAGTGCAGACGGCAGGGGCTTTGCCCCTCTTGGCCTCGCGGCCTATTCACCCCAGGATATAGGCAGCCAGTAGAATACAGGATCCCCTGTTCATCTGGCCAGAAATATCCCGGAGCGCGAGGCAGAGCCTCGCTATACATCATGTTCAGAGGCCGCCCCGGCCAAGCGGAATAAAATCCTCAGGCGAGAGCGGCCCGCGCGCCCAAGGCCGGAAACGCAAGCGGACAGCGGCCAGCAGCGCTTCGTCATCCGCCGGCGCCGTGAAGCCGGCCTTGCGGGCGGCCTTGCGGAAGTGATCGAACGTAAAGGCTTGCGGCCGCTGTCCGCTCCCTGTGTCTTCAGCCAATCCCTGGCGGGCCAGCCGGGCCCAGTCGAACCGCGGGCCCGGGTCGGCCTTTCGCCCCGGCGCCATGCAGGAATGGCCGATGACCCCGGCCGGAGCGATAAACCAGCGCTGCGTGATACCCTGCATCAGATCTTCAAGCGCTGCCATCTGGCGCGCGCTGAAGGGGTGATTGCCGCGATTATCCAGTTCGATGCCGATGGAGCGGGAGTTTATGTCCGCCTGGCCGCACCACTCCCCTGCCCCGGCATGCCAGGAGCGGTCAGCTTCGGCCACCAGTTGCCAGAGGGTGCCGTCCGATCCGATCAGGTAGTGGGCGGAAACTTCGGCAACCGGGTCGCAGAGCCGTTCCAGTGCGGCCTGCGCGCTTTTCATCGCGGTGTAATGCAACACAATCAGGGACGGTGTCAGACCGTCCCTGCGCGGCCCTGAATTCGGGCTGGGGTGCCAGATGGCGCCCGGATGATCAGGCCCGCGCTGATCCGGCGCCATCAATTCTGAACGGCCTGCCGGTACGGTGCCGGGTCCCAGCCGCAGGCAAAGCCGTCACCATCCGGGTCCAGCGCCTTGCGGTCCCGCTGCGGGCCGCCCGCGTCGAGGAATGCGGTCTGGGCCTGATCAGGTGAGGCAAACTCGGCGCAGTTGCGCTTGCTGCGGGCCTGCAGGTTGATGCCCGCACGGCTGTAGAGACGGGCACCCTTGGAGTTGCTGGTGCTCAGCGCGTATCGCACGATGTTGGGACTGGCAGTATCGGTCCTCTGCGGCACTGCCACCGGCTGCACCTGCTGGTATTGCGCCCGCTGGCGCTCCAGCCGGGCGGCATCGCTTTCGATCGACTGACGGGAGGAGACCGCCTGGAAGTCGTTCTCATCCGAAATGCTGGCATTGCCGCCCGGCTGCGGTGCCGGGTTGGAGGGGCTGGCCTGCAGCGGCGCGATCCCGGAATTCGACTGTGAAGCCGCAAGGGCCGCAGCCGTTTCGCGGGCAATATCGGCATCGCTGCCAGCGGCCGGCACAGACGAGGTGAACGTGCCTGCCGCCGCAACCGACCCAGGGCTGCGCGGCGC
Organism: Leisingera sp. NJS204; assembly: GCF_004123675.1. NCBI lineage: Bacteria > Pseudomonadati > Pseudomonadota > Alphaproteobacteria > Rhodobacterales > Roseobacteraceae > Leisingera > Leisingera sp. NJS204. The sequence continues at coordinate 1,447,710 of NZ_CP035417.1, read as the reverse complement.
CGGGCTTACCTGATAGGGTTCGGTCGAGACCCGCGCAGGCGGCACCAGCGGCGCCCCTGTAATTGTGGCGCCTGCGGCGGGAGGCGGTGCAAACGGATCACCGTCAATGCCGACGTTTGCGGCACTGTCGGGGACCTGAGGGGAACAGGCAGCCATAACCAGAAGGCTGCCTGCAGCGGCGTAAGATGCGAATGCGCGCATGGGGTTACCTGTCAGTTCTGCTCAACTCATTGAGCAGAGCATTACCACCATTGCTGCGGCTTGGCTACAAAGCCTGCTGCATTCTCCAGCGCATAGGCAGTGTTCAGCAGATCGCCCTCATCCCAGGGCTTGCCGATCAGCTGCAGACCCAGCGGCAGGCCTTGGGCATCCAGCCCCGCAGGCACTGCAATCCCCGGCAGGCCTGCCAGGTTCACAGTGACGGTAAAGACGTCGTTCAGATACATCTGCACCGGGTCCGCATCCGTCATCTCACCGAGACCAAAGGCCGCCGACGGGGTTGCCGGGGTCAGGATCGCATCGACGCCAGCAGCAAAGACGTCCTCGAAATCTTTCTTGATCAGAGTGCGGACGCGGCGGGCGCGGTTGTAATAGGCGTCATAGAATCCTGCCGACAGCACATAGGTGCCAACCATCACCCGGCGCTGCACCTCGGGACCAAAACCTTCGGCGCGGGTCTTTTCGTACATCTCGGTGATGCCGTCGCCAGCCTTCAGCGCGGCGCGCTGGCCATAGCGGACACCGTCGTAGCGGGCCAGGTTCGAAGACGCCTCAGCCGGGGCAATCACATAATAGGCAGGCAAAGCGTATTTGGTGTGGGGCAGCGAGATGTCAACGATCTCGGCGCCCGCGGCCTTCAGCATTTCGGCGCCATCGGACCACAGCTTTTCAATCTCGCCCGGCATGCCGTCCATACGGTATTCCTTGGGGATACCGATTTTCTTGCCCTTGATGTCGCCGGTCAGCATCGCCTCGAAATCCGGCACCGCCAGTTCGGCGCTGGTCGAATCTTTGGGGTCATAGCCGCACATGGCTTCCAGCATGATCGCCGCATCGCGGACCGATTTGGTCATCGGGCCGGCCTGATCCAGCGAGGAGGCAAAGGCAACAATGCCCCAGCGCGAGCAGCGGCCATAGGTCGGTTTGATGCCGACAGTTCCGGTGAACGCTGCGGGCTGGCGGATCGAGCCGCCGGTGTCGGTGCCGGTTGCTGCCAGGCAAAGGTCTGCTGCCACAGCCGAGGCCGAGCCGCCGGAGGAGCCGCCCGGTGTCAGCTGTGCGTCATCATTGCCGCGGCGCCAGGGGCTGACGGCATTGCCGTAAACCGAGGTCTCGTTGGACGAACCCATGGCGAATTCGTCCATGTTCAGCTTGCCCAGCATGACGGAACCGGCATCAGCCAGCTTTTGCGAGACAGTGGATTCATATTCCGGCTTGAAGCCTTCCAGAATCCCCGAAGCGGCCTGCGACGGCACACCTTTGGTGCAGAACAGATCCTTGATGCCGACCGGCAGGCCGCACATGGAAGGGGCACCGCCCGCCTTGATGCGCACGTCTGCCGCCTGGGCGCGGTCCAGCGCTATCTCCGGGGTCTTGTGCACAAAGGCGTTCAACGCATCTGCGGCGTCAATCGCCTTGAGGCAGGCTTCGGTCAGCTCAACAGAGGTGGTATCGCCTTTGCGCAGCGCGTCGCGGGCCTCTGCCAGGCCCAGTTTGTTCAGATCGCTCATGTCTCTTACTCCACCACTTTGGGCACTGCGAAGAAGCCTTCGCGGGCATCGGGCGCATTGGCCAGCACCTTGTCCTGTTGGCTGCCGTCGGTGACTTCATCCACCCGGCGCTTGAGGCGCTGCGGGGTGACCGAGGTCATCGGCTCGACGCCGGTCACATCCACTTCGTTCAGCTGTTCGATGAAGCCCAGGATCGTGTTGAACTCGTCCGCCAGCGCCGGAAGTGCTGCGTCTTCAACCTTGATCCGGGCCAGTTTGGCCACCTTGGCGGCGGTGCTTTGGTCAATCGACATGGGAACCCTCATCTGGTGTTACTGAGGCATTTACCGCCGCACCGCCCCGCCTGCAAGCCTGCAAGGGACGTTCGCTGCGTCCTCGCCTGGCCAGCCCGGCAGGCGGGCAAATTATCCGCAGGCTTCAATTCCATTTCGCAGCAAGCCTGTTAGGCTTCGGCCAAAAGCCACGGGAGGAGATTTGAGATGAAGATCATTTGGCTGGGACACGGATCGTTCCGCATTGAGGCCGCAGGCCGGGTGCTGCTGGTCGACCCCTGGCTTAGCGGCAATCCGGTTTTGCCGGAGGACCGGCATGAGGCCGCAATTGCGGGCGCCACCCATATCCTGCTGACCCATGTGCATTTCGATCATGTGGTGGATGTGCTGCCGCTGGCAAGACGGCTGGAGGTGCCGGTGGCTGGGCAATACGACCTGATGGGGCTGTGGGGCGAAACCGAAGGGGTGGAGACCATTGGTTTTAACAAGGGCGGCGCAGTGGATCTGGATGGGGTGAAGGTTGCGATGGTGCCTGCCTCGCACAGTTCGACCTTCAACACCCAGGACGGCCTGCGCACCGGCGGCTCGGAAGTGGGCTACATGCTGATGGCGGAGGGCAAGACTGTCTACCTGTCCGGCGACACTGCAATCATGGCCGACATGGACTGGATGGGGGATTACTACAAACCCGATATCGGTATCCTGTCTGCAGGCGGGCATTTCACCATGGACATGAAACAAGCAGCCTATGCCGCCAAGCGCTATTTCAGTTTCAAGACGGTGATCCCCTGCCATTACAAAACCTTCCCGATCCTGGAGCAGGACGCATCGGATCTGATTGAGGGGCTGCCGGGGGTCGAGGTCATTGAACCGGAGGTGATGAAAGCAATCGAACTGTAGCTATTTTGGGACGCACCGGGGCACTCCCGCCCGGCGCAGGATCTGCGTTGCAGTTCTGCACCTGTCGGGCCGGGCGCCGGGCCTGCGGCCCGGCGCGGTTGCGCTTCACTCAGACGCCGTCAGTCAGACGTTTCCAGCCGTGGCGCGGTAAAGGTCTTTCTCGCTTCAGCCGCTTTCTCCCGGCAGATACAGCCGCGGGCATGGTCATTGATCAAACCCATTGCCTGCATGAAGGCAAAGGCCGTGGTGGGGCCGACAAATTTCCAGCCGCGTTTCTTCAGCGCCTTGGACAGGGCCACCGAATCGGGACTGGTTGAGGCGGTCTGCGGTTCCGGAAGATCTTCTGGTCTTGGCTCGAAACTCCAGAAAAACGCCGCAAGCGAGCCGGCCTCAGCCACCAGCTCCTGGGCGCGGGCGGCGTTGTCGATCACCGCTTCGATCTTGCCGCGGTGGCGGATGATGCCCTTGTCCTGCAGCAGGCGCTCCACGTCCCGTTCGCCGAATTCGGCCATCTCATAGAAATCAAAACCGGCAAAGGCGGCGCGGAAATTCTCGCGCTTGTCCAGAATGGTGCGCCAGCTGAGACCGGACTGGAAGCTTTCCAGGCAGACCTTCTCGAACAATCGGATGTCGTCGCCGACCGGATAGCCCCATTCCTCGTCGTGGTAACGCAGGAAGTCCGGCGCCGAGGCGCTCCAGGTGCAGCGGGGATGGCCGTCGGCGGCGATGATGGTGCTGCTCATTCCCCGCCCCGCAGGAAGTCAAGCCGGGGGTCCATCATGGTGGGCGCCACGCCGATGATTTCCGGCTCCACCACGCCGCCGCTCACAAATGGATCCTGCGCGACGCGGGCGGCCAGTTCCTCTTCGCCTTCACCCACGGCGAGGATCGCGCCGCCTTCGCCATCGGTCATGGACCCGGCAGCAAGGAACACCCCGTCCTCGAACCCCTGTTTCAGCCAGGCCTTGTGGCCCTCCAGGAATTCGGCCAGGTGGTCCTTCTGCGCCGCGAATGAAAGCAAAATAAAATACATGCGTGTCTCCTATGATGAGTGTTAGGCAGGGTGATCCCCTGGCAGCTGATCGCCGAGCCAATCCAGCATCAGCGCCACTTCTCTATTGATGAATTCCACGTCGCCAAACGCCTGCGCCAGCGTTGCCGCCCCCTGGCTGCGGGCCAGCAGGTGCATGGCCAGGGCGTCCGCCGCTTCGCCGCAGCCCGCCCGTTCAAACTGGCAACACAGCCAATCGCGGAACAGGGTGAAAATGGCATTGGCCTGATCCCGGGCGGCGTGGTCCAGTTTGCCCAGTTCCGCCACCAGCGTGCCGACCGGGCAGCCGTAGAGGGCGATCTTGGCCTGATTGGCAATCAGGATGCGGATAAAGCAGGCGATCCGCTGCCCGGGGCTGCTGACCTCCGCCTGCCAATCCTTCAGCATGGTGCGGGTACTGGCCATGCGGCGCGCGATCACCGCTTCAAGGATCTCGTCCTTGGTCTTGAAATGATAGTAGAAATTTCCGCGCGAGATGCCAACCGCAGCAGCGATGTCCGCAAATGACGTCACCTCGAACCCGCGTTCATAGAACAGCTGATCGGCGGCTTCTGCAATCCGGTCTCTGGTTGTTTCCTGCGCCATCCAAACCCCTAGGACAAATGACCTACACCTTGAATAGGACAAATGACCTAATTCTGCAATCACCAAAAGCCGGGCGGAAAATTATCGTTATCTGCTTAGCGTTTGCCCGCGAAGAAGTCCTTGAGCAATGCGCTGGCCTCGCCTTCGGCTATGCCGTCATAAACTTCGGGCGCGTGGTGCGCCTGGGGATGGGAGAACACGCATGCGCCATGCGCAACACCGCCGGATTTGGGATCGGAAGCCCCGTAATAAACCCGGCGGATGCGGGCAGCGGCAATGGCGGCGGCACACATCGCGCAGGGTTCCAGCGTCACATAGAGATCAAAGCCGGTCAGCCGTTCGCCCCCAAGCGCGGCACAGGCCTCCCGGATCGTCAGGATCTCGGCATGAGCGGTTGGGTCGCTCAGCTCGCGGGTGCGGTTGCCCGCCAGCGCCGCGACCTGCCCGTCCGGTGCGATCAGCACCGCGCCGACCGGCACCTCGCCGCGGTCTGCCGCGGCACGCGCCTGCTCCAGCGCCTTGTCCATATGCGATTTGAATGCCATGCCCCTTCCTGCCCGCGATTGCGCGCTTTCGCAAGGCGGCGGAATGCTCTATGGCACGCACATGAGCAAAGCACCCGCATCCCCCAAGGGCAAACCCGGCCCGAAATCCCAGCCCCGCAAAGCTGCAGCCGCCGCCCCTGCCGGCGGCGCCGCCCCCGAGGGCGACCGCATCGCCAAGGTTTTGTCGCGCGCAGGCGTCGCCTCGCGCCGGGAGGCTGAACGGATGATCGCCGAGGGCCGTGTGTCAGTGAACGGCGAGAAGATCGACAGCCCGGCGCTGAACGTGACTGCGGCGGACCGGATCAGCGTCGATGGCAAGCCCCTGCCCGAGGCCGAAGCGCCGCGGATGTGGCTGTACTATAAGCCGATCGGACTGGTCACCTCGAACAGCGACGAAAAGGGCCGCGCGACGATCTTTGACGAGCTGCCCGAAGACATGCCGCGGGTGATGACGGTCGGGCGGCTTGATATCAACTCCGAAGGCTTGCTGCTGCTGACCAACGACGGCGGCATCAAGCGCAAGCTGGAACTGCCCTCGACCGGCTGGCTGCGCCGTTACCGGGTGCGGATCAACGGCCGCCCCAAGGACGAAGATTTTGCCCCGCTGCGCCAGGGCCTGGTGATCGAGGGCGAGCGATTTCAGCCGATGACCGTTGCCTTGGACCGCCAGCAGGGCGCCAATGCCTGGCTGACCGTGGGCCTGCGGGAAGGCAAGAACCGCGAGATCCGCCGCGCGATGGAGGATATCGGCTTCAACGTGAACCGGCTGCTGCGGATTTCATACGGCCCGTTCCAGCTGGGCGAGCTGAAACCCGGTGCAGTCGAGGAGCTGCGCTCGCGCGTGGTACGCGACCAATTGGGGCTTGCTCCGGAAGAAGAACAGCCCGAAACCCGCCCGACTCGTTCGCGCAGCGGCAAACCTGCAGGCAAGCCTGGCGGCAAACCGATGGGCAGACCAGCCGGCAAACCGGCAGGAAAACCAATGGGCAAACCGGGTGGAAAACCCGGGCAGAAAGCGCAAGGGAAACCGGGCAAACCCTCCGGCAAGCCGTCAGCCCCCCGCGGCGGCGGGGACGCTCAGCGCGGGGGCGGAAAGCGTCCGATCGGCAAGAATCCCCGCCGCTGAGCCATTTCCCGCAGACTTCCCCCTAGCAACACCGCCAGCTATCCCCTAGATTTCCAATCAGTTAATCTTTGCTGGCCGTTCTGGGGGGACCTGCGTGCAGAAACTTGCCTATGCTGCCCTGTTGATCCTGATGCTTGGCCTCAGCACCGGCTGGATTGTAGGGGGCTGATCCCATGGCACAGCGTTACGGCGGCAAATACAGCCCCGATGGAAAACCCGCGCAGCAGCCCGCAAAGCCCGCGCAATCCTTTCGCAATGCGCAAGTAGATCCTGTTGGCATGCGCGCCAACCTGATGTTTGTGCCGCCCGCGATCCTGACGCTTTTGTCCTTGAACGACGGAGCAATAGGGCTGGCGCTGGGGCTGGCAGGCGCAGGCCTGTGGACCGGCGGCGCCTTCCTGCTGCGCGAAGGACTGAAGGCCGAGGCCGCCTTTGCCGCCCGTAAGGTGGCCCGCAAACCCGCCCTGCCCCGCAAGATCCTGGCCGCATTGCTGGCAGGCACAGGCGCGGCGCTGGCGGCGTGGAAGGCCGAGCCCGGTGTTCTGACCGCAGTTATCTATGGCGCCGCAACGCTTGGCCTCTACCTGACCGCATTCGGGATCGACCCGCTGCAGGACAAAGGCGCCGAGGGCATCGATGAATTCCAGCAATCCCGTGTCGCCCGTGCGGTGGACGAGGCGGAAATGAGCCTTGCTGCGATGACCGACGCCGCTCTGCGCGCCCGTGACCGCCAGGTCGAAGCCCGGGTAGAGCAGTTTCAGGCGGTAGCCCGCGACCTGTTCCGCACGGTCGAGGAAGACCCGCGCGACCTGACCGCGGCGCGCAAGTATCTGACCGTGTATTTGCAGGGCGCCCGCGACGCGACGGTGAAATTCGCCGATATCTACGCCCGCAGCCAGGACGCCCAGGCCCGCACCGATTATCTGGCGCTGCTGGATGATCTGGAACAGAATTTTGCCGCGCGCACCCGCAAGATGCTGGTCGAGGACCGTGCGGATCTGACCATTGAAATTGATGTGCTGCGCGACCGTTTGCAGCGTGAAGGGGTCCATCTGGACCAAAACTGATTAGCGAGGAAGCCGTTCATGTCCGAAGCCGTGCAACAGAAAGCCGCCCAAGCCGAGGCCCTGGTCAATGAGGTCACGGCGATCGAACTGCCCGAACCTGCCGCAGACATCCAGCCGCTGGCGCAGGCCGACGCCCCCACCAGCGAAGCGATCCGGGTGCGGATGGATCAGATCGACATGGGCGACACCAATTCGATCATTCATTTCGGCTCGGCCGCGCAAAGCGAACTGCAGACGATCAGCCAGGCGATGCTAGCCGATGTGCGTAACAAGGACGTGGGGCCTGCGGGCGATTCCTTACGCAATATCGTGACCACCATCCGCGGCTTTTCAGTGTCCGAACTGGACATCCGCCGCAAGCCGTCGTTCTGGGAGCGCCTGCTGGGCAAGGCAGCCCCTTTTGCCAAATTCACCGCGCGGTATGAAACCGTGCAGGGGCAGATCGACAAGGTCACCGACGATCTGCTGGGACACGAGCACACCCTGCTGAAAGACATTAAGTCTCTCGATATGCTCTACGAGAAAACGCTGAGCTTCTATGACGAGCTGGCGCTGTACATCGCTGCGGGCGAGGCCAAGCTGGCTGAGCTGGACGGGACCGCCATCCCCGCAAAGGAAGCCGAAGTGCAGTCAGCACCCGAAGATGACCAGGTGATGAAGGCGCAGGAGCTGCGCGACCTGCGCGCCGCGCGCGACGACCTGGAACGCCGGGTGCATGACCTGAAACTGACCCGCCAGGTCACCATGCAGTCGCTGCCCTCGATCCGGCTGGTGCAGGAGAACGACAAGTCGCTGGTCACCAAAATCAACTCAACCCTGGTGAACACCGTGCCGCTGTGGGAGACCCAGCTGGCCCAGGCGCTGACCATTCAGCGTTCGGCCCAGGCCGCCGCCGCTGTGCGTGACGCCAATGACCTGACCAATGAACTGCTGAAATCCAACGCAGCCAATCTGCGCCAGTCGAACGAGATGATCCGGCAGGAGATGGAGCGCGGCGTCTTTGACATCGAAGCAGTAAAGCAGGCCAATGCCGACCTGATCGGCACCATTCAGGACAGCCTGCGGATCGCTGACGAAGGCAAAGCCAAACGCGCCGCTGCCGAGGCGGACTTGCAGAAGATGGAAGCTGAGCTGCGCGATACGCTGGCCTCTGCCAAGTCGCGCCGCGACGGGGTCGGCGACAACGCCGGCACCGCTGTGCCGACCTGAGCGGAGTGGCAGGCGTGCAGGCAACAAAAGCCGTCTGGAAGAGCGGAGCCGCCCTGGCCGGGCTGGCTGCCCTGTCTGCCTGCCTGCCCTTTGCCCAGCCGGAATCACTGGTGCCGCAGGCCCGACCCGCAGTGCCTGAACCTGCGGTCTACAAACCCTCTGCCGACAGCGCCCAGCTGGCCTATTACTACAATGCCCTGCAACGCGACCTGCTGACCCGCGGGCTGCTGCGCACCGATGGCGGCGGCCCGGACACGCCCTATGATGCCGAGGACCTGGCCGAAAGTTTCGAGGCGCTGGCGTTTTATGACGAATACGGCGGATCGGGCATTTCCGGCGGCTTGGGCCGCTGGGCCGGGCCGGTGCGGATCGCAGCCGAATTCGGCCCCTCGGTGCCGGCGGTCCAGCGGGCGGCGGACAAGGAAACAGTCACCGCCTATGCCGCACGGCTGGCCCGGATTACCAGCCATCCGGTCAGCACGGTGGCGTCCCGGGCGAACTTTTACGTGATCTTTGCCAGCCTTGATGACAGCGCATTTGTCGCTGAGCGGGTGCGCGAGCTGCTGCCTTCGATCAGCGCCAAAGACCTGTCGCTGCTGGCTGCCCCGCCCCGCAGTTTTTACTGCCTTGTGGTTGCCGGCGGGCCGCAAAGCGACCCCCTGTCCTATACCCGCGGCGTGGCGCTGATCCGCGCTGAACATCCCGATCTGGTGCGCAAAAGCTGCGTGCATGAGGAAGTCGCGCAAGGGCTCGGTCTCAGGAATGACAGCCCGCGGGCGCGGCCCTCGATCTTTAACGACGACGATGAATTTGCGCTGCTGACCAGCTTTGACGAAAAACTGCTGCAGATGCTGTATGATCCAAGACTGAAAACAGGGATGGGCGCCGACGAGGCCCGCCCGGTGATCCGCATTCTCGCCCGCGAGGCGATGGGCCAGGAACTGTAGGCCAGCAAAGAAAGAGGACCTGACAGATGGGTATTTTCGATTTTCTCAAAGGCGAATTCATTGACGTCATCCATTGGGTGGATGACACCCATGACACCATGGTCTGGCGGTTTGAGCGCGAGGGCCATGAGATAAAATACGGCGCCAAGCTGACGGTGCGCGAGGGCCAGGCGGCGGTGTTTGTGCATGAGGGTCAGCTGGCGGATGTGTTCACACCCGGTCTTTACATGCTTGAGACCAACAACATGCCGGTGATGACAACGCTGCAGCACTGGGACCACGCGTTCCAGTCGCCGTTTAAATCGGAAGTCTATTTTGTCGACACCACCCGGTTCAGCGACCTGAAATGGGGGACCAAGAATCCGATCATCTGCCGCGACCCGGAATTCGGCCCGGTGCGGCTGCGGGCCTTTGGCAGCTATACCGTGCGGGTCGCTGACCCGGCGCGGTTCCTGACCGAGATCGTCGGCACCGATGGTGAATTCACCATGGACGAGATTTCCTATCAGATCCGCAACATCATCGTTCAGGAGTTCTCCCGCGTCATCGCTGGCTCCGGCATTCCGGTGCTGGATATGGCTGCCAATACCGCGGACCTGGGCAAGCTGGTGGCGGCAGAGATCTCCGGCACAATCGCCGAATACGGCCTGATGATCCCTGAACTGTACATTGAAAACATCTCGCTGCCGCCGGCGGTGGAAGAAGCGATGGACAAGCGCACCCAGATGGGCGTTTTGGGTGATCTGGGCCGGTACACGCAATTTTCCGCAGCTGAGGCAATGACCGCTGCAGCGCAAACCCCGAACAGCGGCATGGGCGGCGGCATGGGAATGGGCATGGGGTTCGCGATGGCCCAGCAGATGGGCAACCAGTTCGGCAACGGGGCAGCGGGTCAGCCCGCAGGCCCCTGGGGCGCCCGCCCCGCCCCCGCTGCTGCCGCACCGGCAGCGCCTGCCGCAGCCCCGCAGGCCGCGCCTGCCGCTCCGCCACCGCCGCCGGTCGAGCATGTCTGGCACATTGCGGCGGACGGACAGACCTCCGGCCCCTACTCAAAGGCAAGAATGGGACGGATGGCGCAGGACGGCACGCTGACGCGGGAAAGCCATGTCTGGACCCCGGGCCAGGATGGCTGGAAGCGGGCCGGCGATGTGATGGAGCTGGCGCAGCTGTTCACCATCCTGCCGCCGCCTCCCCCGCCGCCTGCCGGATAACGTCGCGCCGGGGCAGCAACCCCCAAGCGGTTTGCTGCCCGCCCCATCCCCTGACCCCTTACCTGACAGGTTGCCGCAAGTGACGATGCCCCCGCCGCCGCCCGCTGAAACCATGCCCGCCGCCGAGGAAGAAACTCATCGCTTCCCTTGTGAACAATGCGGTGCGGATTACTCCTATGACCCGGCCGCGGGCACCCTGACCTGCGGCCACTGCGGGCATTCCGAAAGCATCCGCAGCGGGCCATGGAAAGGGACTGCGCTTCAGGAACTGGACTTCGCCGCCGCCGCCGCAGACCGGCTGCCAGAGGCGGAGATCGAAGTGACCCGTGTTTCCACCTGCCCCAATTGCGCAGCACAGGTTGAGTTCGACCCCGATACCCATGCCAAGGAATGCCCGTTCTGCGCCACACCGGTGGTCACTGGAACCGGCGAAAGCAGGCATATCAAACCCAAGGGCGTGCTGCCCTTTGCAATGCCCGAACGCGCCGCGCATATGGCAATGACCAACTGGCTGGGCGGCCTGTGGTTTGCGCCCAGCGGCCTGAGGGAATACGCCCGCAAGGGGCGGCGGATGCAGGGTATCTATGTGCCCTACTGGACCTATGACGCCCAGACCCGCAGCCGCTATTCCGGTCAGCGCGGCACGGTTTATTACGTGACCGAGACCTACCAGCAGGATGGCGAGACCAGGACCCGGAAGGTGTCCAAGGTACGCTGGACGCCGGTGTCAGGCCGGGTGCAGCGGTTCTTTGACGATGTGCTGGTACTGGCCTCCAACAGCCTGCCCAAACGCTATACCGAGGCGCTGGAACCCTGGGATCTGTCTCAGCTGGAACCATACCAGCCGCAATACCTGGCGGGTTTCCGGGCCGAGGCTTACACCGTGGATCTGGAAACCGGCTTTGCCGAGGCAGGCCAGAAGATGGACCGGGTGATTGAGCGTGATGTGCGTTTTGACATCGGCGGCGACCGCCAGCGGATCGGCAGTATTGACACCCAGGTTTCGGAGGTGACGTTCAAACACATCCTGCTGCCGGTCTGGCTGGCGGCCTATAAATACCGTGGTAAAACTTACCGCTTTGTGGTCAACGGGCAATCCGGGCGCGTACAGGGCGAGCGGCCATACTCGGCTTGGAAAATAGCCTTTGCCGTGCTGCTGGCCCTGCTGGCCGGCGCCGGGATCGCGCTGCTGGCCAGTCAGCAATAGTGCCTGCTCCAAAACGGAAGGGGGCGCAATCGCCCCCCTTCCTGAACCGGCCGGTTCCTTTCCCCGGATCTGCACAGGAACCAAGCCCGGCCTCTCTGTCAGCCTTTGCTGATCTCGATCCTGCGGGCCGTTTCGGTCTGTTCCAGTGCCTTCTTCGGCACCGCTATGTGCAGCACGCCATCCTCCATCCGGGCCGAGGCCGTCTGCCCGTCCGCATCCTCCGGCAGCCGGAACGAGCGGCGGAAGGCTCCATACTGACGTTCGCTGAAGTACCACGTGTCACCGGTCTTTTCGGTCTGCGTCTTCTTTTCGCCGCGTATTGTCAGCACGCCATTGTCCACCGTCAGTTCCAGATCCTCCAGCGCGACACCCGGAAGTTCCATCGCGATATCATAGGCCTCTTTGCCCGAGGACGCTTCAGCGGCCGGATTCAGCCAATCGGCCAGCCGGGCGCCAAAACCGCGGAAGGGATCATACAGCGACGGCCAAAAGCCGCCATGTTCGGTTTTTTCCACCATTGTTCAGCCTCCTTTCTGCTTACATCCCATTTTACCATTGGCGCCGCGGCGGCGCCTTGATCCGCCGCAAAAACCCGGACCCGCACCGGATGATTACTGCCTGTCACCCCGCCTCTGCATTGCAAAGGGGCTAGAGTTCTTGCAGACCGGCGGACAGACGGCGCAGCGGCCGGAACTATTCAGCACAAGGAGCAGTCATGCGGGCATTGATACAGCGGGTCAGCGAGGCCTCGGTCACCGTTGAGGGCACGGCCATCGGCGAAATCGGCGCAGGCTTGCTGATCCTGATCTGCGCCATGGACGGCGACAGCGAGGCGCAGGCGGATCAGCTGGCAGCCAAAATCTCCAAGCTGCGGATCTTCAAGGACGAGGCCGGCAAGATGAACCGCTCGGTGCTGGATACCGGCGGCAGTGCGCTGGTGGTCAGCCAATTCACCCTGGCCGCCGACACCCGCCGCGGCAACCGTCCGGGGTTTTCCACTGCTGCTACGCCTGCCGAAGGCGAACGGCTGTATGAGTATTTTGCGGAGCAATTGTCCCGGCTAGGTTTGAAAATTGCAAAAGGACAGTTCGGTGCCGACATGAAGGTCCGGCTGCTGAATGACGGCCCGGTGACGGTATGGATGGACACAGAACAGCTTTGATCCGGCGCCAACGGGCTGCCTTCTGGCATGCCGCAAACCGTTCTTAGGGATTGGCCCGGACGATCCCGCCTGCCGCTGCGGGAAAAGGTCAGGAATTGGTCTTTTGCGGTGCAGAAGACGTTTTTCGACCTCAAAGCATCGATTCTCTTCGAATTCAAACCCGGTGGCGTGCGCGATCGTGGCAGATTCATAAAAATTCCGTCATTCCGGAGCACAAAAATTTCTTGTCGCATTCCGGATGTTTTTTTGATTTACACGCGACATTACCCCTGAAAACGGCACCTTACCTGAAAAAGACGACACCCCCTTATCCAGCCTCGCAAGTGCTCGTTCCCCCCTGCCAAGGGTTTGGCGAATAACGCTTGCGAGGTGGCAGTAAATGCGCAAATCTTGAACCACCAATCAAAAAACGGGTGCTTGCAGCACCGCAATCAATCGGGAGAAATCAATGAACAAGCATATGCAGTATCTGGCCAGTCAGGCCGTGGCAGGCAAACTGACGCGCCGTGACTTCCTGGGCAAAGCCGCTGCACTGGGCTTTACCGCTGTGTCCGCAAACCTGCTGCTGTCCGGCGCAGCCAAGGCCGCCGGCCCGCAAAAAGGCGGCACCATCAAGGTCGGCATTCAGGGCGGCGGCGCCTCGGACAGCCTTGACCCGGCCCTGGGTGCAAACGCAACCGCAAGCCAGGTGACCCGTTTGTGGGGCGAGCCGCTGCTGGAACTCGACCCGCAGGGCGGCATCTGGCCGCGTCTGGCCGAAAGCTATGAAGCCTCCGCGGACGCCCGCGTCTGGACTTTCAAGATCCGCGAAGGTGTGACCTTCTCCAACGGCAAAACACTGACTGCAGACGATGTGCTGGCGACCATGGACCGCCACTCGGGCGAAGACACCAAGTCCGGCGCTCTGGGCATCATGCGCGGTATCAAGGCGATGCGTGCGGAAGGCAACGACTTCATTGTCGAGCTGGACACCCCCAACGCCGACCTGCCGTATCTGCTGACTGACTATCACCTGGCGATCCAGCCCGACGGCGGCAAGGACGATCCGGCTGCCGGCATCGGCACCGGCCCCTACATTCTGAAGTCGGTCGAGCCGGGTGTGCGTTTTGTGGCCGAGAAGAACCCGAACTACTGGGACGACTCGCTGGGCCACGCTGAGGCGATCGAACTAATCGTCATCAATGACGATACCGCCCGTGTCGCGGCCCTGCAGTCCGGTCAGGTCCATATGATCAACCGGGTGCCGCCGCGGACTGCCAAACTGGTTGACCGTGCACCGAACATCAATGTTCAGACCACTTCGGGTCCTGGCCACTACGTGTTCATCATGCACACCAACACCGCCCCCTTCGACAACAAGGATCTGCGGCTGGCGCTGAAATACGGAATCAACCGTCAGGAATTGGTCGACAAAATCCTGTCAGGATACGGTTCGGTCGGCAACGACACTCCGATCAACTCGTCCTACCCGCTCTTCACCCAGTTGGAGCAGCGCGAATACGATCCGGACAAAGCGGCCTTCCACCTGAAGCAATCCGGGTTTGACGGCTCGGTCCTGCTGCGCACGTCGGACAACTCTTTCCCGGGTGCTCCGGATGCATCGGCTCTGTTCCAGCAGTCCGCCGGCGCTGCAGGCATCAACCTGGAAATCAAGCGCGAGCCCAACGACGGCTACTGGTCGGAAGTTTGGAACAATAAACCGTTCTGCACCAGCTACTGGGGCGGTCGGCCGACCCAGGACCAGATGTTCACCACCGCTTATCTGTCGACCGCGGACTGGAACGACACCCGCTTCAACAACGAGCAATTCGACCAGATGCTGGTTGCAGCACGGGGCGAGCTGGACGAAGGCAAGCGGACTCAGATGTATGCCGACATGTCGACCATCCTGCGCGACGAGGGCGGTCTGATCTGCCCGATGTTCAACGATTTTGTTGATGGTGTCAGCACCGAAGTGGGCGGCTGGGTCGATGCCAAACAGGGCTTTGAACTCAACAACTTCTACGCTCCCATGAAAATGTGGCTCGCTGCTTGATATGGGACCGGCGTTGAAACTTGTGGCCCAGCGCATTGCGCTGGGCCTTCTTCTCCTGCTTGCGGTATCAGCGCTGATTTTCGCAGGCACGATGATTCTGCCAGGTGATGTGGCCCAGTCGATCCTAGGCCAGTCTGCCACGCCCGAAGCCCTCGCAAACCTGCGGGCTGAGCTTGGGTTGAACGATCCTCCCGTGCAACGCTATTTCGAGTGGCTGTTCAACGCACTGCAAGGCGACTTGGGAACTGCCCTGACAAATGGGCGCAGCATTACTGAAAGCATCGGCCAGCGCCTGAGCAACACTCTGTTCCTCGCCTTCTGGGCTGCTGTTGTTGCGGTGCCGCTTGCAATCTTCCTTGGCCTTCTCGCTGTCCGCTACAAAGACCGTTGGCCGGACAAACTGATTTCTGCCGTAACACTGGCCTCGATTTCGATCCCGGAGTTCCTGATCGGTTACATGCTGATGTACCTGATTGCAGTGAAGCTTCGCTGGTTCCCCTCGGTATCGATGATCAATGACTCCATGAGCTTTCTCGAGAAACTGAGTTCCATTGCATTGCCTGTGGCGGTGCTGACGCTTGTTGTGCTGGCACATATGATGCGCATGACCCGCGCCGCAATTCTGAACGTGATGCAGTCGGCCTATATCGAAACCGCCGAGCTGAAAGGCCTGTCCGGTTTTCAGGTGATCTACCGTCATGCCTTCCCCAACGCGGTTGCGCCGATCGTCAATGTTGTCATGCTGAACCTGGCTTATCTGGTGGTCGGCGTCGTGGTGATCGAAGTTGTGTTCACCTATCCGGGTATGGGCCAGTATCTTGTGGACCACGTATCCAAGCGGGACGTTCCTGTTGTGCAGGCCTGCGGCCTGATCTTTGCCGCCGTCTACATTGGCCTGAACCTGATCGCTGATGTGGTTTCGATCCTGTCCAACCCGCGCCTGAGGCACCCGAAATGAAGAACATCCCAGTTTCTGCAATGATCGGGCTGTTCTTCACGGCCCTCTACTTTCTCGCGGCGCTGTTTGCCCCGCTGATTGCCCCCCACGGCATGGCCGAAATCGTCGGCGATGTTTGGGAACCTTCGTCCGGCGAATTCCTTCTTGGTACCGACAACATCGGCCGGGATCTGCTGTCGCGCATGATCTATGGCGGGCGGACAACCATCTTTGTGGCAACCGCTGCAACGATCTTATCCTTCACGCTTGGCTCTGTCCTTGGCTTCTTTGCTGCGGTCATGGGCGGCTGGGTGGACCAGGTACTGTCGCGTTTCGTCGACCTGATCATGTCTATCCCGACGCTGATCTTCGCGCTTGTCGTGCTGTCTGTGATGCCGGTGACAATCCCGATCCTCATCGTTGTAATGGGGCTTCTGGATTCGACGCGCGTCTTCCGCTTAGCACGTGCCGTCGCAGTGGATATCGAGGTCATGGACTATGTCGAGGCAGCCCGTCTGCGCGGCGAGAAAACCGCCTGGATCATCTTCCGCGAAATCCTGCCCAACGCGTTGTCGCCTTTGATTGCCGAAATGGGCCTGCGGTTCATTTTTGCGGTGCTGTTTGTCTCAACCCTGTCCTTCCTGGGCCTGGGCGTGCAGCCGCCTGAGGCTGACTGGGGCGGCATCGTGAAGGAAAACAAGGAGGGCATCGTCTACGGAATTCCCGCAGCCCTGATCCCGGCCTTTGCCATCGCCACTCTGGCGATCTCGGTCAACCTTGTTGCTGACTGGGTGCTGAACCGGACCACATCGCTGAAAGGAGGCCGCGGATGAGCGATGCCCTGTTGAAAGTCCGCGACCTGAAAATCGGCGCGACCATCTACCCGCCGGGCGAACGCCCCCGCGATATCGAGATCGTGCACGGGGTCAGCTTTGATCTTGCGCCCGGAAAGGTGCTGGGGCTGATCGGTGAATCCGGTGCCGGCAAATCGACCATCGGTCTCGCGTCCATGGCCTATGGCCGCGGCGGCGTGCAGATCACCGGCGGCGAGGTCTGGGTCAACGGCCGAGACATCCTCAAGAGCGGTCACAAGGACATCCGGCGCCTGCGCGGTGCCGAGGTGACCTATGTGTCGCAATCGGCGGCAGCCTCCTTCAACCCGGCCAAGAAGATCATGGACCAGGTGGTCGAGGCCGCGGTGGAGCAGAAGAAGTTCTCCCGCAAGGACGCCGAAGCCCGCGCCCGCGCCCTGTTCGCCAAGCTGGGCCTGCCGGATCCGGACAATATCGGCGAACGCTACCCGCACCAGGTGTCGGGCGGCCAGCTGCAGCGTTGCATGACCGCGCTGGCGCTGTGCCCGGAGCCGGATCTGGTGGTGTTCGACGAGCCGACAACCGCGCTCGACGTGACCACCCAGATCGACGTGCTGATGGCAATCAAGGAAGCGATCCGCGACACCGGCGTTGCCGCGCTCTACATTACCCACGACCTGGCGGTTGTGGCGCAGGTGAGCGACGACATCATGGTGCTGAAGATGGGCAACACCGTGGAATACGGCCCCGTTGACCAGATCATCAACAACCCGCAGGAGGAGTACACCCAGGCGCTGGTCTCGGTCCGCTCCATCGAACACGAGGAAAAGGCCCCGACGCCCGATCCGGTGCTGAGCGTGAGGAACATCACCGCGCGCTATAAGGGCACCCAGTTCGACGTGCTGCACAATGTGAATGTTGATCTCTATCCCGGCCAGACGCTGGCGGTGGTGGGCGAATCCGGTTCCGGAAAATCCACCCTGGCCCGCGTCATCACCGGGCTTCTGCCCCCGCGCGAGGGTGAGATCGAATTCGCAGGCCGCACCCTGTCGGGCGACCTCAAAGGGCGCAGCCGCGAGGACTTGCGCGAGCTGCAGATGATCTACCAGATGGCGGATGTGGCGATGAACCCGCGCCAGACCGTTGGCACCATCATCGGCCGTCCGCTGGAGTTCTACTTTGGCATCCGCGGCGCGGAAAAGAAGAAGCGGATCATCGAACTGCTCGACGAGATCGAGCTGGGCGAAAAATTCATGGACCGTTATCCGGCGGAGCTGTCGGGCGGCCAGAAGCAGCGTGTCTGCATTGCCCGTTCGCTGGCGGCCAAGCCCAAGATGATCATCTGCGACGAGGTCACCTCGGCGCTGGACCCGCTGGTGGCGGACGGCATCCTGAAGCTTCTGCTGGACCTGCAGAAGATCGAGGATGTGGCCTATCTGTTCATCACCCACGATCTGGCAACCGTGCGCGCCATCTCCGACAACATCGCGGTGATGTACCAGGGCAAGGTGCAGCGCTACGGCGGCAAGTCCAAAGTGCTGAGCCCGCCATTTGACGATTACACCGACTTGCTGCTGAGTTCCGTCCCCGAGATGAAGCTGGGCTGGCTGGAAGAGGTGATCGCCCACCGCAAGATGGAAAGCGCCGGCAACTGATCCCGTAATCTTTTACTATGTCATACGCCCCTGCCCGGTTCCGGGCGGGGGCTTTTTCTTTTCTGCCTTCGACATTTTGTGATAGTTTGACGGGACCGGGGAAATGCGGCGGGTCCAGCCGCAAATAATGTTCTGTTTCTGAGTGCAGCTGTTTTTGCTTTGCAGGCCAACCTGAAGTCATCGGGCAGTTTTGTTTGACTGCAAAAGGCTGGAGGCGCTGCTATGACAGATTGGGCCATTCACGGACAGGAAATCGGCAACTGCAATTGCAATCCGGGGTGTCCGTGCCAGTTCTCACAGCTGCCCACGGACGGCACATGCGAAGCCATGCTGACCTACCGTATCGACAAGGGGCATTATGGCAGCGTCCAGCTGGACGGGCTTTATGCGGCGGTGATCTATAAATGGCCGGGCGCCGTGCACGAGGGCAACGGCCAGATGCAGATGATCATCGACGAACGCGCCACCGCGGATCAGCGGGCCGCGCTGGAGGCGATCATGACAGGCGAAGACACCGATGAATTCGCTACCATGTTCTATGTGTTCAGCCTGACAAGCCCGACCAAGCACGAAACGCTGCATGCCGCGATCTCGTTGGACTATGATCGCGAAACCGGCACCGGGTCGGCCAAGGTTGGCGATTACGCCGAAACCAAAGTGCAGCCGATCGCCAATATCGTTTCCGGGGATCCGCATTTCGTCAGCATCGCGCTGCCGAAAGGCTTCGAATTCACCGAGGCCGCCATGGCCAGCGGTTCGACCGTGACACGCAACGCAGCGATCAGCCTGGACAAGAACAGCGCAACCCACGCCCATATCGCCGAGCTGCACCTGACCGGCAGAGGCGTTGAGCGCGCGGCCTGAGATGGTCATGGCACCGGTACTGCGCATAAAGGGAACAGCGGAACGGTTGGCGCGCCACGACCAGGCAGTGGTGCTGGGCGCCGTGGCCCTGATCGTGCTGCTTAGCGTGTTTTACACTGTTTTTGGCGTTGGCATGACCATGACCGCGGTAGAAATGACACGGATGGCCGGACCGATTGGCGCACCGATGCAGATGGGCGCGAACGATGCCTGGACGCCTGCCTATACCGGGCTGATCTTCCTGATGTGGTGGATCATGATGGTCGCCATGATGACCCCCAGTGCCGCGCCTGTGCTGCTGCTCTACACGGCCATCAAGAAAGCCGGCTCCAGCCCGCAGCAGGCACCGCTGCTGAGTCTGGCGTTTCTTGGCGGTTATCTGCTGGCTTGGGCCGTTTTTTCAATTATCGCCACCAGCTTGCAATGGTGGCTGGAATCGTGGGGCCTCTCTTATGGTCCCATGATGTCGCTCAGCAGCCGCGCGCTTGGCGGTGCGTTGTTGCTGGCGGCGGGCGCCTATCAGTTTACCCCCTACAAGCACGCCTGCCTATTTCATTGCCGGATGCCGGTACAATTTCTGACCGCGCATAACCGCACAGGTTTGGATGGTGCTGTACTGATGGGCGCCCATCACGGCGTTTTTTGCCTCGGCTGCTGCTGGGCGTTGATGCTGCTGCTGTTTGCCGGCGGCATCATGAACCTCTACTGGATTGCCGGGCTTGCGCTTTATGTGCTGGCGGAAAAGCATGTCCGCAACCCGCGCCTGTTTGCTAACTCCACTGGCGGGCTCCTGCTGCTTGCCGGCGTCTATGTCCTTGCCACCGCATTCTAAGCCCGGCCCGGCCTCTCCCCGGCAAAGCCAGGAAACTTCCCGCCGAAATGCCGGTTTCTGACCATCCTTTCGTTTTTTGAATGGCAATTCAAGAAACCGTCACGATGATACGGCACCAAGTCTGCGCGAAAAAGGGATTCGGCGAATGGACAACAAACTCCTGCTCATCATTCTGGACGGCGTGCCGTGGCGAAACTTCCGCCGCTTGTTCGGCAACCTCGAAGGCTGGGTCGACAGCGGCGATGCCCGCGTCTGGAAACTGCGCGCTGTGCTGCCGTCGATCTCGGCCAGCTGCTATGCCTCGATCCACACCGGTGTGGCGCCTGCCATCCATGGCTGCACCGGCAATGCCAATGTGTTCCGGCTGAAGGAAAAGGACGTATTCTCCCAGGTGCGCGAAGCGGGCGGCGTGACCGGGGCTGT